>JAJFHL010000177.1 GCA_021775615.1 Hyphomicrobiales bacterium
ATCGAAATTTTCGACGCCATCAAAGCGCAGTTTTGGCGTCAATCGGCATTTTTTTCGCCTCATCAACTTTTTTGTGATGTGAATCACATTGAATTTCAAATCTCGCATTATCTTTATCAACATGTGGAGCAACGGCCTGCATACGGGGCCATTATCAAAAGCAGGAAACATCATGATTAAACTCAGGAAATCCCTCACGGTGAGCTTTGCAGCCGCATTGATGCTCACCACCAGCGCGACGGCATTCGCAGTTCCGTCCGACAACAATTTCCCGATTCCCGGCGTCAACACCGGCATCGATCAGGTTGTCGAAAATCTCATTCCCGGCAGCGATATCATCGAAGATGAAGATGTGGATGTCGCCGAAATCGACGAGGATGCCGAAGATTTCGATGATGAAGTGTCGGACGAAGAGGACGATGACGACGAAATCGCCGGTATCGATGACGAGGGCGACGACGAAGACGGCGAAGAAGAGGTCGCCGACGAAGACGATGATGATGCCGATGACAACGAAGAGGACTTCGCCGACTCCGAGGACGAGGATCTCGAAGACGACGTCGCCGAAGCCGACGAAGACGGCGATGATGTTGAAGGCGATGAAGAGATCGAAGGTATTGCCGAGGGCGACGATGACGAGGCGGACGAGGACGACATCTATGACGTCACCGCGAAGTACGAGTGCGACACCTACAATTGCGGTGGACTGGAGCTGCGCGACGAGGACGGCAACGTTGTCTACTCGAGCGACGTCTACTTTGATCCGGACTTCGCGGAATATGCGACCCCCTCGGAGCTGACCTTTGCCAACACCCATGTCGGCTGCAAGATTCGCGGCTATTTCGAGCCCATCGAGGGCGCCGATGGCCTCGTTCAGTACAGCTTCTATGTGGAAGAGTTCCTGTAGGTTATTTCAGAACCTGCGCCATCCGCAGCACCGCGGCGCGGATCTCATCCGGCGCGAATGCCGCGAAGCCCAGCAGCAGACCCTGCCTGGGCTTCATCTCCTTGTAGTGCGGCGACAGCGGCTCAGCGGTCACGTCGGCGCCGGCCAGCAACACGCGGGCCTGCGTGTCGGAAATCCGTGCCGCCAGTTCCTTTGAGAAGAACACCGGCAGATGCATGCCGGCACTCTGTCGCGGAACCTCGAGGAGGCCCGCGAGCTCGGTGTCCAGCGCCTCGCGCAGCGACTGCTGGCGCTCGGAGTAGATCCGGCGCATTCTCCTGATATGGGCTGCGAACTGCCCCGACGCGATGAACTCGGCGAGCGCCGGCTGGGCATTCGCCGATGCGCTCGTGCCCAATGTGTAAAGTGTGTCACGCGCCCGGTCGATCAGCGCCAGCGGCAGAATGATGAATCCAAGCCGCAAGGACTTGAACATGGACTTTGAGAAACTCCCCACATAGATAACCCGGCCGCTGCGATCCAGGCTCATGAGCGCCGAAAGCGGTCGCCCGACATAGCGGTACTCGGAATCATAGTCGTCCTCGATGATCCAGGTGCCGGTTGCCTCCGCCCAGTTCAGGACCTCGAGCCGGCGGGCAAGCGGCATTGTCATGCCCAGCGGATACTGCCGCGACGGGGTGATGATTGCGGCGCTCGGCGCCGGGGAGGGACGATCGTAGTCTGGAACCGTAAAGCCTTGAGCGTCGACGGGAGTTGCAACCGTTGCGGCGCCAAGGTCTTCAAGGGCGCGGTAGATTGTCGGATAGCCCGGATCCTCGACGAATACGGTGTCGCCGCGGCCGAGCAGGGTTCTCATCAGGAACGATACCGACTGCGCGGCGCTCGACGTAATGACAACCTGGGCGGCAGTGCATTCCACTCCGCGCAACTCGCGCAGGTGGGCGGCAATCGCGCGTCGCAGGGGCAGGTGACCGAAACCGCGTTGCTGGTGCAGGAGTTCCGGTCGCGGCGAGCGCCAGGACTTGGCCAGCAGGCGGCTCCATTCGGCAAACGGAAACAGCCGGACATCCTGGCCGCTGGAATTGAACGGCAGGATCTGGGTTTTTTCTTCGCGGTCGTCGATGCCGTCCAGGGCCTGGGCATTGAACGCCACCCCGTCGCTCCGGGTGCGCACCAGCAGAAGATCTTCCGGCAGCATTGCGGCCACATAGGCGCCGGACCCCTCGCGGCCCTCGATATAGCCCTCGCTCATCAACTGCTCATAGGCGGCAAGTGTCGTGGTGCGCGAGACGTTGAGATCCTTCGCCAGCGCCCGTGTGGACGGCAGCCGCTGGCGCGGCTTGAGACGGCCGGACAGGATCAGGTCGCGCACCTGTTCGAACAGCTGCACATAGAGCGGCGGCGCCTGGGCGGCATCCAGGGCGACAGACACGAGCGTTGCATTCTGTGCAGCAGGCACGGCGAAGGTCTCTCTCAAGTGGTATTTTCAAATATACAGGAATTGGCACTTTTTGAATAGCCAGTTGGATCTATATGGAGCACCAGTCAAACCAGCAACCGTGGAGACCCGCACCATGACCGCCGAAGCCCCGAGTGACCGCACCAGACTGCGCCGGATGCACCAGCGCGGTGCCCATGACCGGGCGGCAATCGACCCTATCCTCGATGCCGGATATCTCTGCCATGTCGGCTACACAATTGACGGCAGCCCCTATGTGACGCCGACCCTCTACTGGCGCGAGGGCGATCATGTGTACTGGCACGGCTCGTCGGCCAGCCGGATGCTGCGCAAGTCAGAGGGCGCCGAAGTCTGCCTGACGGTGACCCATATGGATGGCTTCGTTCTGGCCCGCTCCGGGTTCCATCATTCCATCAACTACCGCTCGGTCATGCTGTTCGGCACGGCGCGGAAGGTCGAGGGCGATGGTGACAAGCTGGAGCGGCTCAAGGTCTTTACCGATGGCCTGTTTCCGGGGCGCTGGGACGAATTGCGCCCCGTGACTGATCAGGAACTCAAAGCGACGACGCTTCTGTCCATGCCGATTGCGGAAGCCTCGGCCAAGATCCGCAGCGGTCCGCCTGGCGATGATGAGGAAGATTATGCATTGTCGGTGTGGGCCGGCGTGCTGCCTGTCGTCCCGCAATTCGGCGCTCCGGTACCTTGTCCCAGGCTGAACGGTGGAACGCCGTTGCCGGCGCATGTTACAGATCTTGCCCGCAGCACCTAAAACGGCGTGCTCCTTACCGGATTGTCCATGTACATTCATCCCGCGTTCAAGATTGAGACACCTCAGGCCGTCGACCTGCTGAAAGACCGTGGCTTTGGCCTGCTGGTGGTGCCGGCGCCCGATGCGCCCTTCGGCGTTCACGTCCCGTTTCTTCTGGAGGAGAGGGCGGATGCGAAACTCTATGCGGAGTTTCATGTTGCCCGGGTGAATCCCGCCCACAAACATATCGGCGAGGGCTGCAAGGCCTTGCTGGTCTGCCAGGGGCCGGATGCCTATATCAGTCCGGACTGGTACACCGTAGCCGATCAGGTTCCGACCTGGGCCTATACGGCGGTTCATCTGAAAGGCCGGGCACGGGTACTGCCGCAATCTGGCACACTGGGCCATGTCGACCGGCTTTCCGCCGTCTTCGAAGAACGCCTCCTGCCCAAGCAGCCCTGGACCAGCGCCAAGATGAACCCCAGGAAGCTCAGCGCCATGACCACTGCAATCGTCGTCATCGGCCTGGAGGTCGAAAGCGTTGAAGCGCAGGTGAAGGTGAGCCAGCACAAGGGCCAAACCGAACGCCGCGGCGCCGTTGAAGGCCTGACAGGCCGCGGCGATGCGGGCTCGCTCGCCATTGCGGACCTGATCCGCCGGACCCTGGACGAACTACCGGACGCGCCCTGAGCGTTCCGGGTCGCTGCGTCCGAAATTTAACCAAACGGAAACCATAACCAGCGCTGCCGGCTCTCGAACCGCCGGTTCGGCACGCCGCTTGCTCCTTACCCCGTAGATGCCAACGGCCTGTTTCGCAATAGCACGAAATCAGGCTCACAAGATGCGGTAATAGGAGGCGGTAAGATCATGTTCAAAAAGGGATTTCTCAACTCTCTTGCGAACCGTTTCAAAGCGGACACCTGCGGTAACGTTGCGATTATCTTCGCTCTGGCAACTGTCCCGCTCCTCATCGCAGCCGGTTCCGCCGTCGATATGGCCCGCGCCCATATCGTCCAGACCCGCCTTCAGGCCGCTCTTGATGCCGGCGCCCTGGCCGCGGCCTCGTCTCCCGGACTGACAGACGAGGAACGCATCAAAGCGGGCAAGACCGTCTTTAACGCGAATTATCCTGAAGAGAAGCTTGGAACACCGGCGACGCCGATCTTTGACATCGAAGACGGCAAGGTCATTGCCAGTGTCGACGCCAATCTCCCCACCACCATCATGAACGTGGCCGGCATCGAAAAGCTCGACGTGTCCACTTCGACGGAAATCACCATTCCTTCGCTCAAGGACGGCGAAGTTGTGCTGGTTCTGGATTATTCGGGGTCGATGAACTCGAAGGGCAAGTACCAGACGATGCGCGACTCGGCCATCAAACTGATCGAAACCCTGACCGAAGAAGGTGAGAACGAAGAGGTCAAATTCGGCCTCGTGCCATTCTCGCATCACGTCTATACGACGCTGCCGAAGAACTATGTCGCCAATCAGACCGGCTCGGGCAGCTGGACCGGCTGCACCTACGACCGCCTGTATCCTCTCAACACAAAGTCCACAACGCCGAATGTCGAAGATGACGACACCAAGTGGGGCATTGAGGTCGATGATCCGCACAATGACTGGGGCTGCAACGGCTACATCTCCCGTGGTCTTGAGGTTCGTCCCCTGACCGACGATCACTTCGGTACGATCGCGCAACTCAATGACATGAGCCCCTACGCCTGGACCAACATCGCCCTCGGCATGGAATTCGGCTGGCACCTGCTTACGCCCAACGCGCCCTATACCCAGGCCACCTCCGGCAACGATGAAGTGGTCAAGGCCATCGTGCTTCTCACCGACGGCCGTCAGACCCAGAAGTCCTGGGGCCCGAACGGCTCGCGCACTGTCGCCAACGGCGAGGAGAACCTCGAAACCATGTGCACCAGCATCAAGAACGAAGGCATCCTGGTCATCACCGTCGCCTTCGATCTGCAGGACGAGGACACCGAAGACCGGCTGCGCGACTGCGCAACGAATCCAGATGAGTTTTTCTACATCGCCGAAACCAACGCCCAGCTGGTGTCGTCCTTCGACGCCATCACCAAGCAACTGGCCAAAGCTGTGTACATATCAAAATAAGCGAGGCACCGGCCTGAGACCCCCGCGTCCCACGGACCGTAAGCCAGCACTGGTTGCCTCAAGAGGTAACCAAACTCGCCGCGGAGTAACCTCCGCGGCCTTTTTCTGTGCCGCGGCCGGGCCGCGGAGGCTAGGCAGGCATCTGCAACACTTCATTTTCGAACATTATCGCGGCGGCCGGCTTTGGGTCCGTGACCGACCATTCAAGAGCAGCGTGTCCCGCACTTGATGCGGGACCCAGGGCCAGGTGGCATGGCAGTGCCGGAACACCCTGGACCCCGCATCAGGTGCGGGGATTGCGATTCTATTTTAAGGCATTCGCGTCAGCCGGTCAGCCGGTCAACCACCCAGCATACGGTCGAGGTAGCTGCGGAACTCCTTAACATAGACCTCGAGCGACGAATGGAGGAAGCCCGGCTCGCTGGCGCCGAAAGCGGCGCCGTCCTGAACCCGTGCGACGATATCCTTGTCTTCCTCGGTGGCGATGGCGATGGTCTCGCGCACGGCTTCGGCATAGCCGTCCGGATCCTTCATGCCCCGCATCGCAAGCGGTGAGAACGAAAGCCCCCAGTGGGAATTGGTGCGGTCGATCGCTTCCGGCTCGAGCATCATCCACCAGACGAAGTTGGGATCCACCGCAACGAGCAAATTCGGGTAGACACCGATCACATGCAGATAGCTTCGCTCGTTCTCATCAAGGTCCTGATTGTGGATTTCGGGCATGTCGTCTGGACCATATGGGTTGTAGTGCACCGAAAAGTGGTCGTGGTTCTGCGGTCCCTGTTCGGCGAGGCTGGTCGGATTGGTCGGACCGATGGAACGCTTGTGCGCGTGGGTTACGTGATAGCACTCGACGAAGTTCTCAAACACCAGTTTCCAGTTGCCGGCCCAAACCTCCTCGTGGAAGGCGTACCGGTCCTCGCAGGCCGACAGATCGTAGTGCACAAGGTGATCGGCCAGGGCGCCGAGCCGTGAAGCCACGGGTTCCAGATCGCGATTGCGCGACACGAACACGAAGCCAAGCCAGACCTCGCAGCTGAGTTCCTGAAGACCGAGATCCGCCTTGTCCACGTCGGCAAAGCCTTCACGCTCGCTGACCCCGATCAGCGCGCCGGACATGTCATAGGTCCACGAGTGATAGGGGCATACGATACGTTTGGCGCTGCCGCATCCGTCCAGCAGTCTGGCATATCGGTGCAGGCAGAAATTGGCGAAGGCCCGGATCGAGCCGTCCTTCTGCCGGACGATGAAGACGGGCCGCCGGCCGACTTTTGCGGTGAGATAATCGCCGGCGTCCGGCACCGCTCCGGCCCGGGCGATGAACACCCAGTCGCGGTCGAAAATCGCCGCCTGTTCCTCGTCCAGGAGAGCGGCATCGGTATAAACGCTCTGCGGTGCGGCGCGCAGGCGCTCTTGGTTGCCGCTTGTCGCGCGGCCGGAGTCGATCGTCATTGCTTGGCCCTCGTCTTGCGCCAAAGGCGCTGAAAGTTTTCGCGCAGGGATACAATCCCGCTCGGCAGCAGCAGCACGGTCAGCACCACGGCCAGGCCGAGCAGGAGCAGCCGCATGTTGCCCGCACTGCGCAGCAGCTCGTTGGCGATGGTCACGATGAAGGCGCCCAGCACGGCGCCCGGGAAGCGCCCGATCCCGCCTATGGCCAGCATCACCATGGCGAGCAGGAAGAACTCGTTACCGAGGATCTTCGGGGTCACGACGGTCGTGTAATGGGCATAGAGCGCGCCTGCCAGGCCGGTGATGAGCGCCGAGGACATGAACGCGAGCAATTTGTAACGGAAGTCGCTGACGCCGAGCGAGCGCGCAAAGTCTTCTGAGTCGCGCAATGCGACGAACGCCTTTCCCATGCGCCGGCGCAGGACAATGAAATAGATGATGTAGATGGCGACAGACGCCACCGCCAGGGTCAGATAGAACCACGCCAGTTTGTCGCGCGGGCCGATTGTGAACCCAAAAAGGTCAATCGGCGGAATGCCCAGAAGTCCGGTGTTGCCGCCTGTTCCCCAATGCTTGGTCTTGAGGATCAGGGGCGGCATCGCGAGATGAACCGCGAAGGTGAAGAGTGCGATGTACTCGCCGCGCAGTCTCAGGCAGGGCAGGGCGATCAGCAGCCCCATGAACCCGGCGAATATGCCGCCAAGCGGGATCGCGACGATCGGAGACACGCCGAGCTTGGCGGCCAGCATGCCCGAACCGTAGGCGCCGGCGGCGAAGAAGACGAGCTGGGCGTAGTTGTAGATGCCGGCATATCCGAGCACCAGATCCCATCCCGCGGCAACGATGGCCCACAGGAAGCACAGGATCAGCACGTGCTGCATGTAGGGGTCGTCCACGAACATGCCGAGCACCGCGAGACCGCCGACGATTGCCCAGAAGGTCAGGCTGCTGAACGCGGATGGCTGGCGCCTGGTCATCTGGTTCGCCGTTGCGGCGGTCTGGTCTTTCATCGGCTCCGCCTTACTTTTCCCATACGCCCATCAGGCCCTGGGGCCGGATCATCAGCACCACGAGCAGGGTGACGAGCCAGATCGGCAATGTCCATGACGCACCGACATGATGCACCACGAATGCTTCGATCAGGCCCAGTGTGAACGCGGCGATCACCGCGCCTCTCGTGCTGCCCAACCCGCCGAACACGACGATGACGAACGCCTTGAGAAAAAGCACCCATCCGCCAAGCGGGGATATCAGGTAGATCGGCGCCAGCAGGAAACCGGCGAGGCCGGTGAGGACCACCGAAAGGCCGAAGGTGAAGCCGAAGATGATGTTGACGTCGATGCCGACCTGGGCGGCGCCCTGTGTGTCCTGGGAGACAGCGCGCACCGCCTGGCCGAACCGGGTGGTCTGCAGGAAGATCTCCAGGGCCGCGAGCACCGCAAGGGCGATGCCGAGCACTGCGAGGCGATAGCTGGAAATGATGGCGCCGAAAATGGTCACCGTGCCGTCGATAAACGCCGGCATCGGCTTGGCAACCGGCCCGAAGATCAGGAGATTCGCATTGTCGAGCACGAAGGCGAGGCCGAGCGTCACCATCATGGTGCTCATTTTCCAGTCGCGCAGAGACCGCAGAGGCCGCACGACCACCCGTTCAAGGGCGGCGCCCGCCGTGAACAGAATGACGATCAGCAGAGGAACCGCCAGGACGAGGGGCAGGCCGAGCCCGCCCACGGTGAGAACCCAGGCGACGTATGCACCGGTTGTATAGAGCGAGCCATGCGCGAAATTGAGGATCCGCGCCGTGCCGTAGATGAGCGACAGGCCAAAGGCCATGATGCAGTAAACCGCTGACTGTGCGATTCCGCCGATGAAGATTTCGATATATTGCTGCATCGCGGTTCGCCGTCAGCCCGCCGGTTTCGCGGACTGTGCCGCGTCTTCGGAAATGACGCCTTCTTCAAGCATGTAGATCCGGTCGACCACGCCTTCGATGAGCGCCAGGCTCTGCTCGACGAGCAGCACGGTCATGCCGTCTTCCTTCAGTTGGCGAATGGTCTGAAGCATGTTGTCGACCAGGTTGGGCGCCAGCCCGAGCGAGGGTTCGTCGATAGCGATGAGGTCGGGTGCGGACATCAGCCCGCGTCCAAGCGCCAGCATTTGCGATTCACCGCCGCTCAGGGTACGCGCCAGCTGCTTCTCGCGTTCGCGAAGCCGGGGATAAAGCTCGTAAACATGGGCCAGCGTCTTGTCCTGGCGCTCGCGCCCGCGTTTGAGAAACGCGCCGAGCAGAAGGTTCTCTTTCACGGTCATGTCGGGAAACAGCCGGCGATCCTCCGCCACATACACCAGCCCGCGCTCAACCAGCTGCGGCGCATTGCGGCCACGTGTATTTTCGCCGGCATAGACGATGTCTCCGTCGGCGGCCGGAACCAGTCCGCAAACGGCTTTCAGAAGGGTGCTCTTGCCGTGTCCGTTGGCGCCGATGACGGCAACCAGTTCACCCTTGCCGACTTCGAGCGACACCCCGTGCAGGACGTGAAAATCGCCGTAAAACACATTGATGTCGCGGACGCTAAGCAAGGTTCCGGGTCCCGAGATAGACGTCGATGACCCGTTCATCGCTCAGAACCCGTTCCGGCGTGTCGATCATCAGGACCGAGCCGAAATTGAGAATCAAAATCCGTTCCGACAGATCCGCCAATGCTCGCACCTTATGTTCGACGATCACGAAAGTGAGGTCGAGCGCGGCATGCAGGCGCTGGAACAGGGCGACGAAGCTGTCGACTTCATCGGCATTGAGGCCGCTGAGCGGCTCGTCAAGAAACAGGAGCTTTGGCCGCGTCGCCAGCGCCGCGGCCAGCATGATGCGCTTGCGGGTGAGAAGGTCGGCATCGGTGACGGAATTCGACTGCTGAGGCGTCAGGCCGACCAGATCGATGACATCGGAAACATGCGCCTCAATATTGCCGCCGCCGCCCTGCCCAATGCCGAATTCGGCACCGGTCGCCACGTTTTCCCGCACGGTCATCGAAGAAAAGATCTGCGGTATCTGAAAGGTGCGCGCGATGCCGAGTTGGCAGCATTGGTTGGGCGGCATGCCGCGAATGGCCTGGCCATCGAAAGTGATGTGTCCCGAGGTTGCCGGCAGCACGCCGGTGCAGACGTTGAGCAGGGTGGTCTTGCCGGCGCCGTTCGGACCCGCGACGCCCAGCATCTCGCCTTGCATGATGTCGAAGGTCACGCCGTCCAGCGCGCGCAGGGCGCCGAATCGGCGCACCACATCGTTCAGCGACATGAGTACATCGGCGTTCGTCGACGTTGCGGGAGCTGGCTCCGACATAAGGCGCTCTTCAGAGGCGGCCGCGTGGCGGCGGAGCGTGCTGCGCCCCGCCGCCACGCCACGTGGTTTATTGCGCCCAGGACGGGGTGATGAAGTCGCCGATCTTCTTCGTCCCCAGCATGACGGGCTTCAACTGCTTGTCCTGCACCTGTAGCAGAAACGCCGGCTGGGTGTCGTCGTTGGTCGGGATCATGTAGCGGTCGTTGATGGCGAGCACACCGGTGAGGCCCTTGTGGTTCAGACCCTGAATCGCCTTGTTCACCGCCATGTGGTCGGATGCGTTGCCGACCTTTTTGACCGCGTCCGCCCACATGTAGACACCGTCGTAAAGAACCGCTGCAATACTCCAGGGCGGGGTTTCGCCATAGGCCGTGTGCCATTTCTCGACAAAGGCATCGCCCTCGGCGCCGGGAAGCTGGGCGGAAAGCGTCATGCCGAGAACGCCGTCCACATCGCCTTGTTTGACAACCTCACCGAAGGCCGGAATGCTGGCGGCATAGCCGGCGTTGATCAGAGCGCCCTTGACCGGGTTCTGGCGGTACTGCTGGATGAAGGTGTTGGTGAGAGACGGATCAAGCATCTCGATGTGGATGAGCCCTGGGGCGGCGTTGCGGATCTTGCTCAGGATGCCCGGCCACTGCGCGCTCTCATAAGGCACTTCTTCCTGCAGGACGACTTCCCAGCCCGCGGCAACGGCCTTGTCGGCCAGCGCCTGGGTAAGGCCCGCTTCCCATTCGTAGGGACCGTGAACGATTGCGAGTTTCTTGGCCGGGAACGCATGGCCAAGCGCCGAAATCTGATCGAAGATCACCCGGCCATAGGCCGCCTCGATGTCGGAGATGTTGAAGATGTTGGTGCAGCCCATGCTGTTCATCAGATCGACGACGCTGGAGAACGCATCGAGGTGGATGAACGGTACGTCATGCGGGCAGAACGCGGGAATGTCCGGGCCGAAACCACCGTAGCCGGTGATGACCATATCCGCCTTGTTTCGGTCGATCAGGTTGGCGGCCGCCGCCTGCAGCTTGTCGGGCGTCAGGTCGCCGATATCGAAGTAGAGAACCTCGAGCTGCTTGCCGAGCAACCCGCCGTTCTTGTTGATCTCGTCGACCGCGAGCTTGATGGCCTTTTCCATGACGACGCCGTCACTTGCGAACGGGCCCGTCTGGGGAACCGGTGCGCCGACCTTGATCGTATCGGCGGATGCGGACCCCACCACAAACAGCGTCAATGCAAAGGCCAGGGCGCCGACGCAACGGCCGATGCCCGAAAGCCAGGATCTGATGCTCATATTCCAATTCCTCCCGTTGGTTATTGTTATTGCACGCCAAAGGCGCACCGTGTCTGTGGAGGTTGCGACCGTGTCCCAGCCTCCGAACGAGCCCCCGTGAGAAGCAAGCAACGATCATCATCCCATGCCGATGACCTTTGAGGTTTTACCCAGTTTAAAGTAATGACGAAAACCGAACCGGGAACAATGGTGACGGCAGTTACCATAGCATGTCCACGTGTGTTTCGGCGGTCTGACGCCGAAACGCACGGGCAACAGGCAAGCGGGCCTGCATCAGGCGGACTTGCCCATGACATTGCCCGCCAGAGCTTCCAGGATCAGCCGAACCGCGAGCCGTGAGGTGATGCCGTCGTGGTCCCAGGACGGTGACACCTCGACCAGATCGAGCCCCTGGATCCCCGCTTTCGACAGTTCGCGGATCATCATGATCGCCTCGCGCGATGTAAATCCGCCCGGAGAGGGCACCCCGGTGCCCGGCGCATAGGCCGCATCGATACAATCTATGTCGTAGGTGAGATAGAAGCCGTCAGTTCCGTTGTTGGCCACCGCGGCGGCTTTGTCGGCGGCCGCCTTGATCCCCATTTCCAGCACTTCTTCCTGGGTGATCAGGGTGATGCCCTGATCCTGAATGTACTTCAGCTCGGATTTCGGGTTCATCCATCCCGATGTGCCGACGATGGCGATGTTCTTCGGATTGAAGCCGGCGTCGACGGCGCGCGGGATCGGGCAGCAATGGCTGAGTTCCTCGCCGCCCAGATCGATGGCGGTATCGAAATGCATGTCGACCAGAACCAGACCGGGGTTCTTGTATTTCTTGGCGAAGGCACGGACGCAGGCGATGGTGATTGAATGGTCGCCGCCGATGGTGATCGGCATGACGCCGCCGTCCAGGATGGAGGTAACCATGGCTTCGGCCCGGTCCATCGTGGTCACGCCGCTGCCCGGCACCACCGGCACGTCACCGCAGTCGGCCATCTTGTAGTGATCGTTGAGGTCGAGGCCGTAAGAGGCGTTGTAGAAAGAAAACTGGTCTGACGCGTCTCGGATGGCGCGGGGGCCGTAGTTGGTCCCCGTGCGGCTGATGCACATGGCGTCCCAGGGGAAGCCGAGCACCGCGGCGTCGATGTTCTCATCTTTCAGGGCATCCGGACTAGCGGGCATCGCGGGCAGCCGCATGAAGGTGCCATGTATTCCGGCATGCAACAGGCCGGTGAAGGCATTTTCGTCAAAGGTGGTGGCGCCGCTGCTCATGTTTCGGTCTCCCTGTTTCGTCGTACTGCGGACGAGCGATGGTCTTTGTCCTTGCGAGACGCTGCTCGCGGTTTGTCCAGCGGGGAGTAACGCGGAAAAACCGATACGGAACAATGGTGACGGCAGTTACCATTGGGCGGCGGGGCCCGATAGCGGCTATTTACCAGCCTTTGCAAAAGGATGGTCAACCGCCGCCGCAGATGTATAGTGTCGCGATGCATGTGGGGTACGCGGAAAATGCAGGCGCGACTCTCGCGCTTGACTCAACAGAATACAATCTTGCGCTCGCCGAAGTCGTGCAGAACGCGGGCGCGGCGGCCTTTTACCAGAATCTTGCGGCACTCCTGGCCCGTCTGACCGGCTGCCGCGACCATCTGGTCATGCGCTACACGCCTTTCGGAAAGCCGTCGTTCCTTGTCAACGAGGCCATGACCGATGACAGCGTTCAGCTTTATCTCGACAGTCTCTATGCGCTGGACCCACTCCGGAAACTGACACGGGAAACGCGCCAGCCATGCGTCGTGAGTTTGCGCTCTCTGGGCGCGGGTGCGCCTGCCGATGAACGCTACATGGTAGAACTTTTCAAGTCGGCATTCATCTTCGATGAACTCGCCATCCTGTTGCCCGCACCGGGCGGTGTTTCCATCGCCGTGTGCTGCGAACGGCGCTCGGTTCGGTTCCGCCGCGCCGATCGCGGGACTATCGAAAAAATCCTTCCCGTGGTCGCGTCACTTCACAAACTGCATGTGGACCGGGCCTTCGCCCAGGCGTCCGCGCGCGGCGACAGCGAATTGGCGGGCGGGCAAAATGCCTTTCTGATCCTCGATCAGTTTGGACGCGTCGTGCATGAGAGCTCCTATTGGCGGCAACTGGATCTGTCGACGGCCCAGTACCGGAGGCTCCTGAACAGCGCTTCGGGAAACACCCAGGGCGAGGTCGCCCTGCTGGACGACTTTGTCGCCCACTGGGAGGGCCTTGCCGCGGATTTTCCCCTGGCTCCTGCGGGCAAGATCCTCACAGTCGAATACCGTGGTGCCGGCGCATTGCAGCTCACGCTGGAGGACGGACTGGAGATCTTTCGCAACCGCTGGAACCTGACCGAGCGCGAAACCGATATCGTGCGTCTGATCCTGGTGGGATACCCGAATGCGCATATTGCCCGTGATCTCGGTATCGGCGCCGGAACAGTGAGGAACCATCGCCACCGGCTTTACTACAAGCTGGACATCACCACGGAGCGGGAACTCTTTTCCATGTTCCTGTCGCAGATTATCGGCAAGGAGATCGCAGCACCAAGCCCCACGACCGAGCCACAAGCCGCCCAACGCGGCGAAGTCCTGGCCTGACGGGCGGTTATGTCACTCGAAGCAAACAAGGCGCTGATGCGCCGTTTCTATGAGGAGTTCTGGTGCAGGGGCAATGCGGATGCAGCTGATGAACTGGTGACGCCGGGCTTTGTCGATCACCAGCTTCCCGACGGTTGGCCACAGGGACGCGATGGCTTCAAGCGGCTGGTTCGTGAGTGGCGCGCAGGCTTTCCCGACATGCATGAGGACATTGAAGACCTGATCGCCGAGGGCGACAGGGTAACGGGGCGTTTTGTCCTGACTGGCACCCATGAAGGAGCATTCCTGAACATCGAGCCGACCGGACGCAGGGTGCGGCTGACCGGGATTGATATCGTCCGTGTAGAGGATGGCCGCATCTCCGAGTGGTGGTACAACGAAGACACGATGGGTCTGTTGCGGCAACTGGGGCAGTTGCCGCCGGGGAGCCCCTGGTAGTGACTGCCGTCATCCTTCAGACGCTCCGAATGCTCTGATAGGGTCGGCGCTGAAGTGGAAGGATGGGGGCGAACACACAGGGGTTGGTATCAATCATATGACTGATCAAAAACATGCAACGCTGCCGGCATGGTCCGGCAACGGCCGGCGGCGTCTTCTTGTGCTCAGCTCCAGCCCTCGTTCCGACGGCAACTCGCGGGCGCTTTCCGATGCCATGGCCGAGGGCGCGAGAGAGCAGGGGCACGACGCGGTCGTCGTCGACCTCAACGACCATGTCACGCATATGCTGCGCGACTGCCGCAAGTGCAGGTCCGGCGAAACCGGCAAATGCACCATCGAGGACACGCACGGGCCCCTCTTCTCCGACCTTTATCTGTCGGCGGACGGGGTTGCCTATGCGACCCCGATCTGGTGGTACGGCATGTCCGCCCAGTTGAAGGCTTTTATCGACCGGATCTTCTGTTTCATCTCCGACAGCGAGCCCACCGTTGAAGACGTTCTGGCACGGCTTCCCAAGAAACGTGCCGCCCTGATCCTGAGCGCCGAAGAGAGCAATTTCGCGGCCCGGTTGGCGATCGTGCAGCATATGTCCGAACTCTGCCGCTACCTGCATCACGATTTTGTCGGGGTTGTCACCGGTGTCGGCAACAAACGCGGCGAAGTCGCCAGCGATCCCGCCGACCCGCTTGCCGCCGCGAGGCGTCTCGGGGCGCAGTTCTTTGACATTGCGCCAACCGACTACAAACTCGACACCGACCGGGCGGGAACTGTTTGGGGCCAGGCCAACGGGGAACTGCCGGCAATGTGGAGGTAGGGCGAAGATGGGCGGACTGTCGGCGGATAAGCGCGAAAGACTGAAGGCGCTGGCCAAAGGCGACTTCCTGCAAAGCTCGGATCCGGCCATCGATGCGTTCCTGAAGCGCATGGAGTCCGAGGGCGCGCCGGTTTTCTCCGACGTCTATAGCGGAGAAATGAGCTTTTACAACGCGCCGCGAAAGTCGGAATTGGCCGACATGGACGTTGCCGTCGTCGGTGTGCCGTTCGAGGCCAGCGCTCCGGTGCGCGCCGGCACGCGGCTCGGCCCGCGGTCGTTCCGCGAGTGGTCGAAAGTGCGTGGACCCATCCACGATGCCTGGAACACCATTCCCTTCGATCTGTGCAGTGTTGCCGATCATGGCGACGTTGTCTTCGACAGCCCGCATGACGTGGACGCGTGCATCGCCCGTATCGCCGACGTCTATGCGGGTTTTCGCGGCGCCGGTGTCGCGCCGCTTTCGGTCGGCGGCGTGCACACCATGACCCATCCCATTCTGAAGGGGCTGGCCGCCGGCGAACCGGTCGGTCTGGTCCAGATCGATGCCCATGCCGACACCGCGCGCGGCAGCTTCCAGGGCAACCTCCTGAATGATTGCTCGGTGTTCCTCAATGCGGCGCTCGACGAGGCGATCGATCCCGAGCGCACGATCCAGATCGGCATTCGAGGATCACTGAGCGCCTATTGGGATTTCTCACGTGAATCCGGCATGCGTGTCATGCCGATGGCCGAAGTGTACGAAGCGGGTGTCTCCGGCGTTCTTGACGAAATCAGGCGCGTGATCGGTGATGGACCGTTTTACCTGACCCTCGACACCGATGGTATTGACGCGACGTATCTGCCCGGGACCCAGTTGCCCGAACCGTTCGGCCTCACCACCCGCGAGGTGCTGCTCATTCTGCGCGGTCTGAGGGGCATGGACATGGTTGGCGCCGACATCGTCGAGCTTTGCCCGCCCTACGATCCGAACGGCATTTCCGCCAACACCAGCGCGGCGCTGGGATTTGAAATGTTGTGCCTGCTGGCGGAGGCGCATGTCGGGCGCCACGGCGAGAACCGCAAAACCCATTGGACGTGAAGACCGGTCGGTCAGCCTGAGCGGCTGTCGAAGGTTCAGAACAGGATAAAAACACAATGCGCGCAGCGGTTTATGAAGCGTTTCAAAGCGAGGTCGGCGTTCAAACCGTACCCGACCCCGAGCCGTCTGAGTTTGGCGCGGTCATCGCGGTCTGTGCCAGCGGCGTCTGCCGCAGCGACTGGCATGGCTGGATGGGACATGACAGCGATATCCAGCTGCCGCACGTGCCGGGCCACGAGTTCGCCGGCACTGTGGCGGCGGTTGGCCGCGGCGTCACCAGATGGAAGCAGGGCGACCGTGTCACCATGCCCTTCATGGGCGTTTGCGGAACCTGCGCGCACTGCGCCTCCGGCGATCACCAGATGTGCGACGACCAGTTCCAGCCCGGTTTCAAGCGATGGGGGTCCTATGCGGAGTATGTCGGCATCGACTTCGCCGACGCCAACCTGGTGGCCGTGCCCGCCGCCGTCGACCTGACCACCGCCGCCAGCCTCGGGTGCCGCTTTGCGACATCCTTCAGGGCGCTGGCCTTTCAGGCCGGAGTGCGGCCGGGCCAATGGGTTGCCGTGCACGGCTGTGGCGGTATCGGCCTGTCGGCCATCATGATCGCCGAAGCCCTCGGCGCCAACACGATTGCCATCGACATCGCCGACGACAAACTCGACTTCGCGCGCTCGATCGGTGCGACGCACACCATGAACGCTGCCGAAATCAACGATACGCCCGGTGCCATTGCCGATCTCACCGGCGGTGGCGCGCATGTATCGATTGATGCGCTGGGCAGCCTTGTGACGTGCAGGAACTCGATCGAATGCCTGGCGAAAAAGGGCAAGCATGTTCAAATCGGCCTGATGGCGGGTGAGGATGCATTGCCGCCCGTTCCGATGGGCCGTGTGGTCCTGAAGGAGCTTGAGATCCTCGGCAGCTACGGGCTCCAACCCCACAAATATGCCGACATGCTCGCCATGATCGAGGCGGGTAAACTGCAGCCGGAAAAACTGATCGGCCGCACCATCACCTTAAGGGACGCCACGGCGGCTCTCCCCAACATGAACAGCTTTCTGGAAACCGGCGTCGCCATCATCGATCGTTTTGAATAGTCACGGAAGCCTGCACCGCCTGTGGCTCTCGCGCGTCGATGAGGATATCATGGTCTGCCCGGTGACGGTTGTGTGCCGTCGGGCCGGGGAATGACGGGAGCCAGGTTGCATGCTGAAGACCGCGACAGACACCGGACAAGGATCATCGTCCAGCTTCGATGTGATCGTCGTTGGCGCCGGATTTGCCGGCATGTACATGCTGCATCGTCTGCGTGCACAGGGGTTCTCGGTGAAGGTGCTGGAGGCGGCCGGCGATGTCGGTGGCACCTGGTACTGGAACCGCTATCCCGGCGCCCGCTGTGACGTGGAAAGCATGTCCTACTCCTTTTCCTTCGACGACGACCTGCAGCAGGAATGGAGCTGGAGCCAGCGTTACGCGCTGCAACCGGAAATTCTCGACTATGCCCGGCATGTTGCTGACCGTTTCGATCTCAGGCGCGACATCCAGTTCGACACGCGAGTGTCCTCGGCCACCTTCGACGAGGCCGCGGGTCGGTGGGCCATCACCACCGACGGCGGCGAGACGCTCGACGCGGCGTTCTGCGTCATGGCGACCGGATGTCTCTCGACGCCAAAGCTCCCGGAGGTGGACGGCATCAAGAATTTTAAGGGGCACTGCGTCCACACCGGCGACTGGCCGCACGAGGGCGTCGACTTTGCAGGCAAACGGGTTGCTCTCATCGGCACCGGTGCCTCGGGTCTTCAGGCGATCCCGGTCATTGCCGAAGTGGCCGGCCATCTGACGGTCTTCCAGCGCACCGCCAATTTTTCCGTTCCCGCCTGGAACCGCCCGCTGACGGATGAGGAGGAGGCGGACTGGAAGAGCCGATACGACTACTGGCGCGGACGTGAGCGGCGCACCCATTCGGGCTTTCACAACGAGGGCGGACACCCTTCCGCCGCCGACCTCACGCACGACGAGCGCATTGCCGTTCTCGAAGAGCAGTGGAACAAGGGCGGCCTGCTCATGTGGAATGTCTTCTCCGACCTCATGATGAGCCGCGAGGCCAACGAAACCGCCGCCGAGTTCGTGCGCGACAAGATCCGCGCCACCGTCGAGGACCCTGACGTTGCCGAACTCCTGTGTCCGAAGACCCACCCCATGGGATCGAAGCGCCTGTGTGTCGATTCCAACTACTACGAGACCTTCAACCGCGACAATGTCGAACTGGTCGACATTTCCGAGCAACCGGTGGAGCGGATAACCGGACAGGGCCTTGTGCAGGGCGGCCGCGAGCACGGCTTCGACGTCATCGTCTTCGCGACAGGTTTCGACGCCATGACCGGCACCTTGCTCAAAATGGACATTCGCGGCCGCGGCGGGGAGGCGTTGCGGCAGAAGTGGCAGGACGGGCCGGTCAGTTATCTCGGCATTGCGATGGCCGGTTTTCCGAACCTCTTCACCATCACCGGACCCGGTAGTCCGTCGGTCATGAGCCACGTCCTCATGTCCCTGGAACTTCACGTCGACTGGATCACCGATTGTCTCGTGCACATGCGCGAAGCGGGCGTGGACGTGATCGAGGCGAGCGAAGAGGACGAGACACGATGGACCGACCACCTCAACGACGTGGTGGCGGGCACCTTCTATGTCGAAGCGGACTCCTGGTACATGGGCGCCAACGTTGAGGGCAAGCCGCGCGGGTTCATGCCCTATATCGGCGGCGCCGGCAAATACCGCGAGATCTGCACCGACGTGGCGGCCGAGGGCTATCGCGGTTTCCGTTTTTCCAAAGCCTCCCAAGCCGTGGCCTAACGTTCATTCCAGGCTGTGCCGGGAACGGTTGAGACAGTCCCGGCTATTTTCTCTCAGGCTCGTGCAACAGCCAGACCGAGATCACGATCAATACCAGCGACACCAGGATGATGAGCGTGCCGACTGCATTGATTTCCGGCGTAATGCCGCGCCTGAGCGTCGACCAGATATACATCGGCAGGGTGTTCTCTCGGCCGGTCAGGAAGAATGTCACCGGGATTTCGTCGAACGACAGGGTGAAGCAGATCAGAGCGGTGCCGACAATTGCCGCCTTGATATTCGGCAGGGTGACGAAGAAGAACGTCTGAATCGGGTTGGCCCCGAGGTCGGCTGACGCCTCTTCCATGGAGCGCGGCAGCCTTTGCAGGCGGGCGAAGATCTGGGTGACCGTCACCGCCAGAAGCGCGGTGGCATGTCCGAGGATCACCGTCTCCAGGCTGAGATTGATGCCCATAATCCGGAACAGGTTGAGCATTGAAATGCCGGTAATGACGCCGGGCAGGGCGATCGGCATCAAGATCATCCGCCGGAACACGGTCTTTCCCGGAAAGTTGAGCCGGTCGAGGGCGAACGCCGCGGGAATGCCGATCACCAGGGTGACCAGAACCGCGAAAGTGGCGACATAGATGGAGTTGCCAATGGCGTTCAACAGATCCGTGTTGTTCGCGACTTTCTCGTACCAATCGAGGGTGAAGCCGGTGAGCGGCAGGGTGAGGGTGCGGCTGTCATTGAAGCTGAAGACAACCAGCACCGCGATCGGCAGGTAGAGGAACGCCAGTACACAGCACGCCAGCGTGACCAGAAAGCCCGAGCCTCCCCGTTCCGAAATCCGGTCGGCGAGTGTGAGTTTCGAGCCGCTCACTGCATCGATGTTTTCAACAACAGCCATTGGTCAATCCTCACGCAATCTCAAGTTTGCCGGACCGCTGCAGCCGGTCGGAGAGGGAAATGATGGTCAAGACGACAACCAGCATTACAATCGAAAGGGCAGCGCCCAGGGGCCAGTTCAATGCCGCACCGAACTGGGCGGTGATGACGTTGGCGATCATGAAGCCATCCGGTCCGCCGACCAGGATCGGCGCGATGAAGTCGCCGAAGGTGAGGCAGAACGATATCGTCATGCCCGCCGCAATTCCCGGCGTCGACAGGGGCAGGGTGATCGACCAGAAGGTTCTAAGCGGTCTGACGCCCAGGTCCTTCGACGCTTCGATCAGGTTGCGCGGGATTTTCTCAAGCGACGCGTAGGCCGGCATCACGATGAACGGCACATAGATATAGGTGAGCGTCAGCACCATGGAGAACTGGTTGTAGAGGAAGATATCCGTCGGTTTGTCGAGAATTCCGGTCGTCACAAGGAACGAGTTGAGTATGCCCTCGCTGCCAAGAATGGTTTTCCACGTGTAGGCGCGCAGCAGATAGGACACCCACAAGGGCACGATGACGGCCATGTAGAGCAGGGCACGCATCCGGTTCGACCTGATCTTGAACACCAGGAAATAGGCGAACGGATAGCCCAGCAACGCGGAGAAGATCGCCACCATGATGGAGATTTTCGCAGTCCGCAGAAGCACCTGGTAGTACTGGGGATCGAGCAGCAGTTGCGCGTAATTACCGAACTGGAAGGCCGCTTCGAAGGTCGGAAACTTCTTCAGATAGAAGCTGTAGGTGAACATGATCAGATAGGGGATGAACAGGAACACCAGCGCCCACAGGAGCGGCGGCGACAGAACCCCTATGGCGGCCAGCCGTTTGCGCGTTTGCAGCCTCATCGTGCTGCCTCATCCGCGAAGGTGTTGACGTTCGCCGGGTCCACCGCGACGGTCACCGCCGTGCCCCGCACCGGCAGGTCCGACTGGGCCGCCGTATTCGGTAGCATGAGGTCGACCATGAACGTGTCGCCGGAAGCGAGATCGACCGTCACCCGGGCGCTGTTGCCGTGAAACAGGGTCTCGCCCACGGTGCCTTTCAGGAGATTGGCCTTGGCATCGGATTTCTTGCCCGCCAGCAGTCGTGCTTTTTCCGGGCGGATCGTCATGCAGATCGCATCGCCGTCCGCATAGGCGGCACCGTTGCGCACCGCTTTGAGATGATCGGCGCCGTAATTGATGGTGATGTCTTTCGCGCCGCTGGCGGCAACATGGCCGCGCAGCACGTTTGAAGTGCCGATGAAACTTGCCACATAGGTGCTCGATGGGTGGTCGTAGAGTTCGGCCGGCGTGCCGCTCTGGGCAACCCTGCCGGCTTCCATCACCACCACCCGGTCCGACATCACAAGGGCTTCGGTCTGGTCATGGGTGACCATGACGAATGTCAGACCGAGCCGCTGGTGCAGGTGGCGCAGCTCGACCCGCATGGCTTCGCGCAGGTTGGCGTCGAGAGCGGAGAGGGGCTCGTCGAGAAGCAACACCTGCGGCTCGCGGATGATCGCCCGGGTCAGCGCCACCCGCTGGCGCTCGCCTCCGGAAAGCTCATGCGGCTGCCGTTCGCCCTTGTCGCTCATCTCGACAAGGTCGAGCGCCTTGCGGACCTTGTCGGCGATTTCGGCTTTCGGCATGCCGGCAATGCGCAGGCCGTATCCGACATTCTGCGACACGGTCATGTGCGGAAACAGCGCGTAGTCCTGAAACACCATGTTGACCTGACGCCGATAGGGCGGCAGCTCGGTCACGTTCTGTCCGGCGAGGTAGATCGAACCTGCATCTGGGCTCTCGAAGCCGGCCACCGTGCGCAGCACCGTTGTCTTGCCGCAGCCAGATGGCCCGAGCAGCGTGACGTACTCGCCCTCTTCGATGTCCAGGCTGACATCGTCCACCGCGACCACGCCGCCGGGGAAGGTCTTCCTCAATCTGTCCAGTTGAATAATGCTGCCCATGGCGTTCAAGTCACCTTTTGATCGAAAAAGTGGTGCCGGACGGGGCACTAAGGCCTTCCGTCCGGCACCCTCGGGAGTGTTAGTTGGCGGACTTAACCGCGTTCCAGGCGTTGGTGTAATGCTCGAGCCGTGCGCCGAGATTCACCCACAGGAGCAGGCTGTCCAGATAGTCCGGATCGTCCTGGTGCAGTTTGGTGAACTGCTCTGGGGACATGCACTTCTTGGCCGCCACCGGGTTGGACGAGGAGTATCCATTGTAGTTGGACATGCCGCACTGGCCGTGCTCGGAAATCGCCATGTTGAGGAACTTGTAGACGCATTCCGTGTTGGCGGTGCCCTTGACGACCATCCAGGAGTCCATCCAGCCTTCCGCGCCTTCTTCGGGAATGAACTCCTTGACCGGAATGTTCTTCTCGGCCAGCAGGTTCGACTGATAGCCGCCCCATGTGTTGGAGATCCACACCTCGCCACCGGCATAGAGGTCGACCAGTTCGCCGGCGGTCGACCAGTATTTGCGGACCAGCGGTTTCTGCTCGATCAGCTTGGCCTTTGCCGCGTCCAACTCGGTATCATTCAGTTCGTAGATGTTCATCGTGCCCATGACGCGGGCCGCGACATAGAGCGAACTCTTGTCGTCCCAAAGCGAGATCTTGCCCTTGTATTTCGGATCCCAAAGAGCTTTCAGCGATGTCGGCGCATCGGCTTCTGAGATCTTGTCGGTCCGGTACATGAACGGGATCGATCCCCACGAGAATGGAACGCCATAGACCTTGCCGTCGTGGTTGATGCCATCGGCCGTGCTGAATTTCTCGTAGATTTCACTGAAGCGCGGAACCTTCGACGTATCGATTTCTTCGACGAAGCCGGCTTCGATCATGATCTTGGTGGTATCGATGGACGGCGAGATCATGTCGTAGACGCCGCCGCCGGCAGCAAGCTTCGGCGCGAAATCGTCGTTCGATCCGACATAGGTGGCGGAGACTTCACAGCCGGACTCTTCTTCGAACTGTTTGACGAAGCTGTCATCCGCATAACCTTCCCAGGTCAGCAGATTGACCTGGCCGGCGCTCCACGCGCTGGAGGCAAAAATGCAGCTTGCAGCGGTCATCGCCACTGTCGATTTAAGAAGTTTTTTCACGCGATTACTCATTTCATTTTCTCCCTTTTCAAGAGTTGCGTCCGCTGCCTTGTGGCATGCTTTCTTTTCGCTCTTGCCCCGTTGGAAACCACCCCTTGCCTATGCAGACGCTGAACAATAGACCCGGCACCCCGCGGTTTCGGTTGGATCAGTCTTTCGTCGTTGATTGCTCCTGTCGTTGTTGTGTCTTGCGCACGATCGTTCCGATATCCACGCCCAGCGCCTTGGCGGCTTTTCGTTTCGAGCCGTGGTGCGATATCGCCGCGTCGATGATCCGGCCTTCATAGCCTTTGACCAGCTCTTTCAGGGTCGCATCGTTGTTCTGTGACCATGCTTCGGGCGGCACTGTCGGCTTCGAAACCTTCGCTCCCGATGGCGCCGTCGCCGTCCTTGCTGTGTCCAG
Source organism: Hyphomicrobiales bacterium (assembly GCA_021775615.1). Classification (GTDB taxonomy): domain Bacteria; phylum Pseudomonadota; class Alphaproteobacteria; order Rhizobiales; family JAJFHB01; genus JAJFHM01. The sequence continues at coordinate 23,515 of JAJFHL010000177.1, forward strand.
TATGTGCGGCGGCAAATGCGACGGGTCGGCTTCCTGATCGGCCATCACTGCCAGACCCTGGACGATGTTGGACAGCTCACGGATGTTGCCGGGATACTGGTAGGCGTTGAGCGCCGCGCGGCAGGCTTCGTTGACGCCAATGGGACGCTTGCGCGCCCTGGCGCAGCGGGCGGCGAAATAGTCGATCAGGTGATCGATCAGCCCGGGCTGCTCGCGCAACGGCGGCACTTCAAGCGTGATTACGCTCAACCGGTAGAACAGGTCGCGGCGGAACCGGCCGCTGTCGACCATTTCCAGAAGATCCCGGTTGGTCGCCGCGATGACACAGGTTTCGATATGCTGGGATGTGTGCGATCCGATCTTCTGCACCATCCCGTCTTCCAGGAACCGCAACAGCTTGGCCTGCGACAGAGGCGGGATTTCGCCCACTTCATCGAGGAACAGTATTCCGCCGCGTGCCGCCTGGATGAGGCCCTTCTTGCCCGACGACACGGCGCCGGTGAAGGCGCCGCGCTCATAGCCGAACATTTCCGATTCAAACAGGTTTTCCGGGATCGACCCGCAGTTCACATGAATGAACGGTGCGGTCTTGTTCTGGGTCACCTGGTGGAAGTGTTTGGCGAGTTCGGTCTTGCCGGTGCCGGATTCGCCGATCAGCAGGATGCGAGCTCCATTGCGGATCGCGCGACAGCCGTTTACCAGCAGCCCTCCAATCGCGGGTGACAGGCGGGACTGAGTGGTGAAGTCAGGGGTGGTTTCGGCGTCGGCGGCGAATTTGAACACGCCGCGTGCCGACGGAGCTTCGGCGACCTGCCGCTGGTGATCCAGAAGCTCCAGATCCCTGTGCACGAAGACCGTGAAACAGGGCTGGTGCTGGGCGTCGCGCACGAACCGCACCGAGGTGAGCACCGCCTGCCGGCTCTGGCCGAGGGTCAGGCAGTCCTTGCGCTTGCGGTCATGGAACGCATCGGTCATCGCGGTCCAGTCGATGCTGCTGCGCTTGGCCAGCGCACCGAGCGAGAGGCCGGTGATCTGCTCGCGGCGGATGCCGTTGATGGTTTCGGCGGCGGTATTGGAAAACACCACCGTTCCCGATGGGTCCGCCAGAATGATGCCGTCGGGCAGGGCATCTAGGAGCGCGAGTCCTGCCGGGTCCTTGAGCAGGGTCGCAAGACCCGCCTCGTCAATCGTGGTGAGGCCCGAAGATCTGTCGGTGGCGCTAAATCGCATCATGCGCGCCTCCGTTCACCGGATCGGTGCGCACCCGCAGCGTCATGACGGCGCGCATGTCGTTTCCCTCGTTGCCGAGCGCGGCTATGCGCGCGTCGCAGGTTCTGACCGATCCGTTCGCGCAGGTCACCTGCAACGCGGAGTCCGCTGCCGATGAAGCAAGCCGCATGTCGCTGACCATGGCGGCAACCGGCTTGTCGCCGCGGACAATCGCCGAGATGTCGCGGCCGAGTTGGCTGTCGACGGGCCAGCCGAAGCACCACTCGAAGGCGGGATTGGCAGCCTCGAGCACGCCGTCCTCGCGCAGCACCAGGATCGGATCGGGTGCGGCGCTCAGAATGTCGCGCATGGCATCGAGGCGGTCGGAGAGTTCTTTCTCCTTGCGCTTATGGCCGGAGAGGTCGCGCACATTGCCCCACATGCGCAACAGATGCCCGTTTTCGATCTGGCCGCGCACGTCGTTCTCGGCATGGATCTCGGTGCCGTCATAAAGATAGTCGAGCGAGGGCGCGCCATCGATGTTGAACCGGGCATCGAGCAGAATGCGCACGAAGTCCTCGTTCTCCGTGTTGCGGCGGAACACTTCGCGGACGTCCTGCTCGTTGAATTCGACGCCTGAGGGGTATTCGTACAATCTCGCCATCGCGTCATTGCACAGACGCCAACTGCACTGGTTCTCGAACATCTGGCGGATCACTTCGTCTTCAGGTGCGGTGAGGTCGACCGGCTCGAAGAACTCGATGCACCAGCAGGCATCGCGGGCCGGCTGCACAAAGCCGCGCAACACCTCGTTGTCGCGCTCGAGCTGATGCAGCCGCTGGAACACACCGCCAAGGCGTGTCTTCACCGTGCACAATCCGCTTTCCCTGCCCTCGGTGGAGACGCTGCCGGTGTTGGCGGTGACGTCGAGAAGGCTCCCGTCGCGGTGGCGCATCTGCAGCACCATGTCCTGCGAGGCGCCGTCCGCCGGACACCTGGCAACAAGGTCGCGCAGGGTCTCCGCCGAACGGGTCGTGTAGATCTGCTCGATGCTGGCGCCCACCAGATCGCGATCGCCATAGCCCAGCAGTTCTGACTGGGTGCGGTTGCACACCTCAACCCTGCCGTCATGCCCGATCACGTCATAAAGAACGGGGGCGGTATCCCAGTGATGGTCCATCAAGCGCCTGTCTTGCTCCCTCTCAAAATCATGCCGCGGCGCAATAGTCGTCGAGACTGGCGGTGCGGCGGCCGTCCCGGGCCCAGATGATCGGGAAATGGTTCTCGTCGATGGTGTTGTCGCCAAGGCGCCGGTAGCGGCTGTAGATCGGCCCGGTGGCGTGGCCGAATTTCTCCGGCACATATTCCACATCCGACGACATGGCATGCAGCACCAGCGAACGGCGCGGGTTGGTGCCCTTGTTGGGGCCCGAACCATGCCAGGTCCAGCCATGATGGATCGAGCCGCCGCCCTTGGGCACGGCGACGTGGACGATGTCCGGTTCGACACCCTCGCGCTCCGCCGCGTTGAGCATCGGGCGGCGGTAGTCTTCGGGACCATGAAACTCGCCCTCGGGCAGCGAGTGCTGCCATTTGTGCGAGCCCCGGACAAGTTCCATCGCGCCGGCCTCTGGAGCGACGTCGTCCATCGACATCCACAGGCTGCACAGGTGCCCGGGCTTGAACCAGTGCAGATAGGCGTTGTCCTGATGGAACCCCAAAGAGCGCGCGCCGACGGGCTTCCACAGCACATTGTCGATCATCACCCGTGTGCCCGGCCAGTCCATGCATTCGGCGATGGCGCGGCCATATTCCGGCCGGCACAGGATCCGCGCCAGGGTGCGGTCGGCCTTCCAGCCGTTGCAGATCTGGCGGGTGAGGGAGGGATCGGATGTGCCCTCCTGCCAGTTCACTTCGTCGGGAAGAACTCCGGTTTCGAACTCGCCGCGGAACAGGCACTCGTAACGCGCCCTGAGCGCCTCCACGTCCTCGTCGCCCAGAACATTCTCGACGATGAGCAATCCGTCATCGCGAAACTGATCGATCTGGCTTGCGGTGAGTTCAAACATTGTCCTGATATCTCCTCAAGCGGTTGTTACGGCAAACAATCCAGATACATCTTCACGTCCCAGTCCGAGACCTCCCAGATGAACTTGTCCCACTCGTCGCGCTTGTACCATTCGTAGATCGAGTAGAGGTTCCCTGGCATTGCCGAGCGGATGACCTCGTCGTCGGCGAGCGCATCGAGCGCGCCGGCCAGCGTGTTGGGGATGCGGTTGACGTCTTCGCCCGCCATCATAAGCTCGGCGATGTTCTTTTCCTGCGGCTCGCCTGGATCGATCTTGTTCTTGATGCCGTCGTCGAAGGCTTTGTAGAGCGTCGCCTGCATCAGATAGGGGTTCACCATTGAATCGACGGCGCGGAACTCGAAGCGGTCGGGGCTTGAGACGCGCACTGCGCAGGACCGATTCTGCAGGCCCCAGCTCGCTCCCACCGGCGCCCACATGCCGAGATCGTTGAGCCGGCGATAGGAATTGACCGTCGACGATCCGATTGCGGTGAGCGCATTGAGATGGGTGAGCATGCCGCCCAGCGCATAACGGCCGACATCGGCCGGCAGCCAGAGTTCCTCAGGGTTGCGGAACTCGTTGGTGCCGCCTTTAGAATAGGTGAACACCTCGTCCATGCCGGGCAGGGGATCGCCGACAAGGTCCTGAACCTTGCCTTCGCCGCCGCTCCACACCGAAATGTTGTGATGGCAGCCATTCGCCGGCATGCCCATATAGGGCTTCGACATGAAGACCGCGATGAGCCCGAACTCGCGCGCCACCTGGGCGCAGATCTGCCGGTAGGTGGTGAGCCGGTCCGACGTGCGCATGGCGTTGTCGTAGGTGTAGTTGAGCTCCACCTGTCCCGGCGCGTCCTCGTGGTCGCCCTGGATGATGTCGATGCCCATGGCAATCGAATAGTCATAGGCCCGAAGCCAGACATCCGAGAGCTGTTCGAACTGGTCGATGTGATAGGCGTAGGGCTTGGTGGTGCCGAGATAGGGCTCGTTGCCTTCGCCCGGTTTCAGCCACAACATCTCCGGCTCGCAGCCGACCCGCATATGCATGCCGTTGTGGTCGGCGGCGAATTGCTCCTCGACACGCCGCAGGTTGCCGCGGGTGTCCGAGTCGAGATACTCCTCGGCATGCTCGGGGTCCTCGCGGCTCCAGAACACCGTGCAGAACACCCGCCCCATGCGCTTGTTCCACGGCAGCTGGCAGAAGGTTTCTGGGTCGGGCAGAGCCAGAAGCTCCGATGCATTGGGCGGAAAGCCGATCAGGTTGCCGTGCCGGTCGGCGAACACGTTGGCAACGCCGCCGAGCCAGGTCTGCAGCCCGTCTTCGGCGGTGCTTTCCCAGTGCCGCGCCGGGATCGCCTTGCCCATGATGCGGCCGGTGATCGAGATGTATTGGTAATAGATATAGTCGACGCCAAGCTCGTCGATCTTCTTGCGCACTGCCTTGATGGCCTCGGAGCGGCCCTTTTGATTGAGATAGTCCTGAAGATCTGACACCGATTTCCCTTTCCTAGAGGTTCTTGTTCTTCGCCGAGGCCGGCCTCATATGGCTTCCAGATAGCGTGCCCGCTCAAAGCCGCTCACGTGTTTTCGAAGTGCTGTCTCCTCGTGCATCCGGCTCGCCACGAAATGGTCGATGAACTCATCACCGAAGAGCGCCCGGGCTGTTTCACTGGCATTGAGCCGCTCCGCCGCCTCGAAGAGATCATGCGGCAATGTCGGCACGCCTTCAGGCGTCTCGTCCGGGCCGCCGCCATCCATGGAGGCGGGCAGGGGTGTTTCGTTCTCGATGCCATGGAGGCCGGCGGCAATGATCATCGCCAGCGTCAGATAGGGATTGGTGTCGGAAGCCGACAGCCGGTACTCCATACGGGTGACCGGTTCGGGGCCCGGCACCACGCGGACGGCCGAAGCATAGTTCTGCACCGCCCATGTGGCGGATCGCGGCGCCCAGTTGCCCGGCGTCAGGCGGCGATAGGCATTGACCGTGTGGGCGGGCAGCGCCAGCAGTTCCGGCGTCAGGGCGGTGACGCCGCCAACAAAGTGGCGGAATGCCGCGCTCATGGTGTTCGGTTCCGCGGCGTCGAAAAACAGATTTCGGCCGCCGCCGTCGCAGAGCGAAAGATGCAGATGGCCGGACAGTCCCGGCGAGTCGGCGCCGAGCTGCGCCATGAAGGATGCGGTGAGGTCGCGCGTCCGGCAGAACGCCTTGGTGTAGAGCCGGAAGAGGGCGGCTTCGTCCGCCGCCGCCATCGGCGTCGTTGCCGAAAGCGTCGCCTCCAGGCAGCCGGGGCCAAGCTCCATGCCGAGTGCCTCGACGCCAATCCCGCCGGCCGTCAGCGCCGCATCAAGGCCGGCAACCAGTTCGCTGTGGATTGCCGCGCTCTGGCCCGACCAGCATTTGTTGTCCGGCGCAAACAGGTCGAGATTGTCGAAGTTCTTCGCCCGGAGCGTTTCCGGCGTTTCCGCCAGCAAGATGAATTCGAACTCGAAGGCCGCCGTGATCTCGAAGCCTTTGTCCCGTGCCTTGTCGATCTGGCCACGCAAGAGTTCGCGCGCCGAGGTTTCGCGCGACGGCCCGGCATAGTCGGCCAGCAGCATTGCGGCGTTGGGCTCGAACGGGTAGGGGCGAGCACTTTGCGGGTCGGCGGCGATCGCCTCGCCGATAAACGGGCCCGGCGCGGTCACCGCGTCGGAGACATCCCATTTGTGAATGACATTGACGAAGGTCGGGTCGTTGAGGAGATAGCGGCGCGCCTGTTCCATGCGGAAGCGGCGTTCGCGCAGCACGCAGTCGAGATCGAAGATACCGAGGTGGACGACCTCGACGCCATCGGCCTCAAGCTCAGCCAGCAGCTGCTCGGTCGATTGCCCCCCGGCGCTCGTCCCCTTCGCCACGCGTGTGGTCTCCCCGTCTTTACGCCTCGAGCTTGTGCGCGCCCGATTGCGTAACAGTCCGCAAGCCCCGTGCCAAACAACCGAATTTCACGTTTCTTTCGTGATTTCAAAGGTTTGGCGCCGCTTGGTTCACATTTCCGCAAACCGCTCGCGACACCGGGGCGGCTTGACTGCTGCAGATTGTCAGCATTCGATGATATTTTGCAGCACTCGTCAATAGGTTTCCCGTTACGCTGGGCGACCTGTACGCGATCCTTCGACCTCCAATTGCAATCGCTCCGAAAAGCCGCGATACTTGCCGGGTAGTAACCGGGAGGTACCCCAATGAAAAGCCGAGTACTGGCTGCCGTCGCGGCGGCGGCGATGCTGTCTGTGTCACCCGCCGCATTTGCCGGAATGGATGAAGCAAAGACGTGGATCGAGGGTGAGTTCCAGCCGTCGACCCTTTCCAAAGACGACCAGATGAAGGAAATGGAGTGGTTCATCAAGGCCGCCGAACCCTTCAAGGGCATGGAGATCAACGTCCTGTCGGAAACCATCCCGACCCATGAATATGAATCGAAGACGCTGACCAAGGCGTTCGAGGAAATCACCGGCATCAAGGTCAATCACCAACTGCTTGGCGAGGGCGAGGTGGTCCAGGCCGTGCAGACGCAGATGCAGACGAAACGCAATCTCTATGATGCCTATATCAACGACTCCGATCTGATCGGCACCCATTCGCGCCTGCAGCTCGCGGTCAATCTGACCGACTGGATGGCCGGCGACGGCAAGGACGTCACCAACCCGATGCTCGATGTCGACGACTTCATGGGCAAGTCGTTCACCACGGGTCCCGACGGCAAGCTCTACCAGCTGCCCGATCAGCAGTTCGCCAATCTCTACTGGTTCCGGCACGACTGGTTCCAGCGCCCGGAACTCAAGTCCAGGTTCAAGGAGATGTACGGCTATGAACTCGGCGTGCCGGTCAACTGGTCGGCCTATGAGGACATCGCCGAATTCTTCTCCGTCCACGTCAAGGAAATCGACGGCGTGCGCGTGTACGGCCATATGGACTATGGCAAGCGGGCGCCCGATCTCGGCTGGCGCATGACCGATGCCTGGCTCTCCATGGCAGGCGCCGGTTCCAAGGGGCTGCCCAACGGCCGCCCGGTCGACGAATGGGGCATCCGCATGGAAGACGGCTCGTGCAACCCGGCCGGCGCGTCGGTGGCGCGCGGCGGTGCCGCCAACGGCCCGGCCGCGGTCTATGCCATCCGCAAGTGGGACGAATGGCTGCGCAAGTATGCCCCTCCGGGCGCCGCCAGCTATGACTTCTACCAGTCGCTTCCCGCCCTCTCCACGGGCAACGTGGCGCAGCAGATCTTCTGGTATACCGCCTTCACCTCCTCCATGGTTGCGCCCAAGAGCGAAGGCAACAACACCGTCGACGACGATGGCAACCCGTTGTGGCGCATGGCGCCGTCGCCGCACGGGCCTTATTGGGAAGACGGCCAGAAGCTCGGTTATCAGGATGCCGGCTCGTGGACGCTCTTCAAGTCGACGCCGGTCGACCGCCGCAAGGCGGCCTGGCTCTACGCCCAGTTCGTGGTCGCCAAGACGGTGTCGCTCAAGAAGACCCATGTCGGCCTGACGCCGATCCGCGACAGCGACATCCGTCATGAGTCCTTCACCGAACGCGCGCCGAAGCTTGGCGGGCTGGTCGAGTTCTACCGCTCGCCCGACCGCGTGCGCTGGTCGCCGACCGGCGTCAACGTGCCGGATTATCCCAAGCTGGCGCAGATCTGGTGGCAGCAGATCGGTGATGTGAACTCCGGCGCGTTCACGCCGCAGGAAGCCATGGACCGCCTCGCCTCGGAGATGGACCAGACCATGGCCCGCATGCAGTCGGCCGATGAGAAGGCGGGCACCTATGGCGGTTGCGGTCCGCGGCTCAATGAGCCGACCGATCCCGCCGAATGGCTCAACAAACCGGGGTCGCCCAAGGCCAAGCTCGACAACGAGAAGCCCCAGGGCGAGACCATCGACTACAACGAACTGGTCAAGCGGTGGCAGGACGCGGGCTGACGTCTGCGCGCGCCAAACCGGTCGCAACGGCCCGGGTGTGCACGGCGCACCCGGGAGCGCGCCTTGCCGGAGGAGGACCATGACGCTTGAACTGAGGAACGTCGTCAAGCGGGTCGGCCTGGAGACCCATATTCACGACACCTCTTTGACTTTGAAGGAAGGCGGCTTCAACATCCTGCTCGGCACCACCTTGTCGGGCAAGACAACGCTGATGCAGCTGATGGCCGGCCTTGAGCGGCCGACGGCAGGGCAGATCTGGTTCAACGGCGCCGATGTTACCGGCGTTGCGGTGCGCAAGCGTAATGTCGCCATGGTGCACCAGCAGTTTATCAACTATCCCCACCTCTCGGTTTTCGAGAACATCGCCTCGCCTCTCCGGGTGGCGGGCGTCAGGGGTGGTGAAGTTACCGAGCGGGTGGGCAAGGTGGCGGACCTCCTGAAGCTCACCCCCATGCTCACCCGCCGGCCCGGCGAACTTTCCGGCGGGCAGCAGCAGCGCACCGCGCTGGCGCGCGCGTTGGTCAAGGATGCCGGTCTGGTGCTGCTCGATGAGCCGCTGGCCAATCTCGACTTCAAGCTGCGCGAGGAACTGCGCGACGAACTGCCGAAGCTGTTCGAAGGCCATGGCCGCACGGTGGTCTACGCCACCAGCGAGCCGGTCGAGGCCCTGCTGCTTGGCGGACACTGCGCGACACTGCACGAAGGACGGGTAACCCAGTTCGGCGAAACCGCGAAAGTCTACCGCGCGCCGCAGGATCTGCGTACCGCGCAGGTGTTTTCGGACCCACCGATAAACATCGCCGAGATCATCAAGCGCGGCGGCAAACTGGTGCTCAGCGATGAGGTCAGCTGGCCCGCCGGCGAACGCGCCGCCGCACTGCCGGACGGAACCTACACTCTGGGGATTCGTCCGCACCATGTCAGCCCCGCAGCCCACGAGCCCGGCGAGGTTTCTGTCGAGGGGAGGGTTCTGGTCACCGAGCTCTCAGGCTCGGAAAGCGTCATTCACTTCGAACTCGGTGGGCGCACCTGGGTTTCCCAGTCGCATGGTATTCACCCCTTCAGGGTCGGCGATGCCGCGCGCTTCGATGTGGCCATGGAGCAATGTCTGTATTTCGGCCAGGACGGGGAGCTTTTCGCGGCATGATCGCCCACCCGATGACCGTCGACCCGATGGGCGCCGCGTACTGATGTCGCAGATCAGCCTCAAGGATCTCAGGCACAGCTATGTGGCGCAACCCGCCGGCGATGACGACTGGGCGCTCAAAAGGCTCAACATCGACTGGTCGGACGGCGGCGCCTATGCGTTGCTGGGGCCATCCGGCTGCGGCAAGACCACATTGCTCAACATCATTTCAGGACTGCTTGCGCCCACCGAGGGCAGCGTCTGGTTCGGCGACAAGGACGTCACGAACATCGCGCCCGACCTGCGCAACATCGCCCAGGTGTTTCAGTTCCCGGTCGTGTACGACACCATGAGCCTTTTCGACAATCTGGCCTTTCCGCTGCGCAACAGAGGTGTGCCGGAGCCCCAGGTCGATGCCAAGGTGCGCGAGATTGCCGAAATGCTGGATCTCACCGGCATGCTGCAGGACCGGGCATCGGGCCTGACCGCTGACGCCAAGCAGAAGATCTCGCTCGGCCGCGCACTGGTGCGCACGGATGTCAACGTCATCATGTTCGATGAGCCGTTGACGGTCATCGATCCGCATCTGAAATGGATCCTGCGCTCCAAGTTGAAAGAGCTGCATCAGGCGATCGGCACCACCATGATCTACGTCACTCACGACCAGACCGAGGCGCTCACCTTTGCCGATCAGGTGGTGGTGATGCATGAAGGAACGGTTGTGCAGACCGGCACGCCCGTCGAGTTGTTCGAGAAACCGCGCCACACTTTCGTCGGCCACTTCATCGGATCGCCGGGCATGAACGTGCTGCCGTGTGCGGTGGCGAACGGGGTTCCAATGTTTGCCGGAACGCAGGTGCCGACCGATCATCCGGTGGCGGGCGCGGAATCTGCCGCCCGCCTCGAAATCGGTGTCCGGCCGGAATTTGTCAGCTTTGCCGAGGATGGTATCCCGGTGAACATCGTCAAGGTCGCCGACGCCGGGCGCTACCGCATCGTCGATGCACGCCATGGCGAGACAGTGATCAGGCTGTTGGTTTCCGATGGCGAGCAAGTACCGTCCGACGGCGCCCGCGTGCGTTTCGATCCGGCCCACACTCAGGTCTATGCCGACGGCTGGATGATCACATGAAGACTCCGGCATGAGCACTCCGACATGAGTACAAAGACCGTCAATCAGAGGGCCTGGCTCTTCGTGCTGCCCGTTGTGCTGCTGGTGGCGTTCAACGCCGTCATTCCGCTGATGACCGTCGTCAACTACTCGTTCCAGGAAACCTTCGGCGACAACGTTTTCTTCTGGGAGGGGACCAAAAGGTACGAGCAGGAGCTCCATTCCGAGCGCTTTCATGCAGCGCTGGGGCGCCAGCTCGCCTTCACCTCCATCATCCTTGTCATTGAAGTGCCGCTTGGCGTCGCCATCGCCCTTGCCATGCCCAAGCGCGGCCCCTGGGTGTCGGTGTGCCTGGTGCTCATGGCCCTGCCGCTGCTCATTCCGTGGAATGTCGTCGGCGCCATGTGGAACATCTTCGCGCTGCCTGAAATCGGCCTCCTCGGCCGCACCATCAATGCCATCGGCATTGATTACAACTTCACCCAGTCGCCGGTCGCCGCCTGGTTCACCACGGTGCTGATGGATGTCTGGCACTGGACCTCGCTGGTGGTCCTGCTCGCCTATGCGGGCCTGTGCTCGATCCCCGATGCCTACTACCAGGCGGCCAAGATCGACGGCGCCGGCGCCTGGGCGACCTTCCGTTACATCCAGCTGCCCAAGCTCAAGCGTGTCCTGACCATCGCCATCCTGCTGCGCTTCATGGACAGCTTCATGATCTACACCGAGCCCTTCGTGTTGACCGGGGGAGGGCCGGGCAACGCCACAACCTTCCTCTCGATCGATCTGGTGAAAGTGGCGCTCGGCCAGTTTGATCTGGGGCCGGCGGCCGCCATGTCGCTGATCTACTTCATGATCATTCTGGCGGTCTGCTGGGTGTTCTACACCTTGATGATGCGCGGCGAGGAGCAGTGATGAGACGTCTGACCTGGCTCGTGCCCACCCTCTACATCTTTTTCCTGATGCTGCCGATCTATTGGCTTTTGAATATGTCGTTCAAGACAACCAACGAGATCCTCGGCACCTTCACTTTGTGGCCGCAGGAATTCACGCTCGATAATTACGTCAAGATCTTCACCGACCCGACCTGGTATCGCGGCTATTTCAATTCGATCACTTATGTGGTGATCAACACGGCGATTTCGGTCACCGTGGCCCTGCCTGCGGCCTATGCATTCTCGCGCTACCGCTTCCTCGGCGACAAGCACCTGTTCTTCTGGCTGCTCACCAACCGTATGGCGCCACCGGCGGTGTTCGCCCTGCCGTTCTTCCAGCTCTATTCCTCGGTCGAACTGTTCGACACGCCCATCGCCGTGGCGCTGGCCCACTGCCTGTTCAACATTCCCCTGGCGGTGTGGATTCTTGAGGGCTTCATGTCGTCGGTGCCGAAGGAGCTCGACGACACCGCCTATGTGGACGGCTATTCGTTTCCGCACTTCTTCGTGAAGATCTTCATCCCCACCATCGCCGCTGGCATCGGCGTTGCCGCGTTTTTCTGCTTCATGTTCTCCTGGGTCGAGCTGCTGCTGGCTAAGACCCTCACATCGGTCGCCGCCAAACCGATCGCCGCCACCATGACCCGCACCGCCAGCACCGCGGGCTATGAACTCGGCCTTCTGGCAGCCGCCGGAACGCTCACCATCGTACCCGGCGCCTTCGTCATCTATTTCGTGCGCAACTACATCGCCAAGGGCTTCGCCCTCGGGCGGGTTTAGGAGGGATACATGCTCGATCTCTCCTGGATGGC
>JAJFHL010000178.1 GCA_021775615.1 Hyphomicrobiales bacterium
TCAAAGATACCTGGAACGACATTAGGGCAGGATCAGGAAAAGTGGAGACCGGTTGTCCGCCCGACGCCACTCTAAAACATTGGAATCGATCGCGTTTTATCAACTTAGAGCGCTTCACGTTCACCTAAGGCCATCCTCTCCTTCAGCGTCTTCGGCTTTCAAGCCTCCCACCCTCGGCAACGGCCGGCCGCTGTCCGTAACCGCGATCGCAACCATGATTTCATTCGCCCGCGGCGCATCGTTGATGCGCACTTCCATCCCGTCAAAATGGGACCGCACATAGGCCGCGTCCTTATGGCCGAGCGGCACATCCAGGGGCTGTCCCATGGAGCCCATTTTTTTCGACGACGGCACAAGCGCAGCGCCTTCCTCGACCGCGGCACGGAGTGGTTTGCCGAGCCTTGGGTGCAGAATGGCGGCGGCATGTTCAAGCTCGCCATTTTCACCGACCATGGCGGCCTTGCCGTAACTCTCTGCCTGAGAAGGTTCGATGCCGAGGGCTTCGACGCATTTCTGTCCCAACAGACCGCCAAGCTCTTCGCCGATCGCCATGAGCTCCTCAAGATCTTCCTGGTAGACCCCGGCAAACGGGTTGGCGATCACCGCGACGGCCGCCGCCCGCCGTGTCGGGGGGGAAATCTCCCTGCCGATTTCCAGGTGGGTTTCCTCCACGCTGGTCACAATCTTTCTGATCTTCGCTTGTGTCATCTCAATCCATCCTCACCCTTCACGTCATCGGCCGATAGCCCGCCGGCCCGGTTGTGAACGCGCGCACCCGTCGTCATCGCCAAAGCGACCACAATCTCGTCGGCCCGCGGCGCATCGTTGACGCCGACCTCGATGGCGTCGAAATGCGAACGGACGTAGGAGGCGTTGCTGTGGGTAATGGGCACGTCGAGCCGGCATCCCGGGCCGCCCACCTTCTTCGTTGAGGCCACAATGGCCATCGAGAACGGCAGCAGCTCGCGCATTGAGTATCCACCGGGGGCATGCCACAGCGCGGCATGCTCCAGCTCACCCGCCTCGCCGACAATCGCCCCTTTGCCATAGCCTTCAATGACCGATGCATCACCGCCAAGGGCAGCAATCAGATCTCCCGCCATTTTCAGCCCCAGCGGTTTCAGGTCTTCCATGAACCCGGTGATTTCGGGCACATAGCGTCCGGCAAACGGATTGCTGATTACCGCCAGGGCAACAGCGCGGCGCAACGGTGTTGCCTGCGCCGGCCCACCTTCGTGAAAAATTTCATCAACCGTAAGAGCTGTCTTTCTGACAACAACATCAGGCATGAGCCATCTCCCTGACCAACACATGTGTCGATAGATTCAAGGACGCCGGCTCGAGCGTCCGGCTCTCGCCCTGCAAACTCAGAAAGGCCGCCGCAATCAGCCCCCTGTCCCGCATCTGCTCTGCGAGCGCGCAGCCAGACGCCAGTGCAACGTCACTTGCGCCGCAACCGAGGTCACCGACATCCACCGTGACCAACCTCGTCCCGAGGTCACTGTCGGGGGAAAGCTCGACCGCCGGCGTTCGGTGAACCTGCGGGGACCCGGGCACATCAACCGCATTGGCGATCAGCGTGGCCGCCGCGTCCGCCGCAGCCGCGGTCGGCGCCAGCACTGTCACGGCGTCGGCAACCCCCAGAGAATGGCTGCGCCCGCGCCAGCCGCTGGTCGCGACGCCTCCTATCCGGTCCGCCGATCCAATCTGAACCCTGGCTGCCCTCTCGCCGTCCACTGGATTGCCGCACACGGCGATATCAAACGTCTGCCCCGGCGAAAGGTGCAGGGCAATGTCACCACCGTTGTTGACATACGCCCGCGTCAGTTGGCGGCCATCGAGCATGGCGCCCAATACGTGATCGGAAACGGCGCCCGCCACCGCGGCCATGGGCGTGACGAAACCGTTGGCGCGATGGCACAAAGTCGCCCGCCACATTGCCCGCGCAACCGCGCCTGTCGGCGCAGCTTCGCTGCAAACAGGATTGCGCAACAGCGCAAGTTCATCCACCAGATCGGTGAGCACGGTTCTGAATGCCGCAGCAGCCTGGCGATACGCGGCCGTGACGTCGTCACGCGAGCCGTCGGCCTCAATGATCAGATCGATAGGTCCATGCTGGAGATGCAAACGCTTGCCGTCGCCAAGAGGCGCCATATAAGGCCCACTGTCGCGAGGCGCACTCATGTCACGAATCACCCGGCTTCGGGTCTTCGTCATGACGCCGCTTCAGAGCCTGCGAAGGCCAGGGATTGTCACCACTCTGCATGACGCGCCGGCTGCCCTTGAGTATGTGGTCGTTCTGGCGTCCCGTCGCTCCCTCGACAGCCTCCTCAAGAGGCATGACGTGGTCCATGTGCCCGCCCAAAAGCTCATAGGCCTGGCGCTCCATGGTGAACTCGATGGGTGCGACCAGAGCGGGGGTCGGGACGTAGCCAAACGAGTTTTCCGGCATCCGCGAGACATCCACCATGACCGTGATCCCGCCGCCGGGCCAGATGTACACCGGTGCGCCTCCACAGGTGACATAGGTCAGGGCCTGTTTGACGGACCGGGTCAACTTGACCGGGTTTTCGGTGACGCCGGCACGCAGCGAACCACCCGCGCCCGCCATGAACAAGACAGAGCACATGGCCTGCTCGCAATTTTCCTCGATGCGCTCGATGGACGGTTTCAGCCTGGCCGGCATGTCCCGTTCGACCGGCCTCAGCGCGTCGTCAAGTTCGAAATAGGCGAACTGCTCGCCCGTGGTCGATACCATCAACAGCGATTGCCCCGGCACCGCGGTCTTGGGGTCAAAGTCGCCGACAATCTGCAGCGGATCCGTCAGGTCGGTACCGCCCCATCCGGTCCCGGGGTTGGCGACCTGAAAGTACCGTCCCGGGGTAGAGCGGCGCCCCTTGATCTTGATGCCCGTCGGCTGCCAGCCAAGAACCTTGCCGGCCTGATGCTCCGACATCACGCCGGTTATGTGGTCATCCACCACGACCACATCGTCGACAAGACCTTCCCACTGTGAAGCGAACATGCCGATTGTCGCGGACCCGCAGCCAACCCGCATGCGATCTTCAGTGCTGCCGTTGACTATGGGCGGCATTCCCGCCTGCACGATGACCCCGGAACCCTCGTCGATGTTCAGTTCAACCGCCTCTCCGTTGCACAGCGCCAGCAGCGTCGCGCAGGTCACGCGGCCTTCTTTCTTGCCACCGCCCGTCAGATGGTGAACGCCGCCGAGCGCGAGCATTTGCGAACCATACTCTCCGGTCGTCACATGGCCGACCGGCTCGCCTTCGGCGCGGACCAGACTGCGCTCGGGGCCGAGATGGTGATCCGTGTCGATCTTCAGCTTGGCGCCGCAATAGCTGAAGATGCCTTCGGTCACAACGGTGACCATGTCGACACCGTCAGCTTCGCTGGAGACGATAAACGGTGCCGGCTTGTAGTCGGGATAGGTGGTGCCGGCGCCAACGGCCGTGATAAAACTGCTGCCCGGCGTGATCAGGTCGCCGTCCCATTCGCGCGCGTCGCTGAGGAACGGCACCAACTCGCCACCGTCATTGCTGCGGCGTTCGATGACCGTCAACAGGTCGACGCGCACCAGCTTCCCGTTTTCGTTCCCATAACGGTCGCATGCGCCGGTTTTGCCGTCGGCGATGTAACACATGACGGGACAGGCATCGCAGCGGATTTTGGCTTGCTGTTTGCTTGCGTCAGTCATTGTACTGGCCTCGATCGTTCAACTTGAGTGCTGCCATGACTTTGTCCGGCGTGGCGGGGAGATCGCGCACCACCGCGCCGGTCGCGTTGCGGATGGAGTTCAGGATCGCCGGCGCGGTCGGTATCAGAACGTGTTCGCCCAGCCCCTTCGCACCATATGGTCCTTCGGCATCTTCAACCTCGATGATGATGTTCTCGAACTCGGGCACGTCGCCGATTGTGGGGATCAGATAGTCGTGCAGGTTCTCGGTCCGGCCCGGATGAAAGTCCTCCATCAGGGCAAGGCCTATGCCCTGTGCCGCGCCCCCTTCGATCTGGCCTTCAACCAGCAACGGATTGATGGCACGGCCAACGTCATGGGCGGTGGTGATACGGTCAATCTTGACCGTGCCGAGGCCGGTGTCGACCGTCAGTTCGACGATCTGCGCGCCATAGCCGAACACCGCGTAGGGAATACCCTGACCGTTCTCATCAAGAGGCGACGTCGGCGGGTTATAGGTCTCCTCCGCCATGAACACATAGCCATGCTGGTTGCAGTCCAGCGCAGCCAGGTCAACCTGCACCGTGCTGGTGCCGTCATGCAGCGTCAAAACGCCCTCGCCGAGGGAGATGACCGCATCTTCGCCGGCATTGCTTTTACGCAACACCATCTTGCGCAGTTCAGTTCCAGCCAGTTTGGCTGCTGAGCCCGTGACAAATGTTTGCCGGGACGCAGATGTCTTTCCACAGTCGGGGGTCAAATCCGTATCGCAACCAATCAGTTCGATTGAATGGACCGGCACACCGAACGCATCGGCGGCAATCTGGCTGATTACGGTGTTCGACCCCTGCCCTATGTCCATCGCCCCTTGATGCAGGAACACCTTGCCGTCGCTGGTAATTCCCATCCGTATGGTTGAGGGATTGGGCAAGGATGTGTTGCCGCAGCCGTACCAGCATGAGGCAATGCCGTGCCCTCTTCGCAGGCTGGACCCGTTCGACTTCGCGTTGAACTCCCGGCTACGTTTGGTGGCGGCAGACCACGCCGGGCCGAGTGCTTCCAGACACGCCTTGATCCCGACACCCTTTTCGAAAACCTGGCCTGTGGAGGTCCGCATCCCATTGTCCAGGGCGTTCATCAAGCGGAACTGCAACCGGTCGATACCGGCCTTGTCTGCGAGATCATCAAATGCGCACTCCTGCGCGATTGCCGCCTGGGGCACGCCAAATCCCCTGAATGCGCCGGCAGGTGACGTGTGAGTATGGATTGCGGCACTCGTCGCCCTGTAATTCGGAATGAAGTAAGGCCCCGACGCGTGGATTGGCACACGATCCGCCACAGTGGGGCCCCAGCTCGCATAAGCGCCAGTGTTGAAGACCCCGTCAAAATCAAAGCCGGTGATCTTGCCGTCAGCGTCACATCCAACCGACAGCTCGATTGCAGAAGGATGGCGCTTTGTCGTCGCCATCATCGATTCGCCGCGGGAATAGGCAACGGTCACCGCCCGATTGAGCTTCCACGCCGCCAGGGCGATATAGGGTTGGAACGAAATATCCAGCTTCGCGCCAAAACCACCGCCACAGGCCGACGGAATGACCCGCACGGCAGAGGAGTCCAGCGCCATGATCTCAGCAACGCTATCGCGATCCATGACCGGAGCCTGGGTACAGCCGTGCACGACAACCCGGTCACCGTCACGATAGGCGTAGCCGGCTTCCGGCTCGATATAAGCGTGCTCGATAAACGGCGTGGAAGTCGAGACGCTGACGCGGTGAGCCGAGGCCTCGATGGCCGCCGCTGCATCTCCGTGTTCGACACGGCCGCGCACCATGACATTGCCGGGCCGCCCTTCATGCAGGCATGGGGCGTCCGGCTGCAGCGCCTCGTCGACCAGCAACACGGCGTCGAGCACCTCCCATGTGACGGGAAACGCGGCGTCGTCGAGATAGCGGATCGCATTCGGTTCGCCGACAACGGCCGCAATCGCTTCGCCCTTGTAGCGCGCGACGTTCTCGGCAAAGACCGGCTGGTCAGCGAACTTCGGGATCACCCCGAAGCAGTTCCGCCCGGGAATGTCGCCCGCATCGAATACCGCGACAACACCGTCGTGCCTCGCGATGTAGCTCTCTTTGTCGCCAAGGGTGAATCCGGCGTGATGATGGGGGCTGCGGACAATTCGAAGCGCAAGCGCGTCCTCCGGAACTGCATCGGCAGCATAGGACAGGTCGCCGGTCACCTTTGGCCGTCCGTCAAGGTGACGGATCGAGCTGCCGACATTGCTACCCGCCTGCGGTGCGATATCCTCCCCGTCGAAGTCCGCTGCGTGAAGCACCGCATCAATGATCTTCCGGTAGCCGGTGCAGCGGCACAGGACACCGCCCAAGGCGCTTTCTACTTCGTCAAGCGAGGGATTGGGCTTGCGGTCGAGCAGGGCTTTTGCGGACATGAGCATGCCCGGCGTGCAGATGCCGCATTGCGCGGCGCCGAAATGCAGAAAGCTCTCCTGAAGACGGCTCAGCGTCTCGTTGTCCGTCAATCCCTCAACCGTAACCAGGTCGCAACCGTCGGCTTGCGCAGCGGCGACCAGACAGCTGCAAACCGGTTCGCCGTCCATGAGTATTGTGCATGCACCGCAATCGCCTGCATTGCAGCCGACTTTGGTGCCGAACAGACCCAGTTCCTGACGCAGCACATCGGATAACCGCTCTACCGGCGGAGCGCTGGCTTCAACCTGCTTGGCATTCACGGTGAATGACAACTTCATTGGCGAGATCCCTGAGCGATCTTTGTCAAGACGCGGCACGTGAGCGTCATCGCAGCCTCCCGGCGATAGCCGGCGGAGGCGCGAACATCGGTGATCGGAGACAGTCCTGCGAAATGTTCCACGGTCGGCACATCTGCGAGTTCCGCTGACATGGCCTGACCGATCAGTGTCGCCTCAAGCGCAGGCAAGCGCTGGGCAACAGCGGAACACGCACCGACGCTCACGGCGGCATCGCTGATCCTCCCTGCATCGTCGCACGCGAGCCGGGCCGCGACCATGGCGATGGAGATCACAAGATATTTGCGTGCACCCAGCTTGAGGAATGACGAAGCGCCAAGAGATGAGTGTTGTGGCACGCGCAGTCCGGTCAGCAATTCATCATGCTCAAGGACGGTGACACGGTTGCCCTGGATGAACTCGGCCAACGGAACATCGCGGGTTCCGCGCACAGAGGTGAGCTCAACAACGGCATCAAGAACCAAGAGCGGCGGCACTCCATCGGCGGCCGGGGATGCATTGCAGATGTTCCCCGCCAACGTTGCCCGGTTCTGTATTTGGACCGATCCGATTTCGCGCGCCGACAGTTTCAGCGCATCGAACGCCGGGGGCAAGTTCGCTGCGATGATGTCACTCCAGGTGACCAGCGCGCCGATGCGCCAGAAACCGTCCGTTTCGGCGATGTCCCGGAGCTGAGATACAGCGGAGATATCAAGAACAGACTGGGTAACGGGGCGATCGTGAATGGCGGGGTAGAAGTCGGTGCCGCCTGAAATGATGTCCCAATCACCGTCCGCGAGCAACGACAGTGCATCGGACAACTGGTCGGGACGGGCAAACTTCATAGCGCCAAATCCGCTGCGACACCGTTTGGCAGAGATGCCGATGCGGGCGGCACCCATTCCGGGTCAGGGGGCCTGGCGAAGAATACGTTCCGCATCATCCGTCACCGGCTCCCGCCATATCGGAAGGTAGCGCCAATTTGTCCGGCCGGTTCAACCATTCATCGGGATGAATGACGAGAACGTTCTCTCCCTCACAGAAGCAGTCAACAGGGCACACTTCCATGCAGTCCTGATACCTGCAATGAATGCCATTCTCGGTGACTACGTATGTCATGCTCGTTGGCTCATCATACTTCCGTACCACAGAATTGCTTGCCGCTGCGCAGTCCGACCCACCGATCAGCAAGTGTTGCCCTCACGCC
>JAJFHL010000179.1 GCA_021775615.1 Hyphomicrobiales bacterium
TTGTAGGTTAACTGCGCCACCCGCACGCCGAGCCGGGCGAAGAGCTCAGGATAGCGGATGCGTCCCTCGAACATGCCCGAGTTC
This sequence comes from Hyphomicrobiales bacterium, assembly GCA_021775615.1. Classification (GTDB taxonomy): domain Bacteria; phylum Pseudomonadota; class Alphaproteobacteria; order Rhizobiales; family JAJFHB01; genus JAJFHM01. The sequence goes on from JAJFHL010000179.1 coordinate 85, forward strand.
TGAAAACCCATCAAGACGCCGACCTTGCCCTCGGCACCGGCCTTTCTGATATCGGCCGCCGAACGGCAGATCGTCATGATGTCGGAATTGGCGCGCTCGATATCTAACCACTTCGCGATCGCATCCATGCTTTCGATCGCACCGCCCCAAAATTCCAGCGTGTTGGTTACACAGGCGAAGCCCCCTGCTTGCAGCTGCTCGAATATGTCGCGCCGAAAATCCCCACATTGTAGTCCGTCGACAAGCATTCCGTTTCTCCTTCTGCGATCCACCGTTTGTTGCTGCGCACTGCCGAAAATCCTTAGTCCGGCAGCGATGCGTGGTGTTCGTCGGCGGAGGCGATTTCTACCGTGACTTCAAGTGCAACGGGTGTATTCCGCGGCAAACGAGAAACGCCGACGACCGAACGGCAATGGCGTCCCTTGTCCCCGTAGAACGCGATGAACCGGCGGGACCCGGCATCCGCAACATCCGACAATTGGCGAAACTCGTCATCGACGGCCAGAAAATACGTTACCCGCAATATGTTCGAGAGCACCTCATCTTCGGAAATGGAGTCCTCGATCCAGGCCATCGCCTGATCGGCCGCACCTTCCGCACAGCGTTTTGCAGTTTCGAAATCAACTTCGGCGCCGCAGCGCCCCGTAGCCAACATCGTGACCGGATTGGTCTTGGCCGCCTGCGCCGCAAGAAAAAGAAGACGGCCACTTCGGGCGGTGGGACGATATTCGAATACGGTCCCGAAAGCTTCAGGTAGCGTCCGAGGCAAGACTGCATTGCTCATTTTTCTTTGCTCCCACTTCACTGCTTATCGGTATGGGGAAAACGGACATACAAAGACTGCAGTACAGCGTGACGACATCGTCAGGCCGTGCGCTTCTCAAACATTGGTGCAGCAGCCTCTACGCTTTTCAGCTCCGCTTTTGGACGTCTGAGTTGGCACCGACCTCATGAAGTTCTTCCTCGACGAGGGCCACCTGTGAACCGGTCGCACCTGCCGCGATGGCCGCGCCACTCCCCGCCTCTGGTATCCAGGCCGACAACAGCCGACCAGTAGGCAATCGAACACCGTTCGTGTAAGTGTCGGAAGGTCGATTCCGACCCGCTTCTGTGTGGTACAGTGACTCATCATGCCAGGTTCCTGGGGGATTTGTGTGGCCGCACCTGATCCCCGTTGCTGCTTTCCGGATTGGCCGAGAGCGGACGGCACATCTCTCTGTGGGAGTCCACAAAGGTTCCGACTTCCTCGTGGACCAGGTCACGAAAGTCCCGCGCAGCGGGTGACAGAACGCTACCGCGCCGGAGGAACAGACCGATGCTTCGCTCGATCGCTGCACCTTCGACCTCCCGGTAGACAAGCTGGGAGCTTCGCATGGCGGCCATTGCAAGGTAAGGCATGACGGTGAAGCCCATCCCTTCCTCGAGCATGGCACATAAGGTCAGCGCGTTAGAGAACTCGAAGTGCGGCGCTGTTGGGGGCGGCAACAGGTGGGAGACTCTCTCGAGTAGGGGCCGCAATCCGCTGTCTTTTGCGACACCGAAAAATGGCGAGATGGTCAGCTTTTCCCATTTAACCGGTTCCGGTTCCTTCGCCAAAGGATGATCGCGTTGGCAGACAATTCCGAACCGATCAGAGAGCAACGGCTCGAATTTGAGGTTTGATTCGCTTTCACACTGCGTGCCGAAACCGAGATCAACTTCGCCCGCGATGACATGTCGCTGCACTGCGCTGGAGTTGGCATCGCGTAAATGCAATGTCAGATTGGAGCGAGGTTCGGCGAAGTGATGAAGCATCTGCGGCAGAATCAGCACGGAAACCGAGGGCACGGCCGCGATGCTGAGATGAATTCGCTCGCGTTGGCGCTCTGCCCGGACATGGCTGACCGCGTTTTCGAATTCTCCTACCAGGCGCTCAGCCGTTAGCAGGAAGCCCAGCCCCTTTTCTGATAGGCGCACCCGACGGGTTGTACGCTCCAGAAGCTCGACGCCGAGACTTTCCTCCAACTGACGGATCGCGTTCGTCAGCGCTGGCTGCGACATCTTGAGATCTTTGGCGGCTCCAGTGAAACTGCGCGCCTGGGCCACCGCCACGAATGCCTGCATCTGCTTGATCGTCACATTCATATTTTATCTCGATAGATTTATTCATTAATAAGTTTTTACAATTAATTTGTCAATGGCGGCGCAAAAGTCGGCCACTCTGGGTGCGACCGGCGCCTTGGCAAACGCGCTCTCCATATAGCTGGCGGTTGCCAAGGGGCCTTGGTCCGTCAGGACGGGATCGTTGCATTAACGTTGCAGATCTGGCTGGTCTTTGAGTAGTCGAGGGTTTGAGGAGGCTGCAATAAAGGCTGACGTTTCATGAAGCCTTCGAAGTAAGGCAAAAAGGGCAGTCTTTCGGGGCCACTTTTCATTTCGGCAGAGAGTCCGGAGTGGGTCAAATTTCCCCTTTCCAATCACACCCGCAAAACGTCCGCTAACAAGCTCTATCTCGCCGTCCTTGACGTGGGCAAAAATGATCCCTTTTGGTAAAGTCGCTCTGGCCCCATCATTTGCTCGAAGGGCTTTATCCGCTTTCATTCCATGGCTCTGCCGCGGTTCGGTTGAGCCGCGGCATTGGCCGTGTCACATTTTTCGAACGGCAGAACTGTAGAAGCAAAGTGAGCCTACCCATGACCTATCCAACCTGGGACGAGATCCGCAATGGCCTGTTCTGCGAGGGCCGCACCTATCCGATGATCGCGGACGAGACGCCCACTTTCATGGGTCAGCCGCACGCCACGAGCCCGCAGGATCTAACCGGTGCCGACGCAGTGATCATTGGCGCGCCCTATGCAACCAGCCCTACCGACGAGTATGCCGGGGTCAAGAAAGTCGACTGGCTGGCCGCCCCGATGCGCATTCGTCAGCAGTCGGCGCGCTACCGCTCGGGCTACATTCAGGACTTCGACCTCGATGTCTTCGAACACCTGAAGGTGGTCGACTATGGCGATGCGGATATCCCCAAGGAGGCCCTCGTCTCGCAGGACCCGGAGATTATTCTCGCCGCCCAGGCCGCGGTCGAAGAGAAGGTCAACCACGCGCTCGACGCCGGGGCGCTTCCCATCGTCATCGGCCAGAACTCGCCCTGCGGCTCCTACGCCATCGCCAAATGCGTTTCGGAACACACAAAAGGCGATGTCGGGGTGGTCAGTCTGGATACCCATTGGGACGCGGCGCGCATCGACACGGTCACCATGGACCCGCGCATCGCCGGCGGCGGCAGCTGGCTGCAGAAGATGCTCGAGCTGCAGCCCAACATTTCTGCCAAGCACCTGATCGAGATCGGCCCGCGCGGCATGATGGAGAACCCCGAAATCATCCGCGAACTGATCGGCAGCGGCGCCAGGTTCATCTCAGGCTGGGACCTGCGCAAGATGGGCATCGAAGCGGTGTGCGAAGCCATAGGTCACGCCTATGAGGGGACGGATGCGGTCTACGCCCATTTCGACATGGACGTGATGGGCGGCTCGGGTCCCGCTCCCGGCGATATCCTGGGTGAGCTCGCCGAGCCCATCGGCATGACCGACTACGAAGCCATCCGCATCGCCCATGAACTGGGCCTGCGCGGTGTGGACGGGTTTTCCTTCATCTGCATTCCGCCAGGCTCGGCCGTCATCTACCGGGTGATCGTCTATGTCATCATGTATCTGCTGGCCGGCAAGGCGATCGCCGGGCGGACTTAAGGCGCGTTCCGGTCAGGTCGCTTTGGCGGTCTTTCTCGCCGCACCGCGGCCGGATTTCTTCGGCCCTGCGCGATCGAGGATCATGATCTTCTGCCAGATCTTGCGGGTGAGGTTGGTCGACAGGTTCTCCAGCTCGTTCACCGAATCGACCACCAGCGGCTCCTGCACGCTCTGCGCATAGAGCGCCGCAAGCTTGCCGGTCAGCGACAGCATCTCCGAGCAATAGTCGAGATAGCGCTGCAGCTCCTCCTGGCTCATGGTGCGCTCCGGCGAGCTGGCGGTCGGCTTCAGGTCGCCGAGCATGAGGCTTGGGTCCTTGGTCAGCTGGTGCATGTCGATCACATGGATCATCGAGCGCAGGGAATGCAGCGAGGCGAGTGCCTTTTTCTGCTTCCAGCGGCTTTCCATGCGCACGACGAAGGCGATGGCCAGCGCCACCAGGATGGCGATATTGGCCGCCGGCTCCAGGATCTGGACAAGCGTGCTGACCTCGGACACTTCCGCATTGAAGTGCAGTTCCTTGAAGACCAGGCCAAACATCGCGAAACCGACCGCCAGAAGGCTGACCGTCGCCGTTCTCAACCGCCAGTCGGGCAGACCGAGCGCGACCGCGTCGCCGCGGGTCTTGCGCGCCACCAAAGTGAATTCCGAGGCAACCGCCGACAGGCCACTATGGGGAAACCGCTCATTGATCCGACGCGCCAGGGCGTCGACGGTCTCGATTATCTTGTCTGCATTGAGCGTTTTCCGCATCGCCCGGCACCATTCCGATCACCACGCATTCCGCAAAAGGTTACCGGGAATTCGTTAACGTGCGGCTTGCGCCGCCGTGGCGAGCCAAACGCAACACATTGACGACGCATCGGCCCGATACGGTGAAGCGATCTGATTTCGCATTGCGAACAACTGACGATCAACCTGTCACAACTTTGTTGTGAACGGACGTCAGCGTGCGAGACACGGAGCAGCAGATCGTCTAGGTTCCAACAAAATACCCGGGGAGACGGCTCTCCGGCAACGCAGCTTCTTGGGCTGGTTGGGTCTTTCGATCCTCACCGTGTAAGTGGTCGCATTCGGGAGACAGCATGAGCAGCGCAACGGAAAAATTTCACCTGATCATGATCAGGCCGACCCATTACCACGACAATGGGTATCCGATCCGCTGGTTTTTCGCGCCAATCCCGTCCAACTCGCTGGCCTCGGTCTACGGCCTCGGCATGGACTGCGATGAACGCAAGGTGCTGGGCGAAAACGTCAAGATCGAGCTGCATGCTCTCGATGAAACCAATTCGCGGGTGCATCAGGAAAAGCTCATCAAGATGATCCGCCGCGATGGCGGCAAGGCCCTGATCGCCATGATCGGCGTGCAGTCGAACCAGTTTCCCCGCGCGGTGGATCTGTCGCAGCCGTTCCTGGAAGCCGGCCTTCCGGTTTGCATCGGCGGCTTCCATGTCTCCGGCTGCCTCTCGATGCTGCCTGAGATGCCCGACGACATGAAAGAGGCGCAGGCCCAGGGCCTCAGCTTTTTCGCCGGCGAGGCGGAACACCAAAGGCTCGACGAGGTTTTGCAGGATGCCTATGCGGGCAAGCTGAAACCGCTTTACGACTATTCGGACGCGTTGCCGGACCTGAACGGTCAGCCGATACCCTTTCTGCCGCGCAACAAGGTCGCCCGCACTTTCGGCGAATACACCAGCTTCGATGTCGGCCGCGGCTGTCCCTTCGAATGTTCGTTCTGCACCATCATCAATGTTCAGGGCCGCAAGAGCCGGTTCCGCACCGCCGCGGACCTGGAAAAGATCGTTCGCGAGAACGGCGCCCAGGGCATCCGCAAGTTCTTCATCACCGACGACAATCTGGCGCGCAACAAGAACTGGGAAGCCCTGTTCGACACCCTGATCCGGCTGCGCGAGGAAGAGGGCATCAAGGTCAAGCTCAACATCCAGGTCGACACCATGTGTCACCGGATTCCGAACTTCATCGAGAAGGCCTGCCGCGCCGGCGCCCGCACCATCTTCATCGGCCTTGAAAACATCAATCCGGACAATCTGCTGGCCGCCAAGAAGCGCCAGAACAAGATCACCGAATACCGCGAGATGCTGCTCGCCTGGAAGGAGTGGGGCGTTTCGATCGTCTGCGGCTACATCATTGGTTTCCCCAATGACACCAAGGCCTCGATCATGCGCGACATCGACATCATCAAGGAAGAGCTGCCCATCGATCAGCTCTATTTCACCAATCTGACGCCGCTGCCCGGCTCAGAGGATCACAAGAAAATGTACGACGCGGGGACCTGGATGGACCCCGACATGAACAAGTACGACCTCAACCACCGGGTCAGCCATCACGAGAAGATGTCGGACCGCGAATGGGATGAGGCCTTCGCCGAGGCGTGGGAACGGTTCTATTCGCTGGACCACATGGAAACCATCATCAAGCGCCTGTTCGCCTTCAAGCGCAACAAGAAGACCACCGTATTGCGGCGGCTTGTCTGGTGGCGCTTCTTCCCGGTCCATTTCGGCATCCATCCGCTGGAAGGCGGCTACTTCCCGCTCAAGGTCCGCACCGACCGCCGGCCGACCATGCCGCGCGAAAACCCGCTGGTGTTCTACCCGAAATATGTCGCCGAGATCTTCACCTTCCACTTCCACTACATCCGGCTTGAAATGCAGTTGCGCAAGATCATCCGCCGGGTGCAGAACGACCCGGCGCGCGAATCCTATCGTGACATTGCCCTGACCCCGCCCGACGAGCACGATTACGACAAGCTCGATCTCTACCAGTCGACCTCCGGCGGCATGGCGGCAGTGGGCAAGAAACAGCGGCAGGACGCCATCAAGGAAGCGGTCATCGCGGCCGAGTAGAGGGGCCGGCTTCTGGCCCAATCCCCTGCACCGTGGCATAGTGCGCCGATGGACCTGAGCACCTGCATTCCGTCGGACAAGTTCGACGAAGCTGCTGTCGAACGGGCCGCGGCGCTCGGCTTTCCGGCGATCAATCCGATCCTGCCTGACCTCCTGACATGGCTTCAGGACATAAACTGGCCGGTCGCGCCCGTCGTCGCGGAACTTCTGGCAAAGGCCGACATTCACATCGCCCCGCCTATCAACGCGGTCTTCGCGGGTGACGATGGCGTCTGGAAGTATTGGATACTGAATCATCTGGCAGGGCACCTGGACCACAGCGTGTGGGTGCTGATAGAGCCCGAAATAATGCGGCTGTCCCGGTCTCCGAGCGGTGACGACAGGGCCGAAGAGGTCGACATTGCGGCCAGCGAGCTTCTGGTAATGCGGTCCGGCCAATAGCCCGCGAACACGTTCATCACCTGCACCTGACGAAAATCTCACAGGGAAGTGCACAGAGGTGACGTGAATTTCTCCCACACGCACCTATCTGAGTGACGGATCATCAGGGAGAGAATCTGGCTATGCGGTCTCGCCACGTCTTCGTCATACTCTGGCTGTTCGCAGTCGGCCTCATGGCCGCGGCTGCCACGGCTCAAGGGATTTCCACCGCAGCGCGGGCCGAGGATCCAAAGACAATCGCGGTACAGTCACGGCTCCTCGTGGACGGCGCGGTGGATGAGCGCAACGACGCCATCAGGTGGTTCGTCGAGCGCGGCAACAAGGATGCGATCCCGGCGCTGATTCAGGCCCTGCGGTTCTCCCGCGCCGACGCATCCGCTCTGACAGATGCCTTGCATGCGCTGGCCGGCGAAACACCCGGCCCGCGCTGGTTCGACTGGATGTTGTGGCAGCAGGCCCATCCGGAAATCAAGCCGTTCGAAGGCTTCGATGCCTTCAAGGCTGATGCGATGGCCGGTATCGACCTCAATTTTCGGGTCTTTCTTTATCCCGGCGTCGCGCATGACATCCGGCTTGAGGAAATCACCTGGGGCGGCGTCCGCAAGGACGGGATCCCCGCCCTCATTAATCCCGGCATGATCGATGCCGCCGAAGCCGACTACATGACCGAAGACGAACTGGTGTTCGGCGTAGAGATCAACGGCGATGTGCGCGCCTATCCACTGCGCGTCATGGACTGGCATGAAATGTTCAACGACGTGATCGGCGGCGTGCCGGTGAGCCTTGCCTACTGCACGCTGTGCGGCTCGGGCATTCTGTTCGAAACCGAACTTGAGGGTCGCGACAAGCATTTCGTGTTCGGGTCCTCCGGTTTTCTCTACCGGTCCAACAAGCTGATGTACGACACCGAGACCCATTCGCTGTGGAACCAGTTCACCGGGCGGCCGGTTGTCGGCACCCTGACCGGCAGCGGCATCGAGCTGAAGACCCGGCCGGTGGTGATTACCGGTTGGAAAGAGTGGCGCACCAGCCACCCGAAGACCCGGGTTCTGTCGCTCAACACCGGCCATCACCGTGATTATCAGCCCGGCCGGCCCTACGGCGAATACTTCGCCAGCGCCGACCTGATGTTCCCTGCCCTGGTGGACGAAAGCAAAATCAAGGCGAAGGACTACGTCTTCGCGCTCAGAAGCTCAGGCGCGGAAAAGGCCTGGCCGCTGTCGCGCTTCGCCGCCGAACCGGTGATCAACGACACCGCCGGCGTGCTGCAGCTCACTCTTGTCGGAGATGCCGGGACACGGTCGGTGCGCGCCTACCGCACCGGCGGACAGACCTTCGCAAAAGGCGGCAATTCGGACGAACTCGTTTCCGGCGGGGAAACCTGGAGGATCACCGAAGAAGCCCTGATCGGGCCCGGCGGCACCAAGCTCAGCCGTCTTCCCGGCCATGTCGCCTACTGGTTCGCCTGGAGCGGCTACCTTGGCGCCACGGGCGAGCTCGCCACAGGCGCAAATTGACCGACCGCTACGACGCCTCGATCCGTTCCATGTCTTCATCGGAGAGGCCGAAATGATGGCCGATCTCGTGCACAAGCACGTGCGCCACGACCTCCTTCAGGCTTTCCGGCCGTGGCCGCCAGTAGTCGAGAATGGGCTCGCGATAGAGCCAGATCATGTTCGGCAGCTGCCCGGTCTGCGGCACCGCCTGGTCTTGCGGAAGCCCGACCCCCTGGAACAGGCCAAGGATCGAGTAGGGCGAGTCCGCCTTCATTTCGCGCAGCACTTCGTCGGACGCAAAGTCCGTCACATGGATCACCACTTCGCCCGTCAGCGCACGAAACTCTACCGGCAGTGCGTCATAAGCCTCGCGCGCCAAGCCTTCGATGTCTTCCTGATAGGGGTTCTGCAGCCCCGGCATTGGCAACGGCATGAAACCGTCCTCGTGTTGCTTCGTTCAAGTCTCCCCCTAAAATGGGGACATATGCAGCGCAGATCAATGCAAACCCACCGCCACCGGGCTCACGCTTCCGGAGCCGCGTCGATCGCCAGAATCTCAACTTCTCCATTGGGCACGGTGACGAGATCGCCGACAGCGCGGCCGGAGACCGCCGATGCCATGGGCGAGAGCCGCGAAATCCGTCCCTGCGCCGCATCGGCCTCATCTTCGCCAACGATCCTGTAGGTGTGCCGCGTGCCGTCTTCACGTTCGATGGTGACGGCGCAGCCGAAGGAAACGACGTCGGCGTTGCCGGGGGGAGGAACCAACTGCGCTGTGCCGCGACGCGCCGACCAGTAGCGCAGATCGCGGGAATGGCGTGCAAGCTCTGCTCGCTCGCCGGCTGCCTGCGCCGTCGCCAATGCCCTGCGCAGTCCGTCGATCTCTTCATCGATCAGCCGCAGCCCGCGCGCCGTGACGTAATTGGGCGCGGTGCTGACCGGCCGCTCGGGCAGATCTTCGGAAAACGCATCACCATCGGGTTCTTTGACAAAGGCACGGCTCATCGGGCCAACTCCTGAGGCACCGCTGGATCATAACACATTCAGGGCGGACCGAGACGCTCGATCGTGTGGCCCTCGGGATAGCTCGGCCGCGTCATTTCGCTGCGCATTCTGGCGACGCGGCGCTGCGGCAGGAGGCCTGCCAGCCGGCTGCGCAGCCGGACCAGACCCGGAACCGCCCAACGCATGAAGGGTGATGCCCTGGGAAACCCGAAGGCCTCAATCAGAGGATCGTCAAGCAGGGCATAGACCGAGCGGCGCACCAGAGGCGCAAACAGCCTGGGAAACCATCCCGCAAACAGCGCAACGGTGGCGGCGCCGATCCGCCGGTTGGTCTCCTTGAAGCGGAAGTGCTCGCGCTCATAGGCATGGTTGAAACGTTCGAAGGCGTCGTAACCATCCGGTATATCGGCAATGTTCATGGCCTGGCCGACCTTGCGCCAGAAGTGGAACATGGCGAACCGCTCGGCGTCGCTCAACCGCCTCCAGCCAAACCGGTCAATCCAGCGGATCGGCTCGAACACGAAGGTGGACAGCACATAGAGGAAATCTTCGTTGGAAATTGCAAAGCGCCCATGGATCTGGTTCATCCGCGCAATGGCGCGGCGCCCGCGCGGGCTTGTGTGCCCGTGTTCAAGAATTTCCGAAATGATGATGTCGGTGTCGTCGTAACGTTTCTGCGGTCGTGCCTCGAACTCGCCCGTGCGCGCCAGGAGCGCCGAGATCGACGGCACGCAGTAGGTGCGAAACAGGGCGAACTCGAGCGCCCGGGTGATGTCGAACGGGAATTCGTAACAGGTGGTGAGAAACACGATCCGTTCGTGGTCGGCCACCGGATCAAGGGCGGCAATCTCGTCGAGCACCCCTGGTCGCGCCACGTTCCGTCTCCCTGATCGCACTGAACCCGAACAATAGATCACGATCGACTTAGGGGGAATCACCCAAGTCGATAAACGTGATCGATTGCACCATTTCAGAGCGGGATCGGACGGAAAACCGGTGTCCACTTTTCCTGATCCCGCTCTACCGCGTTAAGGATGCTTTGCATAATGCGCCACGATCCGGCCATGATCTTGGGTATGTTGCGCCGCAACAATCTCAATTTATCGAACATCAAACTTGGAGATCGCACAACATGCGAACCATTGGTTATGCAGCAACGGCCGCTCTTTTCGCCCTTGCGGTTCTGGTCCCCTCGCACGGCGACGATGCTTCGGCCGCCAATCAATGCGGCCGCGCATCGTGGTATGCTATGACGTCCATCACCGCGTCAGGCGAGCGGGCCTCGCCCAACACAATGACCGCCGCCCACCGCACCCTGCCGCTCGGCACCGTGGTGCGCGTGCGCAACATGTCCAACGGCCGCTCGGTGGTGGTGCGTATCAACGACCGCGGTCCGGTCTCGCGCAAGCTCATCATCGACGTCACCAAGGGCGTCGCCGCCAAGCTCGGCTTCGTCACCAAGGGCATCACCAAGGTCTGTCTTGAACGGGTGTAAAGCTTGCGACCTTAAGTAAAGCTGGCTTCGGCACCGGTCCACTCCCCCGCCCAACCACCCGGCGGCAGCGTACCCGTGGGGTGGCTGGGCGGGGGAGTGGGCCGGTGCAGGCTAAACACGATATGCCCTGGGGCCCACGCGCTCATTCGGCGATGAAAGTCGCGAATTCCTCGACAGGCGCGCGCCCCGAAACCAGTGCGTTGGCAGGCGCGTCCCAGTCCGGATGGCCGAGCGACATTCCGCACACCAGAACTTCCGATTCCGGCAGGCCGATCACCCCGGCCACCGCACCGGCATAGGGCGCCCAGGCGGCCTGCGGGCAGGTTTCAAGGCCAAAGCCGCGCGCCGCCAGCATGACATGGCTCAAGAGGATGCCGATGTCGATCCAGCTGCCCTTTTCCAGATGTTCATCGATGGTGAAGAACAGACCGACCGGGGCACCGAAGAACCGGTAGTTCTCGTGATGCTGGCGTTTGCGGCCCGCCATGTCGTCCTTGGCGATGCCGAGCAGGTCATAAAGACCGAAGCCCAGCTTGCGCCGCCGCGACAGATAGGGCTCCGACCACTTGTCCGGCGCATACCTGTAGGACGGGCTGGTTTCGCCGGCATCGGAGGCGGCGATCACCGCCTGCGTCACCCGTTCCTTGGCGGCCCCTTCCACTACATGGACCTTCCACGGCTGGGTATTGGTGCCCGACGGCGCCCGCGCCGCCGCTTCAAGGATGGCGCGGACGGTTTCGCGCGGCACCGGATCGGGCTTGAAGCCCCGCACGCTCTTGCGTCCGGCAATGGCATCGAGCACCGGCATGCCAGAATGCGCCGTCAGGACAGGGATATCGTTCATAAACGCTCCGTTGCGATCACCTGGATCAGGATCAATTTTAAGTCACTCAATCAAGACCGATAAACCTGATCGACCTCAATATGATAGAGCGCGATCGAACAGGGCGGGCGCAATCTGTCAAACTGCAACGCGGTTGCCTAGACCTTTTCCATTCCTCGATATCACTCGGCGACTGGCGAGACCGGCTCCCTGGTCCCGGCATTTTCGTCATTCGCCTGCGAAACGCGCCGCAGCCGCAGGAACGGCGAGGCGAGAAGCCAGAAGAACGACGCCGACCGGCCATCCCGGCACTCTTCGAGTCCGAGCTCCATCCTCGTCAGATCGATGTCGGCCTTGCGCACATAAGTGCCGAAGGCACGGTCCCACACCGACAGCGTCGCGCCATAGTTGCTGTCGGTTTCAGGCTGCGCACTCGAGTGATGCACCCGGTGCATGTCCGGCGTTACCAGCCCCCACTGAAGCACACGCTCAACGCCGCGCGGCAACCGGATGTTGGCATGCGAGAACACGGCCATGACCGCATCGAACAGCTCATAGAGGATGATCACCAGGGGCGATATGCCGGCTGCCATGATGGTGGCAACGACCACCGGAACCGAAACCACGAATTCGAGCGGATGAAACCTGACGGTTGTCGAAACATCGAGCGCGGTGTCGGTGTGGTGCACCCGGTGCAGACGCCATAAAGGCGGTACTTTGTGCATGGCGACGTGGATGCCGTAAGAGACCAGGCTGCGCAGGGCGAAACCGGCGACAAGCATCACCGCGAACGACACTTCGAGCTGATTGAACAGGCCCCAGCCATTGGCGCGGGCGATCTCGGCCGCCGCGAGCCCTGATATCGGCAGAGCCCCGAGCACCACGATGTTGAGCGCCGTCATCGCCCAGTTTGCGGGCCATCGCCGGCGCCGCGGCGCCGCCCGCTCCGAGCGTGTGATCCACAATTCAAGCGCACCCAAGACGATGAGACTGCCGAAGAAACAGCCATACATAAGCGGGTCCATGTTATCGCGGACAAAGCGTTCCAGTTCAGCCATGCGTTCTCTCCATATATGACAAGTTACATGTCAAATATGGAGATGACAATTTAATTGTCAATATGTTGCCTTGCGCGAATGGCAACCAGCCCCGATCGAAATGCGGTGCCGCTTGCCTCCGAAGGAAGCGGCGCGTGAAGAAGGAGGGCCGAGTTGGTGCACGACAATCGTTTCGACATTCTGTTCGAGCCGGTGCGGATCGGCCCCGTCACCGCGCCGAACCGGTTCTATCAGGTGCCTCACTGCACCGGCATGGGCTATGCCCTGCCGCAAACCCTTGCCGCCATGCGCGAAGTGAAGGCGGAAGGCGGATGGGGCGTGGTCAACACCGAATATTGCTCGATCCATCCCAGCTCGGACGATATTCCCTATCCACACTGTACCCTGTGGGACGACCAGGACGTCCGCAACATGGCGCTCATGACCGACAAGGTTCACGGCCACGGGGCGCTCGCCGGGGTCGAGCTGTGGCATGGCGGCTTGCGTTCCTCGAACCTGCACTCGCGTTATGCACCGCTTGGCCCGGAAAGCCTTCCGGCATCGAACGATCCGGTACAGTCGCAGCGCATGGACAAGGACGATATCCGCCAGTTCCGCGCCTGGCACCGGGCAGCGGTGCGCCGCGCCCGCGAGGCCGGTTTCGATATCATCTACATCTATGCCGCCCACACCTACCTCCTGTCGCAGTTCCTGGATCCCGTGCTCAATCGCCGGGACGACGAATATGGCGGCTCCCCGGAGAACCGCTCCAGACTGGTGCGTGAACTGCTCGAGGAGGCTCGCGACGAAGCCGGTCAGAGCTGCGCCATCGCGATCCGCGTCGAGGTCGACAACGACGACGGCAGCACCGGCGACCGCGATGAAATGCTCGCGTCCATCGCGCCGCTTTGCGATCTGTTCGATGTGACGGTTTCGGATTACGGGCACGAGATGGGCGTGTCGCGTTTCGTCAAGGAGGCATCGCTTGAGAACAAAATTGCCCACCTGCGCGAACTGACCGGCAAGCCGGTTGTCGGCGTTGGCCGCTTTACATCGCCGGAAACCATGCTGTCGCAGGTCCGACGCGGCATACTCGACCTGATCGGCGCGGCCAGGCCGTCCATCGCCGACCCGTTTCTGCCCGAGAAGATCCGCGATGGGCGGCTTGACGACATCCGCGAATGCATCGGCTGCAACATCTGCTACGCGTTCGACGGGCGCGGCGTCCCGATCCGCTGCACCCAGAACCCGGCAATGGGAGAGGAATGGCGTCGGGGCTGGCACCCCGAGAAGGTTCCCGCCGCTCACACCAACGAGACGGCACTGGTGGTGGGCGCCGGTCCCGCCGGGCTTGAGGCCGCCCACATCCTGGCCAAACGCGGCTACACTGTGCTGCTGGCCGAAGCCGGCGACGAGCCGGGCGGCCGCGTGTCGCGCGAATGCCGCCTGCCCGGCCTGTCGGAATGGAGCCGGGTGCGAGACTATCGCGTCCATCAGCTCTCCCAGGCCGCCAATGCGTCTCTCTATCTCGGCAGTGCCATGACGGCCGGCGACATACGCGATACCGAAGCGCCGCACATATTCATCGCCACCGGCAGCCGATGGCGGCGCGACGGTCGCGGGCGCAGCAGCCCACTCCCAATCGAAGGGCTCGGCGGGCCGCAGACACTGACCCCGGACGATATCATGGACGGACAGCGCCCCGCCGGCCCGACGGCTCCTGTCGTGATCTTCGACGACGATGGCTACTACATGGCCTCCGCCATCGCTGAACTGCTCGCGTCCGAGGGCCATGAGGTCGCCTATGTCACACCGGACGGCATGGTTTCGCCATGGTCGGCCCTGACTGCAGAGCAGACGCAGACCCACAAGCGATTGCTCGAGCTTGGGGTTCAAATCATCACCGGTCACTCCCTCGGGGCCGTCACCTCCGAGGAAGCAAAACTCGCCTGCGTCTATTCCGGCCGGGATCTGATACTGCCCTGCGCCACGATCGTTCCGGTCACGTCACGCGAACCCCGGGACAGTCTGTGGCGTGACCTGTCCGGAGATCGATCCGGGATCACCACATTGCTTCGCATCGGCGACTGCCGCGCTCCGGGCATCATCGCGACCGCGGTCTATGACGGCCACAAGGCGGCCCGCAAACTCGGACAACCGGCGGAGGCTCTCATCGAGCGGCGCGAACGGGTTGGCGTGTAGAGCCTACTCGCTAGAACGTGATCTGGTGGGGATGTCAAACTCGAGACGCTCTTCCAGAACCGGAAACCGGCTGGTCTCGCTGGTGTAAATGCCGCCGGCGACGGCAAACCGTTTGTCCGACATGTGCTCGATCGTCATGCGAACAAAGTAGTCGGCGCCACTCGGCCCACTCGCGTCTGCCCTGATCGTCGCATCACCGAGGCCCATGGGCGGCTGAGGGGTGAGCCGGGCCAGATCATTGATCTCCTGGGTGAGAATTACACCGGCCTCTTCCCGGTCCACATCCACGACGTCGGCGGACGCCTGCGATTTGAGCAGTTGGTAGACGTCGCTGCCGACGTCTCCGACCATTCCTTTCGAGGTGTATTCGCCGTCCGGGTCATAGAACTCGTCTCTAAGCACATCCAGAGCCGACATCACAGCAGCGCCGTAGTCTTCCAAGCTGCCCTCGACCGGCACGGCTTCGAAAACCTCGCGCGCCGCGGCAACCGAGCGCACGCAGACCATGACGTCATACTGACTGCGCGACGCCTCGCCGCTGCACCTCTCCATAATGTGGCGGACTACCGCGCGCAGCTCGTCGGCCGTCGCGAGTTTATGGTCCGGTAAAATCAGTGGCATCGCGCATTCCTTCCTGGTTCGCCCGTGTCATAGGGCATTTTAGCCGCGGGCGAAACGGACACCCGGTTAACAACGTGCGACAACCCCCTCATGGAGGACTGCACACAGCATTGACCTTTGCGCCAAGAGCGCGCATATGAAGGATGTTCGATCTCTCGCTATGCCTTGCTTCAATGGCCCGACGACGGCCCCTTCCAAGACATCGTTGAATTCGGATGAGATTCTGCGCGATGGTCGCGCCGGAAAGAATGCGTTTCGCGCAGTCAAAAGGAGGCCGCAATGGCCACAGGTACAGTCAAATTCTTTAATCACAATCGTGGCTTCGGCTTCATCGAGCCGACCGATGGAGGCCCTGACGTGTTCGTTCACGCGACCGCCGTCGAAGCTGCCGGCATGCCGCCCCTGGCGGACGGCCAGAAGCTGAACTACGAAGTCGAGATGGACCAGCGCTCCGGCAAATCAGCCGCGGTCAATCTGTCGAACGCTTGAGCTTTCGCGATACCTGGCGCCAGCGCGCCAGGTATCGCCATGCCTTTTGCACGACAAATTCGAAAGGAATTTCATTTTGCAAGTTACAGTCCGCGACAATAATGTCGATCAGGCCCTCAGGGTCCTGAAGAAAAAGCTCCAGCGCGAAGGTCTCTTTCGTGAGATGAAGCGCCGCCGCGCCTATGAAAAGCCCTCTGAAAAGAAGGCGCGCAAGATGGGCGAAGCCATTCGCCGGGCCCGCAAGGCCGCACGCAAGCAGGCGCAGCGCGAAGGCCTTATCGCCAAGCCACGCTCAGGGCGCTAGACCCTTTCGCCTTCATATTGAAAGTGATCAAACAGTCTACGCTCAACCGAGCCCGGTTAAGCGCTGTTTGATCCAGACCCTTTCTTCTTCTTACGGAAACGCTTGATGGCGCCAGATCGGTTCGCTCGGCAAGGCGCGGTGCGCAGTTCGATGCGGTGTATCGGGCAAGCGCCGCAACGCTGATGACGGGCCGATTTGGCCCACCGAAGGCCGGATTTTCACGCCCACTGACCGCGTTACGGCCCACTTGTGGTCAAGCCAGACCACGGCGTGGATCGTGCCTTGTCAGCAGACGTGAAAACCCGGTCAAGTGATTCCGTAAGAAGAAGAAAGGGTCTAGGGCGTCATCGCCTTGTGCATCAGCACAACGTCTTTCACCGGTATTTCACAGGTCCAGCCGAACCGCGCCGCGATCGCCCGCATTGTGGCTTCACGGTAGAACACCACATGGGTAGGATCGGCCCGGTAGTGCCATCTGGCAAAACGCGCATCTTCGGTCTGAAAGCAGGTCATTACGGCCAGCCATCCGCAAGGGCGCAGCATCGCATCCAGCCTTTCGAACTCTGCGGCCGGATCATGAAAGTGTTCGGCGACCTCCGTACAGACGATGAAATCGTAAGTGCGGTCCAGAACCGATGGGTCCGGATGGAAATAGGGGTCATAGAGCGTCATTTGATGGCCGGCCTCGCACAGCATCGCCGCCAGCGCCGGACCCGGTCCGCATCCATAATCAAGCCCTTTTAGGCAAGCCCCCAGCCGTTCCAGTAAAGGATTGGCCAGTTTCGACAGGAACCGGCGGTAACCCGGATCATCCACATCGTTTTCATGCAGCAGATAATGCGCCCGCTCGTCGTCCCGCGACGGCCTGTGCCGCGCATCGAGGAAGCGCGCCTCGCACATGTCGCAGCGCCAGTAGTCAAGGCCATCGACAACCATGAACCACACCGCAGTCGGCGCCCGGCAGACCGGACAGCCGCCGTCGGTTTCCACAGCCGCGATGCCCGGCTTCACCGTGGTCACCGGTCTTCAGGCGCGGTCCGCGCCAGATAGACGGTCTGGGTAAACGCACTGTCCTGTAGCGGGTTGTGGAACGTCACC
>JAJFHL010000180.1 GCA_021775615.1 Hyphomicrobiales bacterium
GGCCCTGACCTCCGGCAACACCAACGCCCCCGTGATCATGGTGGCGGAGAAAGGCGCCGACATGATTCTGCGCGACGCAGTGTGACGCGACATCGACTGCAGCGGATATAGAAAACCCGCGCATCCAGCTTTCGGGATGGGTTGGCTCGCCCGCTCGGATGTCACCACATGTGTAATTTTCAATTGACGAATATTTTCTATTTGACAATATATTGTCAAGTTACTACCTGTCCCGTCAGGAGGCGGCATGAAGCGCACGGCTGAAGGAAACGCGGTAACGGAACTCATTCTCGAGACGTTTCGTCTGAACGGCCAATTGCTCGAGGCGGGCGACCGTTTGACGGCCCCCCTAGGGCTAACAAGCGCACGCTGGCAGGTTCTCGGAGCCATCGAATACGAGGGCCGGCCGCTCACTGTGGCGCAGATCGGCAGGCGCATGGGGCTGTCACGCCAGGCCGTACAGCGGCTTGTCAACGATCTCGAAGGCCTGGGGTTCGTGCGCCTCGAAGACAACCCTGACCACAAGCGCGCCAGGCTCGTGGTGCCGACCGCGATGTGTCTGAAAACGCTTCGCCAACTTGACGGCATACAGGCGAGCTGGGCCAACGAACTGACCAACGGCATCAGCGAGACGGCGCTCAGGCGTGCTTTGAAAGCGCTGATCGAACTGAGCGAACGGTGTGCCGCCATCGAACAGCAGGCTAACAAAACGTGAGACCGGAACAGGAGTACAGACATGGCAAATTTCAAGGAACTCGACGCAACCATAACGCTGGCGGAACAGATGCAGACGCAGGAAGGCCCCATCGTTCTGGTTAACGTCTTCACAATCGATCCTGCCGACGAGGAGGCCCTGCTCAAAACATGGGCGCATGATGCCGATTTCATGAAAGCGCAACCGGGCTACATCTCGACCCAGCTTCACAAGGGCATCGCCGGCAGCTCGACCTATGTCAACTATGCCGTCTGGCAGGATGTCGAGAGCTTTCGCAACGCGTTTATGCACGGCGAGTTTCAGGCGCGCATTGCGGACTATCCGGCAAGTGCAGTCGCCTCACCGCATCTGTTCAGAAAGCTCGCGGTTGCGAACCACTGTGTCGCCTAGATCGCGATCGCTGAACAATCGCCGGCGCAGCCAAACCCGAACACTCGTAAACTCCCGGCCTTGATCTAGATCAAATTGCCGCTTCCGCGCCGCTTGTAGTTTGGCCCGTGGCCTGCGTCATGAACCATACGCAGGAGTGGCATGGGGAGCGCAATCAGATGAATGCGACGGCCGGCCCACGGCAGCCGGGGACCCTCGCCCGCTTGGCGAAACGGCGGCGCAAGCGGGTCAAGAAGTTCGGCAAGAATTTCATTCGCAACATGTCGGGTTTTATCGCGAACCAGTCCCTGGTCGGCGATGTACCGGTCTACGACAATGCCGACTTCCCGTTCGTGAAAACGCTGGAGGACAACTGGCAGGCGATCCGCGGTGAGCTGGACGAAATTCTCAAACACCGTGAGGCGATCCCGTCTTTCGTGGAGCTCTCGCAGGATCAGAAAAAGATCGCCTCCGATGAACGCTGGCGAACATTTCTGCTCTATGGTTTCGGCAAGCCGATGGCGTCGAACTGCCGCCATGCGCCCAAAACCGCGGAACTGCTTTCGCGCGTCCCCAACCTGCAGACGGCGTTCTTCTCGATTCTTGGGCCCCATTATCATGTGCCGCCGCACCGCGGCGTCTCCAAGACCATCATGCGGTCGCATATCGGCCTGATCGTGCCGAAGGACCGTGAGAACTGCACCATAAGGATTGCCGACCAGACCGTTGCCTGGACCGAAGGAAAAGGTTTCGTCTTCGACGACACCTACGATCATGAGGTCTGGAACAACACCGATGAAGACCGCGTCGTGCTGCTGTTCGATTTCAACCGGCCGATGCGCTTCTGGGGCCGGGCGCTCCATCGAACCTTCCTCACCGGTCTGCAGATGACCGCCTATTACCGCGAGCCGAAACGAAAGATGCCCGATATCGGGGCCCGGTTCGAGGCGGCGGTAAAGCGGTCGCAGGACTATCTGGAAGGATCATGACCGCAAACGCCCGGACCGGACTGCCGGCCTTCATGACACCCGCATCCCCGCCAATCGCTCCTTAGAAGGAAGGAAATTCCATGGACGCGACGATTTCGGCTCAACCCGCCCGCTTGCTGCGCCACGCATCGAGGTACCACCGTCTGCTCCGTCACCATCTTGCGGTGCCGCGACGGCTGGCAAATCCCGTGATGCGCGGATTGAAGCACATGTGCAACCCGTCCGAGACCGTGAAGCGTACGCGCATCGCACGCGAGATCGGACCGCCGGACGAGGCCGGTCGCGCCCTGGCCCGGGACGGATATGTGACGTTCGCACGCGACACCTTTCCCCACCTCCAGCGGGCACTGGCAAAATACGGCGACAAACTCCAGGCCGTGATCGCCGACGCCGAAAAGCGCTCCTTGAACGCGACCGCCAACAAGACGTTCCTGATCACGGTTCTGCGCGACGAGGCATTCTACGAGTTTCCGGAGATCCTGGAATTCGCCATTTCCCGTCCTGTTCTTGAAATGACCACCCGATATTTTGGCCGCTCACCGGTGTTGACGGCTGTCTCATTGTGGTGGAACCCGCCGAACACGACACTGCAGCAGAGCCAGCTGTTTCATTGTGACGGGGAGGATGCGCGCCAGTTGAAGTTCCTCTTCAACGTTACCGAAGTCACCCCTGAGTCAGGCCCCTTCACACTGATCCCCGCCGGCATGTCCGAACACATCCGAACAAACAACAATGTCGTCGCGGGCAAGAAAGTGGAGGATCGGGTCGTCGAGGCGGCCGGAGGCATGTCCGAATGCGTAACCGTTACCGGTGCGCCGGGCGAAGGGGCCTGCGTCGATGCCTGTCGGCTGCTGCATTACGGCTCGCGCGGCAACACCCGCACGCGTGTCATGCTCATGCTCAGATACAACGACCATCTGGCCCCCAACGTCGACATTCCGGACTGGCATCTGCGCGCCGGCGAACTGACCGGCCCACTCGACAACCTGCAACGGCTGGCACTCGGCCTCAAGGCCGGACAATGATCGCAGAGACACCCTGCCCTCCAAAGGACCTCCCACATGACGCTTGAAACTGTGCCACTACAGGATCGGTTTGACCGTCCCATTCAAACCGTCGAACACTGTGACCTTTGCGGCAGCAAAGACCATCTCGTCATCGCGGATGACAGCCCGTCACGCTGCCAGATCGTGATGTGTGAGAATTGCGGCCTGCTGTTTGCGTCTCCGTCTTTCGCCGTCTCCGCCCTGGAAGATTTCTATGAGAACGGGTTTATCGGCGATCCGGGAAGCAATCTGCGGGTGAAGGGCGGCGACATTGAGCCACGCAAGATCAGGGAAGAAGAGCGGATTGCGCAGACCTATTCGCTACCGGTCATTCGTCGCCATCTCGACGTTGCGGGCAAACGCATCCTCGACGTCAGGTGCCGCTCAGGCGCACTGGCCGACATGCTGGCGCGCGATGGCGCAGAGGTTGTGGCAATCGACCCGATGGAACGGAATGTGGAACACGCGCGAAGCCGGGGCACGTTGAAGGAGGCCCGGTTCGTTCCGGCACTGGAGCTGGCCGAACTCGCCGGATTCCCGGATGGCGCATTTGATGCCGTCAGCGCTCTGACAATCCACACGCTCGGCCATCTGCCCTCGCCGCGGCGGTTCCTCGCCCGACTTTACGACCTGCTCAAACCGGGCGGCTACCTGTTCATGGATGAAAAGGATGTGCTGCATCCGGTACATGCCACCGGCCCGTCCGTCTTTGACTCAGGTGCCCCGCACTATTTCCATTTCACCCAAGGCACCTTGCGGAAGTATTTCGAGGTCGCCGGATTCGAGGTCCTGGAATGCACTATTGATCCTGACCGCAAGAAAGCGCTGCGGCACGTGCCCGTGGTGGCCCGAAAACCGATCGAACCGGTGCCCGGCAGATTCGACCGGGCAGATCTCGCAGAGGACACGGAGAAGCTGCTCGAAAATCTGATCAGCGCCGAGCAGACTTTGCGCCGTCGGCAAACATTCAACCGGATCCGGCGCCGAACAAAGAAGCGGATCAGACAGCTTCTGAACTAGCGTCTGCATCTATCGACGCCCTTGTGCTCGCGGCCGCCGGGCTCTATCTCTATCTGCAACGGTACTCACAAACCCTTGGCCGCACATGGATACGTTTCAGCCCCTGGTAGACGACTTTGAACTGCTCGACGAGTGGGAAGACCGCTACCGCTATGTGATCGAGCTCGGGCGTGAGTTGCCGGAGTTTTCCGATGCTCAACGCTGCCCGCAAAACAAGGTGCAGGGATGCGTCAGCCAGGTGTGGCTGGACACCACCGTCGAGTCCGGATCGGGCGCGGCGCCGGTGCTGCGGTTTGCCGGCGACAGCGACGCACATATCGTTCGCGGCCTGATCGCAATTCTGTTCCGGGTGTTCTCCGGCCAGGACGCCAAGACGATCCTCGACACCGATGCGTTGGAACTGTTCGCGCGCATCGGGCTCGATGATCACCTGACGCCACAGCGGTCGAACGGCCTGCGTTCCATGGTCGAGAGAATCCGGCGCGACGCCGAAAACGCTCTCCAGGAGACCGCCGTATAGTTTCAGGTGATTGCGGGACGGTAACCCTCGGTTCCCCAGTGTCGCGACTTGCCTGACGCGGTAGATCCCGACTGCGTCAGTCCGTAGTGGCGCGCAAGTGTGTTGAGGGCAATCAAGAGGACAACCTTGCCGGAGCGCTTGGGCAATCCGAGCGAGCGTTCCGCCCCAGCCATGCCGTTGAGATGACAGCACACCTCCACGAGGACCGCGGCGAGCTCCGGCCCGGCCGCGTCCAGGGCCTTGTGAAAACGCTGTTTGGCGGCAAGGGCGACATCGGAGAGGTCAGAGCGGTCCTGGGCGCTGAGCGCGCGCCGCCGGGCCGAGATGCCGAAGTCCCAGTTGGCAGTGACATGCGCGCGCATCTGGGCGCGTTCGAAATCTAGCCGCAGCCGTTCACCCGCATTGAACTGCTCCTCACTCAGCATCGGGTTTCCCTGCGGGTCGCGGCGCGCCCGTAGCCAGGCCAGAGGACTTTCAGCACGGTTGACTTCGGCAACCTCATCCCTGCGACCGGCGGTTTTGATCTGCTGGCGGGCAAGGTCCTGATGCTGGCCGCGATAGGGGTCGAGCGAGGTCGCCCGCCTGTACCACATCAGGCCGGCCTCGCTCAGGCGGGCGCGGCTGTCGCCGTCACGCTCCAGCCAGTCCTTTTGCACAAACGCCTCGACAAGCTCCGTGCTCAGCCGGGCAACCGGCTTGGCAAACTCGTTGCGGCTTACGAACACGCCCCAAACCTCTTTGGGTCCCAGATGCGAGGAAATGTTGCGCAATTGCGCGCCCGGTTCAATGAGGCGCCGGAAGCACAGCAGTGCTTCGCGAATGATCTCGTTTTCTGCCAGCATGTTCCCGCCCTCCCCTAGCGCGATGACGCGGACGCGGCGCATGCGGCCTGACGCATGCGCACGGCACCGAACCATTCGACGATCGCCGCTTCGAGATAGTCGAGCGCAAGATCCGTATCGGGGGTGTCGCGGCGGTCTTCCACCACCTGGCAGGCATGGGCGACGGTTGTGCGGTCGCGCCCGAATCCGCGGCCAACCTGCGTCAATGTCAGACCGCATGAGACGTGCGCCAGATACATGGCGATCTGGCGGGCGAAAGCCACCGGAGCACTGCACCGCCTGGCGGCACGCAGGGCCCGAATGTCAATGCCATGAGCACAGGCCACCGCCTGCAGAACATAGGCGCATTTCGAAGACGTGTCGGTGGGCGGATGACTGTCCGTGCATGTACCGGATGAACCACCATCGGGGCTTTCCGAATCTGAGCTGTTCAAGAGATCGCCTTGCGGCGGCATGCACCTGTTCATGATTCACCTCTCCTGCCTTCTCGGCGTATGATTTTGTACCTATAATATAGGATCTAAATCCTATATCAAGCGAACCCTAGTTGGGTTTCGAGGAGCGAGGATAAGTTGTGTGGAACAGGTCTTCAGACGTCGAAATCCGTCGCTGGCAAAGGCCGTCGCGCAATGAGATACTTGGGACCCATCCGGCACACCACAGCGACGCAAACAGGACAGGTTATGGAGACGCGCATCCGCCACTTCCGCAAACTACGCGGCTGGACGCTGCAGGACCTTGCGGAGCGGATCGGCACAACGGCTCAGACGGTACAAAGGCTCGAGACGTCGAACATGACCGTGTCGACGGACTGGCTGGAGCGGATCGGCGAGGCCCTTGGAGTGCCACCGATCAGTCTGCTGGCGGGCACCGAGAGACGCGAGATCGCACTGTTGGGCGCGCTTGGCAGGGACGGCATCCTGCACGACGCGGGCGGTTCGGCGGAGCAACCCACCATCGAGGTTGACATCCCCGCAGAGCGCCCGGTCGCGGTGCGGCTCACCGATCCGGTCGGCCCCTACCCGGCCGGCGCCGTGCTGATCGGCAACAGGCTCGACGGCGCCGCCATGCTCGGGGCGCTGGGCAAGGACGCGCTGGTGCAGATCCAGTCGGGGCCCATTGTTCTGCGCCGCGTAGTCCGCGGAGAGGGCGACACGTTCACGCTGGTGCCGCTGGAACCTGGCGGCGACATCCGCTACGACGAGGCGGTCGACTGGATCGCCCGGCTGGTCATGCGGATCGATTATCTCTAGTCGACACGGTTGAAAGTCCGGCACACACTGGAGCGCGCAGGTGGGCGGCGCCCGTGCCGGAGACCCCACAGGAGAGCTCGAGCGTGCCGGATCGCTTCGTACACAGGATCAAGAGCCTCGGCGAGATTGCCCGCCAGATCAATATCGGGGGCGATCTGGACACCATTCTGGACCGCATCGTATTCGCCGTGTGTCGGCACTCGGACTGGATGATGAGCAGCATTTTGAGCATCGACGAAGACGCCGGTCTGTCGCGGTCGATAAAGCGGTTCGACCCTTATCTGACGAGCACCGAACAGGTCCGGACAACATGGGAACTGTCGACCAGTCCGGTGGCCGAAGTCGTGCGCACCCAACAGCCCCTGATCATCGAGAACGCGCATCACTCCGAACAGTACCCGGCCTACCGGGAGGATGCGCGCCAGCGTGGATACAGCACCGTCGTCATATTGCCGCTGTACGGAACGGATGACCATGATCGGCCCATGGTGCTGTCGGTCCAGTCGCGCGAACAGGTGACGGTGTCGGAACGTGAAATATCGTTTTTGATGATGGTCGCCGAGCTGGCGACACTCGCCGTGGACAAGACACTCAGCCTTCAGGCCGAGTCCGATACGGCGGAAAAACTGAGATCCACCGTGGACGCCTACACCCGGGTGATGCGCCCGGTGCTCGAAGGTGGAGATGTCCCCGCGATCACCACTGAACTCGACCGCATTGTCGTGCAACCCTGGCTGGTTGTCGACCTGGCCGGCAACACCGTTCTGACGCGCCGCTCGCCGCTGCCTGACGCGGCGAGCGACGAGGTGTGGCGGAAATGGGCGAGCGCGGCCGGCAAGTCCCGGCTGTTCGAACTGGCACGGAGCCTCCAGGCCAATGCCTCCGGCGAAGAGCATGTCCTCGACACCGAGATCGACGGCATTGCAATCAACCTGCCGGTTGCCGTGCAGTCCCTCGCCGTTGACGGAGAGTTGGTCGGCGCCCTGTTGTTATTCGCAAAACGTGGCGAACTCGACGATTTCGACCTCCTGCAGGCTCAGGCCGTGCGGCTGGCGTTGAGTGCCTTGATGATGCGCAACGTGGTGCGCTCAACCAGCGAGGCAATCTCGCAGGGGCGGGTTCTGCATCGTCTGTTCGCCGGGGAATGGGAGAGCCGAGCCGACTTTCTCACCCGGGCGGACGCGGTTGGCATCGATCTGCAGACGCCGAAGCGGCTTGTGGTCGTCGGCGGCCTCGAAGACGCACTCGGCGCCGACGGTTTGGCGATGCCGTGGGTGCACCACATGATGAGACGCCAGTTCGAGGACGCATTCGACGCATGCGCGACGACCAACGTTTCAGGCCTCTTGATCGCTCTCATCCCGGCGGGCCAGAGCGAGCAGCCGGCGTTCAAGGGGAAAATCCAACGGGCCCGGGACGTCGTCAGGAATGCGGCCGGCACAGACCCCGTCATCGTCGTGAGCGACAACTGTCAGGACCTTTTGAGCTATCGCGATAACAAGGCGCGCTGCGAAAGGCTGGTGCAACTGGCACACCTGCTTGGGGCGAAAGGCCTGGTGTCGGCGGAAGACTTCGGTGCGTTTCCGGTCCTGTTTTCCATGGCCGACAAGGCCGAAGTGCAAACCTTTCTCGACCTGACCGTGCGGCCGATCGTGGCGGAGGGAGGTAAACGGGCGATGCGTCGGCTCGAAACCATCAGAACGTTCGTTGAAACCGACGGCCGCTATCAGGAGTGCGCCGACCGTCTGGGAGTCCACGTATCCACCCTGCGCTACCGGCTCGAGCAGGTATCGCAGCGCTTCGGTGTTGACGTCACGGATCCGGCGGAGCGTTTCGATTTTCGCGTTGCCCTGAGACTTTACGATCTCGGTGAGAGCTTCGGCAGGCCCGACCGACACCTTTTTCCTATGAATCATAGGAAAAATTAGCGAACAACTCCCTCTTTCCACACGGTGACTTCAGAATAATTCTCAATATCATATGAGCCGTGAAGGACGCGAGGCTGGCGCAGACCGGCCCGTGTAACCGTGGTCCTTAGGACTTCGGCAGGGAGGGTGCAGAGGTGGGTGCGAGTTCGCCGACAATCGACGTTGTGTCCCTGCGCAAGGCGTTGGGCGGATTTCTGACCGGGGTCACCGTCGTGACCACCATCGATCCCCAGGGCCTGCCGCGCGGAATGACGGCCAACTCCTTCACATCGGTCTCTCTCGACCCCCCGCTGGTTCTGATCTGCATCGGCCGGACCGCCGCCAGTTACGACGCTTTCAGACAGGCGAAGACTTTTGCCATCAGCATTCTGGGTGAGGATCAGCGGGATGTGTCCGGCCTGTTCGCCTCCAAGACGGCAGACAAGTTCGAGCGCTCCTCGTGGCGGCGTGAAGCCACCGGCGCCCCGGTGATCAACGACGCCCTGGGTTGGCTCGACTGCTCGGTTCACGATCAGGTTGCCGCCGGCGACCATCTGATCCTGGTGGGCAAGGTTGAGGGCTTCGGCGCCAACGAGGGCGCGCCCCTTGGATTTCACGGCGGGCGCTATGTAACCTTCGGCGTCGACACCGACACACGGGACCGTTCGGGCGGCCGGTCGGTGTTCGGCGCCCTGATTGAACGCGACGGCCAGATCCTTCTGTTCCGCGACGATGCGGCATCGGAGTGGCGAATACCATGTGGCCTGCACGGCGCGGACAACCGCCACGGTCTTGCCGCCCTTCGCGACCAATGCCGCCACTTCGGCATCGATGTACGGTTGAACTTCGTCTATTCGGTTTTCACGCTCGACAGCGGGGAAGTCCACATCGTTTACCGCGGGTCCCCAACCGATGCACCGGTCACCGACGGGGGCGCCAAGGTCGGCGCGCGATGGTTCGCCATGGACGACATTCCCTGGGACGACATCTCCGATCGTCCGGTCCGCTCCATGTTGCAGCGCTATATCAGCGAGCGCTCGGACGACCGGTTCGGCATCTACGCCGAATCCGGCGATGGCGGCGCGGTCGCAATGCTGCATGGGCACCCGGCACCGTTCGGACCTGAACATGTCGGACGGCGGAGTTGACGATCTGATGCTCCGTTTCACCGCAAGCACCGTCGCCGGGCAGAACCTGCCGATCTACATCGAGGGCGCCTGGAAACCGGCAAGATCCGGGCAGACCATTGCCAGCTACGATCCGACCACCGGCAGTCCCTGGTACCAGGCGGCCGACGCCGGCGCCGGGGACGTCGACGACGCGGTGAACGCGGCCGGGAGAGCCTTTGCCGACGCGAACTGGCGGGGGCTGACCCAGACCAGGCGTGCCGGGCTGATGTTCGCTCTTGCCGACCTGATTTCCCGACATGCCGAAGAGCTCGCCCGTCTCGAAACCCGCGACAACGGCAAACTGTTTCGCGAGACCCATGCGCAGATCGGTTATCTCGCGGACTATTACAGGTACTTCGCCGGGATCGCGGACAAAATCCAGGGCGACACGATACCGGTCAATAAACCGCAGATGCTCAATTTCACGGTGCGCGAGCCGCTCGGCGTCGTCGGCATCATTGTGCCCTGGAACTCGCCCCTCAACACCATGAGCGTTACGGTGGCGCCCTGCCTTGCGGTCGGCAACACGGTCGTGGTCAAACCCTCCGAGCACACGTCAGCTTCGGCGATTGCCTTTGCCGAACTTGTCGCAGAGGCCGGATTCCCAGATGGGGTTTACAACGTGGTCAGTGGTTGCGGCCGCACCGCCGGCGAGGCCCTGGCGCGGCATCCGGGTATCTCCAAGATTGCTTTCACGGGCAGCACGCAGACCGGCCGCGCGATCGCGCAAAGCGCCGCCAGCCATCTGGCCCAGGCCAATCTGGAGCTCGGCGGCAAGTCGCCTCACGTGGTGTTCGAAGATGCCGACCTCGGCCGCGCCGCAAATGGCGTGGTCGCGGGCGTGTTCGCCGCCGCCGGCCAAACCTGCGTCGCCGGCTCCAGATGCTTCGTCCATGCCAGCGTTCATGATGAAATGATCGACCGACTCGAGACGCTGACCGGCCAGATCCGCGTCGGCGACCCGATGGCCGACGACACGCAGGTCGGGCCTCTGGCGCTCAGGGCGCAACTTGAAAAAGTCGAACAGTATGTCGGCTACGGCACCGAAGACGGCGCCCGGCTGGTCACCGGCGGATGCCGCCCGGACGATGCCGGTCTCGAGGGCGGCTGGTACTACCGGCCGACCCTGTTCGCCGGAGTTTCGAACGACATGCGCATTGCGCGCGACGAAATCTTCGGCCCCGTCGCCGGCGTCATAAAGTTCTCCGACGAAGACGATCTACTCGCCCAGGCGAACGATACAGACTACGGCCTCGCGGCCGGCATCTGGACCCGGGACGTCGATCGCGCCATGCGCTTTGCCCACGCGGTGGATGCCGGGACTGTGTGGATCAACACCTATCGCAGCGCCGCGATGATGTCGCCCATGGGTGGGTTCAAGGACAGCGGTTACGGCAAGCATAACGGCTTTGAAGCGGTACGCGACTACTCGCGCCTGAAAAACGTGGTGCTGGATTACTCGGGATCGGCGCAGGACGCCTTTGTCATCCGGCTCAAATGAAACACCAGACGCAGCCCGAACAAGGCTGACGCAAATGATGGAGAAACAGGCATGAAGTTTTCGATCGTCGTCAATCTGGATCGGTTCGATCCCGCCCAGGATATGCGCGACGTTGTGCGCCAGCGGCTCGAGCTTGTGCAGATTGCAGATCGCGGCGGGTTTGATATCGCCTGGACCGCCGAACACCACACTATCGAAGTAACAATTGCGCCCAATCCCCTGAATCTGCTCACCTACTGGGGGCAGCACACGGACCGCATTCGCCTCGGCACGGCGGTGCTGTCGGCGCCCTACTGGCATCCGATACGGCTTGCCGGCGAAGCCGCCCTCACCGACATCCTGCTGGACGGCCGTCTGGAACTCGGCTTTGGTCGCGGCTCCTACCAGTATGAATTCGACCGCATGGCCGGCGGCATGCAGCAAGGCGAAGGCGGCAAATACCTGCGCGAGATCATCCCGCTGGTCAAAGAGCTGTGGCGCGGCGACCATGCCCATGACGGAGAACTGTGGCAGTTTCCCGCCGTCACGTCGGTTCCCAAGCCCCTGCAAAAGCCGCACCCCAGGATGTGGGTCGCCGCGCGCGATCCCGACACTTTCGACTTTGCCGTCAAAAACGGATGCCACATCATGTCGACCCCGCTGCAGAGGCCGCACGAGGAGGTCATCGCCCTATGCGAACGCTTCGAGGAGACGGTCCGCAACAACCCGCAGGTTCCACGGCCAGAGCACATGATGCTGCGCCGCGCCTGTGTCTACGACACCCCGGACGACTGGGAGATCCCGGTCACGGCAACGACAAACTTCGGACGTTACTTCGAAAATCTGTTTCGCAATCTGGGCAGCGTCGAAAACGGCTTCCCCCAGCCCGTCGACTACGATGTCGTTGCCAACAAGAGCGATTACGGCGCCGAGTCTATCCACGAAAACATGATCTTCGGTACGCCTGATCAGGTGATCGAGAAACTGGAGCGCTACGAGGCAGCCGGCGTCGATCACTTTCTCTATGGCGCCTGCTTCGGCATGCCTCACGACTTCACCGCGCGATCGTTGAAACTGTTCTGTGACGAAGTTATCCCGCATTTCAAGAGCCGGACGTCGGCAGAAGCCGTCGGGGCTGCCTGAACGAGACGACCACATCCACACAACGCCCACTGCACAACAAGAACCAGGAGAGGAGACCTCAGATGAAAAAGTTCACGAAAAACGGCACCTTCGCGATGGACGCCACGGACGCGGAGATGTCGCGCCGCACCTTCATTATGGCCAGCGCACTGGCCGGCACGGCGCTGTCCACGGGACTGCTCACGAGCAGCCCGGCGCATGCGGCGCTCGACCTCAAGGGACGGGAAATGGTTCTCGCCAGCTGGGGCGGGTCCTACCAGGACGCGCAAAAGGTTTCCTACTGCGATCCCTTCGCCGCCGCGACCGGCGTCACCGTTATTCAGGACGGCCCCATGAACGGCGGCAAACTGCGCACCATGGTGGAAAGCGGTCAGCCGATCTGGGATGTCGTCGACGTCACCGACATCTTCCTCTATGCCAATGCAAAGAACGATCTGTTTGAAAAGATCGACATGTCGATCGTCGACACCAGCCGCGTCGAGCCTGCGTTCGTGCATGAGAACGGCGTGGGCTGCATCGTGTGGTCCTACAATGTCGGCTACAACACGGATGCCTTCCCCGGCGACAATCATCCCAAGACCTGGGCCGACATATTCGATGTCGAACGGTTCCCCGGCAAACGCATGTTGCGCGACCGCGTCTATCCGACCCTGGAACAGGCCTTGCTGGCCGACGGCGTCGCCATGAAGGACCTCTACCCGCTCGATGTCGAGCGCGCCTTCAAGAAGCTCGACACCATCAAGGACGACGTTGTCTGGTGGAAGAGCAACTCGCAGTCCCAGCAACTGCTTACCGACGGCGCCGTGGGTTGCGGCATGATTCTCAACGGCCGTGCCTATGACCTGGTCAAGAAGGGCGGCAAGGTGAACATCTCGTGGGACCAGAACATACAGTCCATCGACTTCTTCTCGATTCCCAAGGGCGCCAAAAACGCCGACGTCGCGCAGCACTTCATGAACTACATGACACTGGCCGAAAACCAGGCGACGATGGCCAACATCATCGCCTATTCGCCGGTCAACCCGGCTGCTTTTTCCGGCATCGAGGACAAGGTCAAGCCGTGGCTTTCGACCAATCCGGACAATGCGGCGAAGGGCATGGTGATCTCCGGCGCATACTGGCGCGACCACCTCGATGAGCTGACGGAGCGCTGGAACCAGTGGAAACTGACGTAAGCTTCCGGTGAGCGACCGGTTGCGGGCCGCTGGCGGACGGGCAGAAAGGCAAGTGGGGACCTGACATGCTGGCGCGGATGAAAGCCGATCGGTTCATGCTTCTGATCGCGCCGGCGGTTGGCTTGATCCTCATTGCCTTTGCCTATCCGGTCTTCTGGCTGTTGTTGCGCAGTTTCTCGGACCCGGTCTGGGGACTGCACAATTACGGCACGGCGCTGGGCAGCTTCATCTACCTGAAAGTTCTGTGGAACACGGTCTCGATCGCCGGCTCTACAACGGCGTTGTGTCTCCTGCTGGGCTATCCCATGGCCTATTCGATGGTGCACTCGGCCGCCCTGGTGAAGAAGCTTCTGATCTTCGTGGTGTTGATACCGTTCTGGACCAGCATCCTGGTGCGCACGTTTGCCTGGATGATCCTGCTGCAGCCGAACGGCATCATCAACGACATGCTGATCGGCATCGGCCTGATCGACGCGCCGCTCGACCTGATCTTCAACCGCACCGGTGTCCTGATCGGCATGGTTCAGATATTGCTGCCGTTCATGATCTTTCCGTTGTTTTCGGTGATGGCGCGGATCGATACCTCCTACGTCCTGGCTGCGTCCAATCTCGGGGCGCCGCCGGTCAAACAGTTCTTCCGCGTCTATCTGCCGCTCAGCCTTCCGGGCATCGTCACCGGCTCCATGCTCGTGTTCATCATATCCCTTGGGTACTTCATCACGCCGGCGCTGCTCGGCGGGCGCACCGACATCATGATCGCCCAGCTCATAGAGCAGAACATCTCGGAGTTCGGGAATTGGGGCCTGTCGTCGGCGCTGGCGATCGTCCTGCTGGTCGGCACCGGATTGATGTTTGGCATCGTACACAAGGTGTTCAAGGTGGGGCCGGATGTACGAACAACCTGACAATCCCGGAAAGGCCGCGAGGTGCCTGCCATGACGATGTGGACCTGGATCAGGGTGATGGTTTGCGCACTCGTGGTGATCTACATGCTGGTGCCGCTTGCGATCGTTCTGATCATCAGTTTCAGCTCCGCTCCGTTCCTGACGTTCCCTCCCCCGGGGCTCTCGTTGCAGTGGTACGACAAATTCTTCTCCGATCCGGCCTGGGTACGTTCGCTGCTGGTGAGCCTTCAGGTGATGGTGCCGACTGCCATCATGGCAACGGTGTGCGGCACGGCGGCGGCGCTCGGGCTGTCGCGCAGCGCATTTCGCGGCGCGGCGCTGATCAACGGCATCTTGATGGCGCCGCTGGTGGTGCCGGTCATCATCACCGCGGCCGCCATGTTCGGTGTGTTCCGTGTCTGGGGGCTCTACGGCACCCTTCCCGGCCTGGTTCTGGCGCACACCATCCTGACCATTCCATATGTGCTGTCCACGGTCGGTGCCTCGGTGCAACTCGTCGATCGCCGGCTCGAAGACGCCGCAGCCAATCTGGGCGCACGCCCATGGACGACATTCCGGCGCGTCACCTTGCCACTGATCTTCCCGGCGGTATTGTCGGGCCTGTTGTTCTCAATGGTGATCTCATTCGACGAGCTCATTGTGTCGCTGTTCATCTCCACGCCCACCGTCAGACCGGTCACCGTTCAGATGTGGTCGAACATTCGCGGCGACACCGATCCCACCATCGCCGCCATCGCAACTCTGCTGTTCCTGTTTTCACTGGCCGCGCTGCTGACCGAGGCCCTGGCGCGCCGCAAGAGCGGGCAGCCGGATGTCCTGTGATGCCGCCAATGGCGGCCCCATATGCGCAAGAAAGGCGTATCGATGTCGAACACACTTCTTGAACTGAGCACGCTGCGGAAGGAATTCGGCGCCGTTGTTGCGGTCGACGACGTCTCGCTGAAGGTCGGTGACGGAGAGTTCGTCACATTTCTCGGGCCCTCTGGCTCGGGCAAGACCACCACCTTGATGATGGTCGCCGGGTTCCAGAAAGCAACGAGCGGATCAATGACCCTGGGCGGACAGCCACTCGATCCCCTGCCCCCGTACAAGCGGGACATTGGCATGGTGTTTCAGCACTACGCCCTGTTTCCGCATATGACCGTGTTGAAAAATGTCGCCTTTCCGCTCGAGATGCGCAAGATCGCAACCGCCGAGATAGCCCGGCGTGTTGACGAGGTCCTCAAACTGGTCGGCCTCCCCGATCACGGCGAGCGCTATCCGAAGCAGCTTTCGGGCGGCCAGCAGCAACGCGTGGCGCTGGCCCGCGCCATGGTGTTCGAACCGCGCCTCTTGCTTATGGATGAACCGCTCGGGGCGCTCGACAAGAACCTGCGCGAGCACATGCAGATCGAAATCATGCGGCTGCACCGGGATCTCGGCATCACGGTTCTTTACGTCACACACGATCAGGAAGAAGCCCTGGTGATGAGCGACCGCATCGTGGTCTTCAACGAAGGTGGCATAGAGCAGGTCGGCACACCCGACGAGCTCTACGAGAATCCCGGCACCCGGTTTGTCGCCGGCTTCATCGGTGAAACCAATTTCGTCAACGGCCGTATCTCCAGCGTCAGCAAGCACATGGCACAGCTTGACGGGCCCGCCGTATTGCGCGGCCGCATATCGGAGGGACTA
Source organism: Hyphomicrobiales bacterium (assembly GCA_021775615.1). Lineage (GTDB taxonomy): Bacteria > Pseudomonadota > Alphaproteobacteria > Rhizobiales > JAJFHB01 > JAJFHM01. The sequence continues at coordinate 16,208 of JAJFHL010000180.1, forward strand.
AACAGTGGAACGGCCGCGAGCATTGCGGTCAGACCGGAGCGGATGCGGATCAGCCTCCCCGAGGAGAAGGCGCCGCCCGGCGCCAACACGGTCACCGGACACGTCACCGACATTGTCTATCTGGGACGTTCGCGCAACTATATCGCCAGGCTGAACGACGGTTCGGAGATGACGGTGCTGGTGCAGGCCAACGTCCATGGCCTCGAAGCGGTCGGTGTCGGGGCGGAGGTTCAGCTGTCGTGGCGTCCCGAAGACAGTAAAATTCTAGCTGCGGGTTGAGCTCCCAATATGCCTTTTGCACAAATCGGTGACGGCTCCTTCCATTATCAGGTCGAGGGGCATGGCGACGCGGTGACTTTGGTGCACGGCGTCGGAGCAGATCTGGAGTCCTGGGACCGCGTGGTCCCAAGGCTGGCGCCGCACTTTCGCGTGATGCGCTACGACCAGCGTGGACACGGGGAAAGCGCGAAGCTCCCGGGCCCCTACTCCCTCGCCGACCTGGTCGGGGATCTCAAGTCCATGCTGGATGCGTGTGGCCTCGAAAAGACCCACCTTGTCGGGTTTTCGCTTGGAGGTCTTGTGGCCCAGTCCTTTGCGCTCGCCTACCCTGAGCGCCTCGACCGGCTTGTCCTCATCTCGACGATCGCCGGGCGCTCGCGCGACGAACAGTCCAAGGCTCAGGCGCGTGCACGGACCCTCTCGCAGAACGGCGCCGCAGCCCATCTTTCGGCCGCCACGGACCGCTGGTTTACCGATGCGTTCCGCCTCGCAAATCCCGAACTGCTCGAATGGCGGCGGCAAAAGAGCCTGAACAATGACCCGCAGTGCTATGCCGCGGCCTATCGGGTGCTGGCGGACAACGATCTTGCCGACGACCTGCATCGGATTCTCGCGCCGACACTGGTGATGACCGGAGCGTGCGATATAGGATCGACACCGCGCATGGCGACGCTCATGGCCGAGCGCATTCCCGACGCCAGGCTGCAGATCCTGCCGGATCTCAAACATGCGGTGCTGCTCGAAGCGCCCGACCGCATCGCCGAGGAAATCATGGGATTTGTGAAGTCAGATGAACGTTAAAAGCTGACGCTCGCGCCGGACGAGGCGAAGACGCTTTGCCGGTCGAACTGGAATTCGCCGGCCTCCGCGGACGGAACGAACGCGTCATAGCACAAGATCATGGTCACCCGCTTGCCGTCGCTCGACAGAGGCAGGCGCAGCCAGAACTGCACCAGATGCTCTTTCGCCTTGCGCGGTCCCCGCACCATGCCCTGGGCGGGCTTTTGCGCCTGGACCACCCGCTTGTAGGCAGACAGCCAGTATTCCGTCATGTCGCCCCAGTCGAGATCGTCGAGATAGGCGCCGGTGATCTCGCGGTCGAACACCTCGCGCAGGCGGGTGCCGGCCAGCCGGACACGGAACCGCTGGGGCTCCGGTTCGACATCGATCAGGCTGATCAGTGGGAGCAGGCCGGGGAAGTCGGACGGAGCGATATCGCCGCGCCCGGGCATTGAGCGCCCATCGGCGCGCCCGACCCAATAATCGTAGAGCTGGCGTTGCTCCGGGACTACGAGTTGAGCCCGAAATGCGAGCTCCGATGATGCCGCGACCGCCACCTTTGTCCCCTCGAATCAGTTAATGAATCGCTTGCTCACGAATATGAATCGAATGGTGAATCGGCGCAAGCACATATACCGGCAACCGGATTCCCGGGGTCGACGCTGCCCGTTTTCGCCGGCAGGCCGGGGCAAAAAAGAACCCGCCTTTCGGCGGGTTCCTTCGCAAAATTCGATGTATGCCGGGGTCAGTTGGCGCCTTTGCGGCCCTTCTGTCCCAGACCCATTTTCTTGGCCAGTTGCGAGCGGGCCTCAGCGTAGTTGGGTGCCACCATGGGATAGTCCCGCGGCAGGCCCCATTTCTCGCGATACTCGTCCGGGCTCAAATTGTAATGCGTCCTCAGGTGCCGCTTCAGCGACTTGAACTTCTTGCCGTCTTCGAGGCAGATAATGTAGTCCGGCGACACCGAACGCCGAATCGAAACGGCTGGCTTCAATTCGGGAGTTTCGGGTTTCTCGGCCTCGGTAACCGCCGACGAAAGTGCCCTGTGCACTTCGTTGATAACGCTGGGTAGATCCGTAGAGGAAATCGGATTGTTGCCCACATAGGCAGACACGATCTCCGCGGTCAATTCGACCAATTCAGCCTTGCTGTCCATATTTCTCTTTTCCACTCGCTCTCTTGTTCATATCTGCTGCGCTTGCTGGCGCTGCCCCAGCTTCGACTGAAATCGAAAACACCATACAAATGATTTGCGCGGCCGGTTCATGACGCAGGTGTTGCGCCGCCCCCGTCGCATCCGGGCGAATACGTCTCATGCAAGTCACACACAAACGCATCTTTGGCGCACGGAATTAAGCGCCACTATGTGGCGTAATCTTGGCGTTTGCGCAAGTAAAATTCGGTAAATGTGGAAATCAATTGTGAATTCTACGCAAGTGCGACCCATTGGCGCGTCTTGCATAACATTTGATCACGAACGTTAACGCTGTAGATACCTGTATTTACGGTAATCAAGCAAATTGACCGCTGACTTACTCATGTAATAGTCGATTCATTTCAATGCTACAATCCTAGGTATATTTGACCAACAGCAAACCCTCCACCAAATTGCATAGCGAATCAGCAATGCAGGTCCTGATGCCGGCCGCGAACGGTCCCAACATGGCTGAAATCATGGCGATCAGACAAGATCGCACGGTGATCCGCGACAAATAATACAAGCAATGCGGGCCGGCATTACATGCATCACCTTTCCAGAGCACCAAAGAGGTCGCCATTTCGTGTCTGGATCATGCGTTCGCCGTGGGCGATAGTGCAGCGCATCGATGTCGGGTTGGGAAAACGGGAGGCACTCAATGGGCGCGCTGTTGAGGCAGCTAATTTCAACAGTGTTCGCGACGGCCCTTTTCCTGGTGGCAGGTCTCATGATGTCGGCGGCCGTTCGTGCCGAAGACGCGAGCATCGAAGACCGTGGTGCCCTGGGGATCGATGATCCTTTCGCGGCGACCTTGTGGCGTATCGATGTCGATGCATCGGGCCGGCACATCGTCTCATCGGCGTCGAACAATTCGCTGACACTGTGGTCGCCGGGTGAGCCGGAGCGCGCCGACATCCTGCGTGTCCCCTTGCGTGATGAAGAACGCCAGCGTGCCCGTGCGGTCGCCATTTCACCGGACGGTGCGCTCATTGCTTATGGTGTGCCGCCGCTGCGCGACGCAGAGGGTTTGCCCCGCCACGCGACCGCACGCATCTATCTCCTCGCACGTAACGGCGGCGCCATCGTGCACACGATAGAAGACGTCGAAACGCGTCCGCAGGCTCTGCGCTTTTCGCCATCAGGCGACGCCCTGGCGGCGGGACTGAGCGATGGTTGCGGGCTGCGCGTCTGGAAGGTCGCCGACTGGTCTCTCATGATGGCCGACGATGCCGGCTATGGCGGCGATACAGACAGCTTGAACGAAAGCTGCCGGACAGCCACACCGCGCGACCGCGACCGCCTGCCCGACACACCGGGTCTTCAGTTCGCTGACATGGCAACCGCCGGGCTCTGGCTTGTCACGTCGGGCGACACCGGGTTGCGCGGGTACCGCCGTGATGGCGATGTGATCGCCCTGCATGTCCACCGGCAGCCGGCGGACATTGGTCTCGGCAGGCCGGAAGGAGTCGCGCTGAGCCCGGACGGCACCCGGCTCGCAGTCGGAGACCGCCGCATCAGAGCAACCGGCGCTCCGATCGAGCTCAAGGTGGCGATCCTCGACACGGCAACGCTCAGCCCCGCGCAGCCCCCCCTCGCCGTCTCGGAAAATGAACTCTTGAGCCCGGCGTTCCTCGATCCTGCCGAAGTTCCCGGCGCCGACCAAATGGCGCTCCACCGGGTCGCCTGGGTGGCAGCGGACGGTGACCAATGGATTTATGCCGGTGGCACGTTGTGGTGTCAGATCGTGGAGCCGGATTTGTTGCTGAGTGCACCGGACAACCCGGGTCTTGACATATGTGCGGTGCGCTGGCGCGTCCCATCGGGGACGGCGGAAACCGAAGACATCGCGGGGGAAGACACTCAGATTGAAGATATTGGCTTCATTCCGGTTGGCGCGGATCGGGTCATGGACTTCGCACCCATCCCCGGACTGGCCGCTCTTGCATACGCCACGCACCGGCGCGTGGGCGCCCTCGACATGGACGGCCAGCCGTTCGTGACGGAGGACGACAGCGAATTCTTCCACCGTGCCCGCGGCGCCGACCTGCGCGACCGGCGGACCGGTGGTGATGGCGACAGTCTTGACTTCGCAATCTCAGATGACGGCAAGACGGTGTATTTCGAAGACTACCGGGACGATGAACATGCACCGATACGGCTGACCTTCACACTGAACGGGCTAACTCTTGAAAAGGCCGACCACCGCCCGGCTGAATTGCGCCCGCCGGATGTCGACGAACTGCGCCTTGCGCCGTGGACCTCGTGGTGGAACCGGCGCACCATGCCGGTGGTAAATGATCTGAAGCTCAAACTGCGCGAAGAGCCCAACGATGTAACCCGGGCCGTGGCCCTGGTTGGCCGTGACCACGCTCTTGTCGGTTCGGCCAACTTCATCCGCCTCATCGATTATTCAGGCGACAGTGCGCGTGTCACCTGCCAGAGGCGGGTCAGCGCCGAGGCCTTCCGGGTCAATGTTACACCGGACGGCAGTCTCGCCGTGGTGGGCCATTCCGATGCAACACTTCGCTGGTACCGAGTTGTCGAGCCGGAATCGCCCGAGCAATGCCGCTTCGAACATCTTTTGTCGGTGCTCATCAGAGAGACCGACTGGGGGTCCGACGAATGGACCTGGACCGCGTGGGTGCCAGGCACCGGGCAGTTCGCAAGCGACGTCCGCGCCAAGCGCCTTCTCACCTGGCAGGTCACGCGGCCGAGCGACGGCCAGATCGCAACCGTCCCTCACAGTGCGATGCTCGACCTCTACGACCGGACCGCGGTCAGCCAAGCGCTGCTTGTGACCGGTGCGTCCGACAACAAAGCGGGCGAGCTGCAAAACAGAGTGGCGCGGACGGCGGAAGCCGCTAGCCTCATCGTCGATGCGCCGGGAGACCAGGCGTCGGTGACAACAGCAAATCTGCCATTCGTCCTGAAGCTGAAGGGAGAGACCGGGTGGCCGAAAAACCTGACAGTGGAATTGGGCAGCGGCGAGCGGGTCGCAAAGAGCTTCGACGACAGGCCCTTCACGCCGGATGAGCCCATCACACTGACCGGAGCCGGTGATGTCCGGCTCGATGTGACACTGCCGTCATCCGTGCAGCGCTCCTGGAGCAACTTTCATGTCTGTTTCATGATCGACGAGGTGCGGACCTGTCGAACGCTGAATTGGAGCGGTGCCCTGGAAGCGCCGGGCAAGCGCCGGCTGTGGGCAACCATAGTCGGGTTTTCCGGCTATGAGGATCGCGGACTTGAGTTGCGGTTTGCTCAGAACGACGCGCTGGATCTCGCCCGGCTCTTCGTTGAGGACTATCGCGCACGCGTTGTGGACAGGACCTCCAGCGTCGTCCCCGACTTCGACGAAATCCGCATCGACTTGATTGTGTCAGCCACGACCGATACGGCCCGCTCCGAACTTGCGGAGTTGGCAAAGCTTCCTTTTGTCCATGTGCATGAGCCGACCGTCGGCAGCGTGCTCGCCGCGCTGGAACATGTTGCCGCACAGGATCGCAACGAGGAACTCGCCGACGATCTGGTGCTTTTCTATTACTCCGGCCATGGCCTGGTGCACCCGTACAACACGGACAAGGGCCGGACCGCACTGCTTGGCCCGGACATTGAAGCGTCGCTCTCGCATGCGACCATGCAACGCTCGGCTTTGTCGAGTGACGCGCTGCTGCAGGCGCTGCAGCAGATCAGCGCAGAGAAACTGGTGATCCTCGACGCCTGCCGGACGACAACCGGTATTCCATCGGAAATCCCGTTCGATCCGGCCCTGGTCAAACGGGAGTTTGAGAATGAGGTGCTCTCGGCGCATTTTCTGTTCAGCGCCAAAGCCGGCCAGTTCTCACTGGAGCAGAAGCGTTTCGTGTTTTCATCTCGCCGGCCGGCAGCGCACAGTGGTAACGGTCTGTTCACATACGGCTTGCTGCGCGCGCTGACGGACCCGGAGGCGGACCTGGAAGGTGAGAGCAGCGGACGAAACAAGATTGAAGTGGTGGAGATCGACCGCTTCCTTCGCCGTTTCTTTGATCCTGACAATGCGCAGCAAAGCGCCGGCGCGCTGATAGAGCAGCTGCTCGAAAACGGCCTCGCACAAACGTCGCAACAGCCGACGCTCGTGCCCGCGCGCAGATTGCACTCCGACATCTCCGTGGTACGCAGCCTGGAGCCGGACCAAAAACAGGCGGTAGATTGAGACTGGAAAATTATGCTGGAACATGGGGGAACCGAAATGACGCTGAGAGATGGACACCTGCACAGATTGGTTGCACTGGTTGCGAAAGCTGCCATGCGGGCCGGTATCATTGCCCTCGTTGTATTTGCGGCACACGGCATCGCGAGCCCCGCCCTTGCAAACTGCGTCAACGACTCCACCACCGTGCGCATCGACGACAAAAACGTGGTCCGCCTGCGAGAATACATTTGCCGCACCAAGGGAGCTCAAACGCCCCAGCTCAGGGTTCAGCTTCACCGCCTCAACGACATGGCCATGAGCGCACTCATGTATGACGCGGTGCCGCAAAGCCAGCAGAAGATCTTCGGTGGCGCACGGGTGGTCGAGAACGCCGTCTATCGCGAACTTCGCGTCCTGTTCGATCGTTTCGGCACCGACGACAACATCTCCGAAAGCTATGTCACGCTCAACAGCCCCCTGGACGAAGGGCCAAGCTATCATCGGGTATCGAGCGGCCTCACCAAGGGCCGTACGGTTCCGGTTCTGATCAACAGGCAGGGCGAAACCGGATGGACTGATTTCCCGCAACCGCAGGCCGTATTGACGCTTGAGTCCGGAGGCGGACTGCCTCCGGGATACAACCAGTCATACCGAAACAGTTACTGGAGGTATCTCAGCAAATCCGCATTCAGGAATTATGAGCGCAAGGCGCAAGAATACAATCGACTGATCTCGGACCGTCTGAAGACCGCCTATCAGTATCATGCGAATTTCGGCCGCTCGAACCGGCGGGACATCGACCTGCCGCTCTATTTCGGCAAACGCAGATGGCCCCGCCATTTTGTCGTTCTGGTCGCGACTAAATCCGAACCAGGCTGCGGTGACGGCGGCTGGTCGATCGGGTTCTGGCGGCGGGATCCGGTGATCGACGTGGTGCTGATCGAGAACATCTCGCGCCAGCCGATATCCGTCGACGGCCTGACGGGAGTGAGCGAGAGCGACGTCGCACTGCGCACAATACAACAATCGCGCAGTTTGCGCCGCGGCCGCAGCAAACCACTCACCTGGACAACCCGGACACTGGCGCCCGGGGACAAGCTGGTGATCCCGGTGAGGATTACCCTTCCCTCTCCGGTGACCTCCGGCACGTGGCACATTTCCGGTGACGGTGCAAAGCCCAAGCTCGTGGACTACGTCTACGGCCCGGAAATTGTGGTGAAGGGCTTGAATGTCGATGGCGAGCGCATCAATCTGAACAAGCGAGCATCGAACCTTCTGGCGCTCACCACCGACTGCGAATGCGGTTCTTGTCCTTATGTCTATTACTGGGACCGCAAGCAGGACCGCTGGCGCCGCCGCGGCAAGGTGATCCACACGGCAAACCGTCTCGCCGCGGAAGGCAGCGAAACGGTTTCCTTCGAAGGTCTCGTCAGCAAGTTCCGGATTGCCGAGGAAGAGGCTGAACTGGCCCTCATCAATCATGCCAGGCTGGTGCTTGAACTTGACGACAGCCAGAAACTCGCCATAGCACCGACGCGGCCGGACCTCATGGCGAAGGACGGGCGCTACATGAAGGTCTTCATGGGACAGGCCGCCGACGTAACGTTCGACCTGCCCGAAGGCCTGGATGCCTCGCGGGTCAAGCGCTCGCATTTCAGCGTCACCGGCTATTACCGGCGCTACTCGGATATCATTGCAGAAACGACGCCCGAGGCCCGATTGACGCTGTTGCCGAAACTGGACTGAGGACACACCGCCCTCACCCAGCGTCAGTGGGAGAGGTAGTAGACCAGCAGATACATCGCCAGCAGGATGGCGGTCCACATGGCCATGGAGCCGGTGCGCCACGTTCGCGCCAGGATGCCATAGGGCCCATGGTGCCGGTAGACTTGCGCGATCAGTCTCTGCGCCACTCGGCCGGCACGGGCCGTCAGCACGCCCCAGGCGCGCGTGCTGACCAGGCTGAACTCGCTCGCGAGCAGTTTGCCGAACCCACGATAGAACCAGTCGAAATCGAGCGATATCGTCAGCGTCCGCTTTAGCAAACCGAGCATCAGGAAGAATGCCAGTCCGGAGAACAGCAGCAGTTGCAGCATGCTCGTGACGTGGCTGGCGGTATAGGGGACGTAGTCAACGGGGTACGGCAGCATCTCGTAAAGCGGCCACGGCATCACACCCAGACCGATGCACAGCACAGAGAACAGTACCATGGCGAGTTTCATATTCCATGGCGGCTCGTCCGGCCTTAGGCCGGAATCCTTTTGGAAGAAAACGAACCAGGGAAACTTGATGCCGGCATGCAGGAAGACGCCGGCCGACGCCGCCATTAACAGAAACCAGACATAGGTCAGATGCTCATCCGCAGCGCCCTGCGAGATCATCGACTTGGATATAAAGCCGGATGTTAGCGGGAACGAGGAGATGGACAGCGCTCCGATGATGCCGCAAATCGTGGTGAGCGGCATGGTGCGGAAGAGACCGCCGAGGTCGGTGCATTTGTGCTTGCCGGTCATGTAGAGCACCGATCCCGCCGACATCAGCAGCAGTGCCTTGTAAATGATGTGCGTGAAGGCGTGCGCGGCGGCGCCGTTCAGGGCCATGGCCGTCCCGATGCCCACGCCTGTCACCATGAATCCGACCTGGTTGATGATGCTGTAGGCGAGTATCCGGCGCATGTCGTTTTCCAGAATCGCGTAAATGATTCCGTAGAACACCATGTAGAGGCCGACGAAAATCAGGATTTCGGCGCCAGGGAAACCGCGCAGCAGCACCAGCACCGCTGTCTTTGTGGTGAAGGCGGACAGGAACACCATGCCGCTCCAAGTCGAGGACGGATAGGCGTCGGGAAGCCATGCCGACAAAGGCGGCGCACCGGCGTTGATCAGAAAGCCGATCAGGATCATCCACCGTGCCGGCGTGTCCGGAGACATGGCGGTGAAATCGGCGGATCCGGTTGCTGCGATCTCGCCGGCGATACCGGCCATCAGGACGACACCACCAAAAAGGTGTATCGAGATATAGCGCTGGCTTGCACCGAAAGCTGCCGGACCGGCGCACCAGATCACCATCGTGGATGCCAGCGCCATGACCTCCCAAAACACGAAAAGCGTGATGAGGTCGCCAGCAAAGGCCACTCCGATTGCCGAGCCGGCATAGATGAAAGCAGCGGTTAGTTCCAGAGTCTTGTCCTGCCGCAACGCGAAGAGCCCGCCGCCAAATGCCATGATCGCGAAAACTGTCGCGAACAGGCGGGCGAGCGGATCTCCCTCCACAGGCACGATCTCGTATTCCAAAAAGCTCAAGCGCAACATCACGCCGTCGCCGATCAGCCAGATCAGGATCAAGGTGACAAATGGGGCGCCCAAAATCACACCATTTCGCACATCCCGCGAAAGAACCGGCAGCAGGGCGCCTGCAACAATCAGGATAATGCCCGGTGGAATGGGAAATTCAGTCATCATAGTAGGTGTCCGGACGCTTAATCATGGCTCCAAGAACCTTGGAGCCCACGACCATCGCAACGCAGCACAGGAATCCGAACCATGCGTAAAAGCCGAAGGTGCCATCCAGCCCGAAATGCGCATGGTGATGAATCCACAAGTCCGTCGCAACGAGCAGCACAAGGGCAACAATCGAGCCGATCCAAAGCTTCCTGATTGTGTCGGGCCTTACCAGCCAATGATCGGACATATCTAACCTCCAACAAGCAGGCGCGACAGCGCCAGTGCGACGCCTGGAAATATGAACAGGGCAACCGTGCCCGCGGCGGTCAGCGTCAAGGCGATGACGATCGGCAAAGGTGCCTCGCCGTGGTGACTGGCTGCTTCGCTCTCGTCGGGCGTGCGGAAGAATGCCGAATAGATGATCGGCAGGAAATAAGCCGCATTGAGCAAAGTGCTGGCAAAAATCACCGCGACAGCGAGCCATTGACCGGTCTCCATGGCGCCGGACAGCATGAACCACTTACCCAAAAAGCCGGCCGTCGGGGGCACGCCGATCATACTGAGCGCACCAATGGCGAAGGCGGTCATGGTCCAGGGCATGCTCCGGCCAATGCCCTTGAGTTGGCTGACTTCGGTCAGGTGAGCGGCGGTGTAGATCGAGCCCGCGGCGAAGAAGAGCGTTATCTTGCTCACTGCGTGCGCCGCAATGTGCATGGCAGCACCAACCACCGAGATCGGTGTCAGTATCGCGACGGCAAGCACGACATATGAAAGTTGGCTGATGGTGGAATACGCAAGTCGCTTCTTAAGGTTGTCTTGCATCAGTGCAATAACTGAGGCGGCAATGACGGTGGTGCCGGCCACCCACAGGAGCCAGTCCGTGGTGCCGGCGCTGGCGAGCGTTTCGATGCCGAACACGTACACAACGACCTTTACGATCGAGAACACACCTGCCTTCACAACGGCCACGGCATGTAGCAACGCGCTGACAGGTGTCGGCGCGACCATCGCCGCAGGCAACCAGAAATGGAGCGGCATCACCGCCGCCTTACCGAAACCGTAGACAAAGAGCAGCAGCAGGATCGAGATGAAGGTGGGGTCGGGCGCGGCACCGAGGATACCTCCCGGCTCGAAGCTCAAATTCCCCGTCGTCGCCCAGGTCCACAGGATTGCCGGCAGCAGCAGCACCATCGAAGTGCCGAGCAGCATCAGGAGATACATGCGCCCGCCACTGCGCGCCTCCTCGTTGCCCTTGTGGGTGACCAGTGGATAGGTGGTTAGCGTCAGGATCTCATAGAAGACGAACAGGGTGAACAGGTTCTCTGCAAACGCGATGCCCAAGGTGCTGGCGATGGCCGCGGCGAAGCACATGTAGAACAGCGTCTGCCGGGGCTCGTCGTTGCCGCGCATATAGCCGATCGAGTAGATCGAATTGACGATCCACAGTCCTGACGCGATGGTCCCGAAGAGCATGCCAAGCGGCTCAACCGAAAAGGCGAGCGACACACCGGTCATCACTTCGATAACACTGACCTCTGGCCGGGCTCCGGCGAGCACATCGAGAAGAAGCGACAGCACGATGCCAAAAACGGCTACCGCAGTCGTCAGCGTTACCGCTTCGCGTACGTTGGGCTGCGAGCCGGCGAGCCATATCAACGCGACGGACGCGGCGGGCAGACAAATCGCCAGTATGACAAGGACCTCAGGGCTCATCTATACCCCGCGAGCAGGACGTCGGCCGCCTGCGAAGCGATGCCGGCGGTGAGCGTCGTGTCTATGCCGAAATAAACCGTAGCCGCGACCAGGACCAGTGTTGGAACAAGCATGGAAAGCGGTGTTTCGGTGGCCGAAGCGACTTCCTTGGACGGTTCCCTGAAATATGCGATCTCAACCACCCTGCCGATATAGACAACCGACAGCAGTGAACTTGTCACCAGCAGAAACACCAGCCACCACCAGCCCTTTTCGAAGGCGCCGACGGCGAGATACCACTTGGAGATGAAGCCGGCCGTGCCTGGGGTGCCGATAATGGAAAGGCCGGCGATGACGAAAGCTCCCATGGTCACCGGCATGCGGCGGCCAAGGCCGGCGAGATCCGGTAGTTTGACCGTACCGATGCGGTAAACGACGCCGCCCAGCACCAGGAATAGAGCCGCCTTCATCAGTGCGTGGTTGAACAGGTGGACGATGCCGCCGGTCATGCCCATCTTGTTGGCCAGACCGATGCCAAGCGTGATGTAGCCGATCTGCGCCACCGAAGAATAAGCAAGCATGCGCTTCACGTTTTGCTGGAAGATGGCGACGATCGAAGCGCCGAACATGGCGGCCAGGGAAAGCGTGATGAAGATCTCGCTGATCGGCAGTGCGTCGAACGTTGTGCCGATCCCGAAAACCGAGAACAGAAAGCGCAGCATCAGGTAGACTGCGACCTTGGTCGCCGTCGCCGCCAGAAACGCGGTCGCTGCGGACGGCGCGTAGGCATAGGCGTTGGGGAGCCAGACATGCAGTGGGAACAGGGCGAGCTTCAGGCTCATTCCCACGGTGATGAAAGCGATGGCCGCAAGGGTGGCGCGCGAAGTTTCCATTTCGGCGAGCCGGGCCGCGACATCGACGAAGTTCAGCGATCCGGTGATCGAATAGAGCAGACCGACGCCCGCCACGTAGAACGTGGCGCCGATGGTCCCCATGATGAGGTATTGATATGCCGCCACCAGGGCGCGCCGGTCCTTGCCCATGGCGATCATTGCATAGGTCGACAGCGACGACACTTCGAGGAACACGAAGGCGTTGAAGGCATCGCCGGTGATCGCAATGCCAAGCAGTCCGGCGAGGCAGAGCAGGTACATGGTATAGAACCATGGTACGTTGTGCTCTTCGATCTCTGCCGCCACGCTGGCCTGCGCATAGGGCATGACGACCGCGCCGACGATGGAAATCAGCATGAGCAGGAACCCGCTCGCCGCATCAACCCGGTATTCGATGCCCCAGGGCGGCTCCCAGCCGCCCATGGCGTAGGAAATCGGGCCGTTTGCCAGAACCTCCTGCAGCATCAGGCCGGCAACCACCGGCATCGCCCAGCTCGCGCCGAGCGCGACAGCCCAGGCCCAGTTGCCTCTCGGCAGGACAGCGCAGAGTACCGCGGCAAGCAGCGGTATCACGATCTGCAGTGCCGGCAACTGGCTGATCATTGATCGTCCTCACCGTCGGCGAACAGTTCATCTTCTTCAATGGTGCCGTAGGCTTCGTTGATGCGGACCACGAGCGCCAGGGCGAGTGCGGTGGTCGCGACGCCGACCACGATCGCCGTCAGCATCAGGACGTGGGGGACGGGGTTGGAGTACACGACGTCCTCGGCGGCTCCCTCGACCACGATCGGTGCCGTGCCCCCCTCGATCTTGCCCATGCTCACGTAGAACATGATCACCGAGACCTGGAACAGGTTCAGTCCGATCACCTTCTTGACCAGGTTCTTCCGGGACATCACGACGTAGAGGCCGGTCATCATGAGCGCGACGACGAACCAGTAGTTGAAGAGGCCGGCGTCGAACATCACATCCGCCTCCGACCGGCATAGCAGAAGAACAACGTCAACATGACGGCGAAGACGGTGACGCCGACCCCGAGCTCGACGAGCAGGATCCCGA
>JAJFHL010000019.1 GCA_021775615.1 Hyphomicrobiales bacterium
GTAGAAGATGACATCGCCCAGTTCATCCGCCGCGGGTCCCAGATCCTGGGTTCCGTCGCGAAAGACCTTCTTGATCGCATCGGCCACCTCTCCCGCCTCGCCCGCCAGCCCGAGCGCAATGTAAGCCAGCTTGCCCGGCGAGATCGCCCGGCCGGATTCAATGTCGACAATGCCCGCCACATAGGTCGCATATTCGTCGAGTGTCATGGTGTGCCTTGCTCCCGTTCCATAGCTTGCCCGCAACATTGCACCGATTCGACGAATGCCTCCCATGGCAATCCGCCGCGCCCTTGCCTTCGAAAACACTGGATTTCCCCTTGATTTTTGCGCTCGCACAAATCACATGTTGCACTGCACAATCATAACCGCGGACATTCCCTCATGCTGAAAGACAAAACCGCCATCGTCACCGGCTCCACCAGCGGCATCGGGCTTGGCATCGCCGAGGCCCTCGCCGCCGCCGGAGCCAACGTGATGCTCAACGGGCTGGGCGATCCGGACGAGATCGAGGCGACCCGCGCGCGCATTGAGCAGGCCTCGGGCCGGCGGATTCTCTACCACGGCGCCAACATGCTCAAACCGGAAGAAATCGCCGCCCTTGTCGAAGACACCGAAAGCGATCTCGGTCCGGTCGACATTCTGGTCAATAATGCCGGCATCCAGCATGTCTGTCCGGTCGATGAGTTTCCCGTCGACAAGTGGGATGCGATGATCGCCATCAATCTGAGCGCCGTCTTTCACTCGATCCGCACCGCGGTGCCGGGCATGAAGGCACGGGGCTGGGGCCGCATCGTCAACATCGCCTCGGCCCACGCCCTCATCGCGTCGCCGTTCAAGTCGGCCTACATCGCCACCAAGCACGCCGTCGCCGGTCTCACCAAGACGGTGGCGCTCGAGGTCGCCGAGCACGGCACCACCGTCAACGCCATCTGTCCGGGCTACGTTCTGACCCCGCTGGTCGCAAACCAGATCCCCGACACCGCCCGCGCCCGCGGCATCACCGAAGAGGAGGTCAAGCGCGACGTCTTGCTGGCCGCCCAACCGACCAAGAAATTCGTCACGGTCGAGCAGGTGGCCGATTTCACCGTCTTCCTGTGCTCGGACGCCGCCGCATCCATCACCGGCGCCGTGCTCCCCATCGACGGCGGCTGGACCGCGCACTGATGGCCCGGACAGGCAAGTCAAAGGCGGCCAAAACGCCCAAAACGCCCAAAAAGGTCAACTTGGCGCTGCAGGGCGGCGGCGCCCATGGCGCCTTCACCTGGGGCGTTATAGATCGTTTGCTTGAGGACGGCCGCCTTTCCATCGATGCCATCTCGGGCACAAGCGCCGGCGCCATGAACGCGGTCGTTATCGTCGACGGCTTCATGGAGTACGGCGCGGACGGCGCCCGCCAGGCGCTTCAAGACTTCTGGCATGCGGTTTCGCAATCGGCAAAGGTGAACCCGATCCAGCGCAGTCTGCTGGACATCTTCATGGGCTCCTGGAGCATGGATTTCTCGCCCGGCTTCCTCGCCTTCGATCTGGTGAGCCGGCTTGCCTCGCCCTACGATCTGAACCCGCTCAACCTGAATCCGCTCAAGACCCTGATCGACGATATGGTCGACTTCGACCACGTGCATTGCTGCACCGACCTGCAGCTCTTCATTTCCGCCACCAATGTGCACACCGGCCGGGTGCGGGTCTTCACCAACGAGGAGATCACCGCCGATGCGGTGATGGCGTCGGCCTGCCTGCCGCACATCTTCCAGGCGGTCGAGATCGACGGCGTGCCCTACTGGGACGGCGGCTATATCGGCAATCCGGTGCTTTACCCGTTCTTTTACGAGACCGAGACCCCGGACATCGTTCTCATTCAGACCAACCCGATAGAACGCACCGAAACGCCCAGGACAGCGCGTGAGATCCTCAACCGGGTCAACGAAATCTCGTTCAACGCCTCTCTGGTGAAAGAGCTGCGGGCGGTCGAATTCGTCTCACGCCTCATCGACCAGGGCCAGCTCGATCCGGGCCGCTACATGCGCACCCGCATGCACCTTATCGAGGGTGGCGAGGCGCTCACCGCCATGTCCGCCTCATCAAAGCTCAATGCCGAATGGGCCTTCCTCTGCCACCTGCGCGACATCGGCCGCGATGCCGCCGGGGGATGGCTCGAACAGCACTATGGGCAGGTCGGCAAGGAAGCGACATTCGATCTTGGCCGCATCCTGCACTGACCGCGAGCATCCGCGGATGTCGGACCCGCATTGACACGGCACTGCAGATCACTACTTTGCGCCGCATTCCAGCAGAGGCGGGCGAAAACATGAGACAAACGGCAATCGGCGACACCGTGCGTGTGCACTACACCGGCACCTTCGAAGACGGATCCGAATTCGACAGTTCGGCCGGCCGCGACCCGCTGCAGGTGACCCTTGGCGATGCCCAGGTCATCCCCGGCTTCGAGAACGCCCTTGTCGGCATGACCGTTGGCGAGATCAGGAGCGTGACCCTCGGACCGGACGAGGCCTACGGCCCGCGCCACGAAGGGCTCATTCATTCGATTGACCGCGACCAGGTTCCCGCCGAGGTCGACCTGCATGTCGGCGCCGAGCTTTCCGCAACCAATGATGACGGCCACGAGATGCGCCTCGTGGTGGTCGACCTTACGGACGGAAACGTCACCCTCGACGCCAATCATCCCCTCGCCGGCATGGCACTCACGTTCCAGCTGCGGCTGGTGGAGTTTGTCGGGTAGAGATGCACGGGCTGTTTGCGATCGCGCCAACCGCGGGAACGGTTTGAAACACGTTTATCAACGTCATTCCCGCGAAAGCGGGAATCCAGACTTCCGCTACGAAACATGAATTTTAAAGTGGACCGGATACCCGCTTTCGCGGGTATGACGTTTGGATCCGACAGTTGGATCTCACCAACACACGGACTTAGCTTGATACGCCCCACCCGAACGTTACCATGCGCTCAGCCTTTGTTCCGGAACCGTCCACCACCGAGCCCGCCATGCCCTCTCTGTCCATTCTCGCCGCCCAGATCCATGTGCCGCCGACGCCGGATGCGGCGGCGCGCGATGCCCATGTCGACCGCCTCTCCGGCCTCATCGACGAGGCGCTGAGCGAGGAGCGCGCCGATCTCGTGGTGCTGCCGGAGCTCTCTTCGATCGATTACTCGCGCGCCAGCTTCGCCGCCCTGGAAGAGCTTGCCGAGCCCCTCGGCGGTCCGACCTTCAGCGCCTTCAGCAAGGTCGCCGAAGCACATGGCTGTCATATTCTCTATGGCTTTGCGCGAGAGGCCGACAATGGCTTCCGCATTGCCCATGCGCTGATCGGCCCGGACGGCAAGGCCGCCGGCCATTTCGACAAGCTGCATCTGGCGCAGTATGGCGCCTCCATGGAAAAGGAATATTTCGAAGAGGGCGACACCCTGTTCGTCTTCGACGTGAACGGCGTCAGGCTGGCGCCGATCATCTGCTACGACATCCGTTTCCCGGACCTCACCCGCACCCTGTGCCGGAACCACGGTGTCCAGGTCGTGCTCCATTGCGGCGCCTACTTCAAGGACGAGTCCTATTGGAGCTGGTACCACTTCGTGGTCGCCCGGGCGGTGGAAAACCAGGTCTATCTCCTGAGCCTGAACCGTGCCGGCGCCGACTGGGGCGGTTCCATGTTCTGCGCGCCCTGGGCGGACGAGACCGCCGAACCGCTGAACTTCGGCGACGAAGAAACGCTCGTACGGTTCGAGGTGGACACCGGCCAGATCGACCAGGTACGCCGCGACTACACATTCGTCGAGGACGCCAAAACGGACTACGCCGCCCTGAGCCTTAAAGGCCCGGGCGGCTGATCCATTGGTTAGATCACGATCGACTTAGGTGGTTACACCTAAGTCGATAAAACGTGATCGATCCTTTTAAGTTAGAGCGGGATCGGACGGAAAACCGATGTTCACTTTTCCTGACCCCGCTCTATATCTCTATTGGACGATGCGCAGGAAGGCGGATTCGATGCGGTCGCCGATCTCCTCGAACGCAGCGAGGAAGTCGGCCGAGTTGTCGGCATCGAAATAGTGGTCTTCGGAGGTGGCACAATATTCCAGCAGGTCGCGCCCGCGGCGCGGCGCCTCGAAGGCGACGGTGAAGATCTCAACGCCGTCCGCCTTGATCTGATCGCACTGCCGCTCTGTCCCTCTGTCGTCGGACCGGTTGTTGTTGTCACCATCGGTCATGAAGATCATGAAGCGATGCAGTTCGAACTCTTCGCCTTCATGCACCGCTTGATGCGCATGTTGGGCATTCTCGGAGTTGCCGCGCAACCATCCGCCGGCCGCCGAGACCGCGGCGGTGGATGCGGTGCCGCCATTGGCGGACAGCGACTGTACCACCGGACGGGTCTGATCGATGCCCCAGTCCATTGTCTCGGTGTGCCGGATCCGGTTGGAGTAGGTCACCAGCCCGGTGCGCACATAGATGGCATCGGGATCTGCGGTGCGCAGCTTGTCGAGCAGATGGGTCGCGGCGGTGCGCAGCGTGCCGATCTTGTTGTTCCAGCCCATTGAGCCGGAAACGTCAAGCACCAGGGCGAGCGACACCGGCTCGGAGACATGGCCTTCATAGGAGACCGTGCTTTCGCTTGAAATGATCTGGCTGTCGATGCCGGCGATCGACATGAGATGCGTAGGCACTTCGGCCACCACCCTGACCGTCACGGTCTTGGTCTCGTCGTCGAACTCGACGATGAGGCTCTGGATGACGACGCCCGGGCCATACATGTCCATATTGGCGTCGAGGAACTTCTGGCCGATGGTCTGGCGCAGTTGGTCGTCATCATGGCTGCGCGCTGCCGCCAGGGCGATGGAATCGACGGTTCCGGCGAGCTTCTGCTGCACCGCGGCACCCTGCCCATAGTCGATGGCGACACCGACCGCCAGCATAATCGGCAGCAGCGTGATCCCGAACATCATCGCGACATTGCCCCGAACATCCGAGGTCCAGCGTGACGCGAGGTTCACGAGAGTGGCGAGACTGCAGTTTCGGTGGGCCATAACGATATGTCCTGGTTACTGTAACGTCATCAATAATTCGATCTTGGCTCACATATATACACTAGAATAGTTTCTAAATCACGCACCAAAGAGAAATATCGATTACAAATACGACAGTAAATTAGGATATTTTGAAAAACTATTTAATAAAAATTGAATCATAAGGACAAAAAAATACCTAATAATTGTTGACTTCAGCAGACACCGCGAAAGTTCATGGTATATTTTTTATGTAATTTTGCTTTGAAAAATTTGCGGAAAGTGTGGAACACCCTGGCATCCGCATGATCAACTAAGATCCAGCAAACGGGACCAGGTTGACCTCAGGGCGTGAACCAGCGTATCAGCTCAGGGCGAATGTGAACGGTAAAGGCCGTTTCGTTCCCAATCTTGATCATCTCTCGAGATAGACGTTGCCGCCAACCGGACCGATGCCGTTGGGTACCGGAACGTCTGTGCTGCCGTAGTCCGCATTGAGGTAAAGGTTGGGGCTCTTCGACAGCTCGATGCGGTTGGCAATCACGGCGGTGTAGGCCGAATTCTGCGCAACCTTGTTGTTGGTCGAAACCACGAATACCCCGCGCGAGAGATAGATCGTGCCCAACAGGTTGTCCGCTCTCTTGCTGCTGATGACATGTCTGCGATGCAACGGGGCATCGCGGTCTTCAAAGAACAGGATTCCCGCGAGCGGTCCATCTTTCGGGGCTGTGAAGTCTACATCCGACTGGCTGCCGAAATTGAACACCGAAGCGTTGCCAGACAAGTAGAATCCAACATACTCTCCCCAAACCTGCGCATTCGCCACTATGCTTATCGGTCCATCCTTGATGATGTATGTACCGGGACGAAATTCAACCCGTGAATCCTTAATCTCAATACCGCCACAATAAACACCTGGGTAGAGCAGAGTTACATCATCATCATCGTCGTCGTCTGACACGATTCTAAGATTGGTGTGATCACACCCGCTGAAGACAGGCGCCGGACGGTCCGAAAGAGGATCCTCGATCTGCGGGCAATCCGTCGTCGGAGACGGCGTGAAGTTCGAAGGCCCGCCATAGGTGCCGCCGGCAGAGCAGATCAGCTCGGCCAGGATTTCGGCGCTGCCGCCGAC
>JAJFHL010000181.1 GCA_021775615.1 Hyphomicrobiales bacterium
GCAGCTGATCAGCGCCATCACCACCTGAGTGTACGCGCACGCCAAAATGCACGCTGCATTCTCAGGCCCGACAAACGCTGCCAAAAATGCACCCCAAGCCGCGTTTCCACACGGCCTCGGCCACTTTTCGCCGTAGCGGGGCCGACCTTGTGACGTCCGTTTGTCACCTGAAAATGGCCGCCAGGGCACCGAACTCCCGGTCTCTGCGCGAGAACGCGGCCTTTCCGCAGAGGCTCAACAATTTCGTGAAGGACCGTCAGCACACGTCCTGCGCCCGGCAATTATTATGGCATGATCGCGCATCTTGACGCCTTGGGTTTTTGACCTGATGCTTCATGGCAGCTCTCAGGGATAACGGCGACTGAAGCGGCCAACAGCCAATATTGCGACTGAAAGGAGGCTGATTGAACATGACGATAAGCACCATTCTCAATGAATTGTCTTGGGGTGAAGCAATGCTTATTCGCCAGATGAATGGCGACACCATCACGACGCCGGACTTTAGGGACGCAACCCGGCTAAAGGAAATTGGTATCATTCAGGACAAAGACAGCGGATTGCCAATGTTGACGGATTTTGGTCGGGAGGTGGCAAAGGCACTGTCGGAAACGGAGTCGAAATAAAACACTGCAGCCGATGGATGTTGCGGAAAACCTGACCGCCCTCGGCGTCACCCACCCCGATCTCGACCGGTTCATCACATCGGCCCTCGCCGACCCGAGCACCGGCGGCAATCCCGTCGAGATGACCGCGGAAAACACGCGTGCGCTGTTGGAGGCGTGCCTGTAGATACTGCAGAATCAGAGGCGAAGCAGATTTCCGCAGTCGATCCTGTCTGCGTCGGCATGGGTGCAAGCCACCGACATCGCGCGGAACCGAGCCCGGCCCAAATTCGGCTCCGGGAGTTCGCGTGCTCATCGCACTGCAGGGATTGAGAGCGAGTCAACAATGCCCGGCGCCGCAGCTCATTAACTTAGTTATTCCGAAAAACACTCAAGATACGATATATTTTGGACTCAAATGCGCTGAAGCGCAAACATCATAAATATAAATATTGTATAATTTTAATAATTAATGAAACATACTGCGTATTGTATTAATATATACATGACAAAAGACAATACATCTTCACTATGTTGATTCTTTAGAAAAACATACCATATATTATTGAGTCTCCAGAACTTTGCAAACGAATTAACGCGGATGAGCGAGCCGCAAATCCGCAAAACTGTAGAAAGGTCCGCCCATGCAAATTCTCGATGTGGTTCAAAGCTTTTTGCTCTCCTGGGAGCTTATTGTCCTGACAACACTCTGTCTGGTCGTCTTCGCGACCATGATTGTCGTCACGCCGGGCAAGCATGCCAAAGTCATCGAACGCTTCGGCAGACCCCTCGACAACGCACGGCTGCCGGGACTGAGCCTTAAACTGCCCTGGCCAATCGACACTGTCGTTGCTGCCGTGAACCTGCAGTTGCAGGAAATCGGCGCCGACGTCTCGGTGAAAACCAAGGACAACGCTTTTATGACCCTGCCCGTCAAGGTTCAGTATCGTGCGAGCAGTGAAGCGGCCGGCGCGGTCCGGGCTCACTATGAACTTGAGAATCCAGAGCAGCAGATTACCAGCTACGTCCTGAACAATGCGCGCCAGACAGCCTCTGGCATGACCATGATCGATCTCTACCAGAATCGCGATGCCATTGAAGCGCAGGTTCAAGAGGCTCTCGAAGAGCAGTTCGTGCAGTACGGATATTCGATCGAGAATGTTCTGATTGATGAACCGCAGCCGAGCCAGGAGGTTCGCGAAGCATTCAATCGCGTCATCGCTTCGGAGCGCGAGAAAGAAGCTGCGCAGAACATCGCCGACGCCAAGCGAATCGAGCTTGTGGGCGTCGCACTGGCCGAGAAGGAATCGAAGAAGCTCCAGGGCCAGGGTATGCGAGAAATGCGCGATGAGATCGCCCAGGGTCTTGAGGAGGCTGTGAACAAACTCACCGGCGTGATCACCGCCGAACAGGCGATGGCGTTGCTCATGGACACCAACCGGCTTGACACTCTCGGTTCGGCCGCCGCCCATGGCAACCTGGTGTTGGTGGACATGAAGGGAGGAGACGACCTCGCAAAGACCATCGCCGCTGTCCGAGCGTCACACCCGCGTGACGCAGGCGAACCCGACTCTGGCGCACCCCAAATCGCCGACAAAGTTGCGTAGTTTCTCGTTGTGGCGGTGCGGAGTGGGTCATTTTCGGCTCCTCCACCCGCTGCGGCGAAGTATCTGTTTTGCCTCGGAAACCCGACGCTTGCTCCACGTGATGTTCTCAGCTTCTGACTGTCCTGCCGAACCGGCGGCAATCCCATCGAGATAACGGCGGACAACACTCGGCCATTGTTCGAGGCGTGTCTGTAGGGAACCAGCATCCCGCAGGTGGCGAAAGAGGCATCTCTCCTCCGTCCAAAAAGGGCGCCGCTCCGGCGTTCGCGGGAGCGGCGTAATGCTTGGCGCGGAGTTTGGAAGTTTCCATCCGGTTGTTGCAGGCCCGGACTCTGCCAACCGGCTTACTCCACCTTCCCCGCTTCCTGCAGCCAGCGCGCCATGCCGCGCACGTTGAGTTCGAGCCAGCTGTCGCGGGAGCCCCAGTCCTTGTACTTCTCCATGGTGACGGAGGCGACGATGTCGTCGACCGGCTTGCCGGCCTTGAGTTCCGCCAGCACCGCTGCCTTGAGCTCCTCGACATAGACCCGCATGTCCGTCGCATCCTGCGGTCCGGAGATGGGCCCGTGGCCCGGCGCCAGGATTTCGAAGTCAAGGCCTTCGACGACCTTGATCTGCCCGATCAGCTTGTCGATGTCGGTGTTCGGGAAATCACGGTACGGAACCCGGCGCGGCGACACCGCGTCGACCACGAAGGCGACGTTTTCAGGTCGCACCACCACGGCAATGAGATCGTCCGAATGGCCGACGCCGAGATAGGTCAGCTCGAAGGTCTTGCCGCCGGTTGTGAAGCTCATTTTGTCGGCGAAGGTCTTAGTCGGCGTCGCCGTCGTCACCTTGCCGGCCGCGATATGCTCCGCCGCCTTCTCATGGGCAATCACGGTCAGTCCGTCGCCCCAGGCCTCGCCGCCGGATGCGTGATCGCCGTGATGGTGCGACAGAACCATATGGGTCACCGGCTTGTTGAACCGTTTGGCGACCTCCGCCTTCAACCATGCCACCGCCTCGGCATTGATCGGATCGGTGACGACGATGCCGTCAGCGGTCTCGACGAGCATGGCGTAGTGGAAGCTGTTCTGGAAGCGGTAGACGTCGCCCTTGACGTTTTCGATGCCGCGCTTGCCGGCCTGCGCGAGGGCGGCATCCGGAATGGCCGCGCCGACGACGCCCAGAACAATCGCCGCCAGCATGAGAAACCCGAGAAGAAATGTGCTTTTACGCATGACACCACCTTATCAACTGATCTGCACCAACCGACCCCGAAGCAGCGGAACTGCAAGGGTCCAGGGCAGCCTAACGGCTGAAAGCAGCCGGCGCAGGAGATTCGGTGCGACGTCACGTAATTTTGAACACAGGCCGGCTCTGCCCTCACGCGTCCCACAGCCGGTTCGGTGCCAGATCGGCCTCGCTGACGCCGAGCGCCTTGATATGGGCCGGCAGGCCGATGCCCGCGGCAAGCCCGGCGGAGGCCTGCCCCATGCCGTTCGAGGTCTCGATGCCGTAACCGCCCTGTCCGGCGCACCAGAAATAGCCTTCAAGATCCGGGGCGTAGCCGACCACCGGAACACCATCGCTGACAAACGAACGCAGGCCCGCCCAGCTGCGGATCAGCCTGTCCACCTTCATGGTGGTGGCCCGCTCGAGGCGGTCGATCGTATAGGCGATGTCGATCTCTTCGGGTTGCACGTCCTGGGCTGGAACCGGGGTTTCGTCGGCGGGCGATCCGAGCACTGCACCGGCATCGATCTTGAAATAGAACTCCTCGTCGCAGTCGATCACCACCGGCCAGTTCTCGTCGATCTCCACATTGGGCGGTGTGAAGGCGATCACCGTGCGCCGCTTGGGCTGCAGGCCGATGGACCGGGCGCCGATGCGCTCGGCCACCACATCGGCCCAGGCGCCCGCCGCGTTGATCACCACCGGGGCGGCAAACTCGCCGGCCGGCGTCGAGACATGCCATTTGCCGCCCTTGCGTTCGAACAGCGTCGCTTCGGCGTTGCAGACGATCTCGCCGCCGTTGCGGGTGAGCCCGCGAATGTAGCCCTGGTGGATCGCATTGACGTCGAGCGCCAGGGCGGCCGGATCGAGAAAGGCGGCACCGAGATAGTCCTTCCGCAGCACCGGGATCCTGGCGACGGCCTCGTCGGTGGAGATCATCTGGATGTCGGGAGAAAGTTCCTGAACCGCGGCGAGCCCGGCTTCGATGGACGCCCGCTGGTCTTCGCGCGCCACGAAGAACAGGCCCTGCGGCCGGCTCAGCGGAATGTCGGTGAAGGAGGTAGACGGATTTGTGAAGAATTCGTAGCCGGATTTGGCCAGCGCCCGGATCGTGCGCGGCCCATAGGCCTCCGTATAGACCGCCACGGAACGGCCGGTGGTGTGGTAGCCCGGCTGGTGCTCCATCTCCAGCACGATGACGGAATGGTCCTCGGACAGCCAGTTGGCGCAGGACGTGCCCCCAATGCCCGCGCCCAGGATCAGAAAGTCTGCTTCGCGCATATCACCGGTCTCCTCTCGAACATCCGTGAGGGTAATCCGGAGCAGCGTCCCCGTGAACCGCTTTTTCAGCCATTCATGTCCGCTCACACTTGGCGTATACTTGTTGTCCACCGCTATCGCGCAGGAGACAGCCCATGCCCAAATACCGCACCCGTGACGCCGACACCTATGGCCATGCCATCGGCATTCTCCTGCTCGACTATCGCGGACCGTTCATTCCAGGCGATGTGGGCAATGCAACGAGCTACGGCTATCCGGTGCTCTACAAGCTGGTGAAGGGGCTGACCTTCGAGAGGGTCAAGGCCGGCGATCAGGACGTTATCGACGACATCATCGAGGCGGCGCGCGAACTGGAACGTTTCGGCGTGCGCGGCATCACGTCCGACTGCGGCTTTCTGGTGAAGTACCAGGCGGCGGTCTCCCGGTCCGTTCAGGTGCCCGTCTGCATGTCGAGCCTCATGCAGATCCCCTTCCTCTCCCAGATGTTCGACCCCTCGCGCCCCATCGGATGCCTCACTGCGGCACGTCGCTCGCTCGGCAACCAGGTCCTCGAAATGGCCGGTGTGAAAAGCGAGATCAACGTCGTGGTCCACGGCATGGAAGACTATGAGCACTTCAAATGGGCGATCCTCGAGGAGGGCGGCGAGCTCGATTCCGATCTCATCGAGCAAGAGGTCGTGACCGAGGCCTGCAAAATGCAGGAGATGCACCCCGATCTCGGCGCCATCGTTCTGGAATGCTCCTTGATGCCGCCTTACTCAAGCGCCGTGCAGAAGGCCACCGGCCTGCCGGTCTTCGATTTCGTGACCATGATCGACTATGTCTACCAGGGCACCCACCAGAAGCCCTATCAGGGGTACTATTAGTATCCCATCTTCTTAGTCTGTTTGTTCATCTCCATACTTGGCAATCCCCGCACTTGATGCGGGGTCCAGGGCCAAACCCTACGGCTTTGCGTGCAGCCCCTGGGTCCCGCATCAAGTGCGGGACACGGATCGGCTTGTATCCTCAGATTTCGCGCGGCTGGTGCGGGAAGTAGTCCTCGCACCCGCCCTCGCGGTAGACATCGGCCGTGGCGCAATGCAACCCGCCGCCGAACGCGTAGGCGTCGCGGAACGGCACCGGCACCACCTCGAAGCCGAGCTTGTCGAGCTGCTCGAGCTGGTTGACCTCGGAGGCCTCGACACAAACGGTCTTGGGATCGAGCACCAGCACGTTCATGGAGAGCCAGACGCTGGAATAGCACAGCGGCGGCGGCGAATTGTGCGCGGGGCGCGCCGCTTCGATGATCTCCCAGCCGTTCTTCTCGAACAGGCCGCGCTGGTCGTCCGGCAGGCGGCGGTCCGGGTTGTTCATGATGAGCCCGGGCCTCAGCGGCGTGAAGGTCGCGTCGATATGAATGGGATAGGGGTCGCCGGGGAAGTTGACCGCATGCACCCGGTGCTCGGGAAAGTGCCGCTGCAGCCAGTCGATCGCCTTGAGATTGGTGGTGAAGCCGTGCTGCACCACCAGATCCCTGCCGAAGCGCAGCGTGTCGGCGGCATCGAACAGCGGCTCTTCGTCGGTGGTGACGAAGAACTTGTCCGCCGTCCATTCGAGGCGCTTTTCGACACCGATCCTGTCCGACAGATAGTCCGGGCGGTAGTCCGCATCGGTGAGGCGCGGTTTCGGCGCCGCTTCGTGACGCATCTTCGGATCGGCTTCGTAATATTCCTTCAGAAGCGGGCGGTAGCAGAGATACTCGAACCACCGGCAGCGATAGGACATGGTCGCCTCGAGCATCTCCGAGCCCACCGTGAGCAGCACGTCGCGCGGCGGCATGCAGCCGAAGCCCGACCCGGTCTCCCAGTCGGGCGTGGCAATGGCTTGCGAGAAATCAATCGGATCCGGCCGGTCGACGCGAATGCCGCGGTCTTCGAGCAGCTTTGCAAAATTGTCGAGTTGTGCGTTGGCCGCGTCCACCGTCTCCTGCGGCCGCGGTCCCCATTGTCCGCGCATGTCGGAATCTTCCGGCACCTTGGCATCGAGCGCCGGCTCCGGCGGCGGGATGCAGCAGCCGTCGGCGACACCGACGATCACATGTTTCAACGGATCCCACTCGTTCCAGGAATTGACCGTTGTCTTCTCCGGCGACCAACTCATCACCACCCCTCACCCGTTACCAATCTGGTGCCCCACGGTCGCGACGCAAGCTACAACCAGCCCGCACGCTCTGTAAAGTGATGCGCGTGCACATGATGCGAAGAGCCGTCTGACGAATTATTCATTGGACGGACGCGGCGCATGCCGCCATAAACCGGCCAAGTCATAACTGACACCGGGTCCACCCAATATGTGGGAAAAGCTGACCAGCATATTCCAGGCGTCCGGCAACGCGGAAGCCGCCGGAGCGCCCGACGAAACCGCGTTGCGTGTGGCAACGGCGGCACTGCTCGTCCATGCCAGCCTCATCGACGGCGACGAGGACGCCAAAGAGGCCGAACGGCTTTTCGCCCTGGTCAAAAACCGGTTCGAGCTCTCCGACGAGCAGACCGCCGACCTCATTGCACGCGGGCGCACCCATGACGCGGGCGCGGTCGATCTCTACAGCTACACCCGCGTTCTCACCGAACACCTCGATCCCCAGGGCCGCTCGGATATCGTCGAAATGCTCTGGGAGATTGTACTTTCCGACGAGGTGATAGATGATTACGAGGCACATCTGGTGTGGCGGGTGGCCGAGCTGTTGCGCATCTCCACCCGCGAGCGGGTGGTTCTGCGCAAGCGGGTCGCGGCCCGGCTCGGACTGGAAGACTGACCGGCAAAGTCCGGAAGGGAACGGCACATGGCTGAGGGGCCGGCTAAACAACCGGTGGCGCTGATCACAGGCGCTTCAGGCGGCATCGGTGAGGCGTTCGCCTATGAGCTTGCCCGCGACGGGCATCGCCTGGTTCTGGTGGCGCGTTCCGACGAAGAACTCAACCGGGTCGCCGGCGTCATCGCCACCAAGCTTGACGTGGAAACCGTCGCCATTCCCCATGACCTTGCCAAACCGCACGCCGCCGACCAATTGGACGCCGAACTGCGGCGGCGCCGGCTGAGCCCCGATGTTCTGGTCAACAATGCCGGCTACGGCCTGCGCGGCGAAGCGGTCGAGCTCGATGTGCACGAGCAGCTGGAAATGATCGATCTCAATATCCGCACGCTTACCGAGCTGACCCTGCGCTGCGCCAGGTCGATGAAACAGCGCGGCGGCGGCGGCATCATCAACGTCTCCTCGACCGCGGCCTATATGCCCGGCCCCAATATGGCGGTGTACTACGCGACAAAGGCCTTTGTCGGCTCGTTCACCGAGGCGCTCTCCGTCGAACTGAAACCGCACGGCGTACAGGTAACGTCGGTGGCGCCGGGCCCGACCGCCACCGATTTCCAGCGCCGCGCCGACCTGGACGATTCGCTCCTGCTCAAGACCCAGCCGGTGATGTCGCCCGAAGACGTCGCCCGGATCGGCTATGCCGGCTTCAAGAAGGGCCGGCGCGCGGTGATCACCGGCTTCCCGAACAAGTTTCTCGCCCATTCCGCCAAGTTCATTCCGCGCTCCGTGCTCCTGCCCATCATCAAAAGGCTGCAGTCCTGACCGATGGGGCGGGCTGACGGCAAAATGGCTTTCGTCACCGGCGCCGCCGCCGGCATCGGCGAAGCAACGGCCCGGATGCTCGCCCGCGAAGGCGGCACCGTCGTGCTTGCCGATATCGATCTGGAGGGCGCATCCAGGGCAGCAGCCGAGATTGCCGACGGCCATCCCGGCAAGGCCTTCGCCGTGGAGCTCGATGTCACGGACAAGGACCGCTGGCCGCACGCCCTGGAAGAAGCCTGCCGGCTCATGGGCGGCCTCAACGTGCTGGTCAACAATGCCGGCATCTGCATACCCGGTTCCGTCGAGGACCTCGATTTCGACCAGTGGCAGCGCACCATCGATGTCGATCTCACATCGGTGTTTCTCGGCTGCAAGGCGGCCCTGCCGCTGATGCGCGACCATGCGCCGGGCGCCATCGTCAACATCTCGTCGATCTCCGGCCTGATCGCCGGGCACAATCTTGCGGCCTACAACGCGGCCAAGGCCGGCGTCTGGCTGATGACCAAGTCGGTGGCGCTGCATGCCGCCCGCAAGGGCTATGACATCCGCGCCAATTCCATTCATCCGGCCTTTGTCGACACCGCCATGATCGACGATGTGGTCAGGGGACCGAACCGCGACGAGATGCGCGCCAAGCTGACCCGGCAGATTCCGCTCGGCCGCATTGGCACGGTTGACGATGTCGCCTATGCGGTTCTCTATTTGGCAAGCGACGAATCACGGTTTATGACAGGTGCGGAACTCAAGCTCGATGGCGGCATCAGTGCAATGTAGGGATCAGCATCGCTCCTGTTTATGACTGAGAAGATTCTCATCATCGTTCATCAGGAACACTCGACCCCGGGCCGCATCGGCCAGGTGCTCGAGGCCCGCGGCTTTCAACTCGACATCCGCCGGCCGCGCTTCGGCGATCCGCTTCCCACCTGCATGAGCGAGCATTTCGGCGCCGTCATCTTCGGCGGTCCCATGAGCGTCAACGACAAGGAAGCCTT
Organism: Hyphomicrobiales bacterium; assembly: GCA_021775615.1. GTDB lineage: Bacteria > Pseudomonadota > Alphaproteobacteria > Rhizobiales > JAJFHB01 > JAJFHM01. Next base: position 9,317 of record JAJFHL010000181.1, read on the forward strand.
CATCCGCCGCGAGATCGACTGGATCGAGGTCCCCCTGAAACACGACCGTCCGTTCCTCGGCGTCTGCCTCGGCGCCCAGATGATGGCGAAACACCTGGGCAGTCCGGTCTACAAGCACAAGCACGGCTATGTCGAGATCGGCTATTACCCGATCCGGCCGACCTCCTGCGGTGCCGACATCTGCGCCTGGCCGGGCCACGTCTATCAGTGGCACAACGAGGGTAACGACCTGCCCAAGGGCGCCAAGCTGCTCGCCGAGGGAGATCACTTCGAGTGTCAGGCCTTTCAGTATGGCAATGCGGCTTTCGGCGTTCAGTTCCATGCCGAAGTGACCCTGGCGATGCTGCACAAATGGACCGTGCGCGGTGCCCCGCGGCTCACCATGAAGGGCGCCCAGCAGCGTGCAGATCATTTCGCCGGCCGCGCCATCCATGACCCACCGGTCAAAGCCTGGCTCGAAAACTTCATCGATCACTGGGTCGAGGTCGGGCGCTCAAACGGCTGAAACGGTCGTTTCTTCCAGGCCGGCAGCAGAGGCGCCGGCGACTTCCGGTTCGCGTCGGACCCTTTCAGCGGAACGATATGGGCCGGGCGCACGAGGCGCCCGGCCTGCCTGTGAGGGGCAGTGTCTGAACGGGACTCTCCACACCCGCCCGGACAAAGCCCCCGGCACTGGATGAAGGCTACTGCGCCATGGCGGCGGCATACTCGTCCGCCGACAGGACGCCGTCACCGTTGGCGTCGGCGGCCTTGAACTGTTCTGCCGTCATTTCCGGAACCTTGACGGCCGCTTCCTCCATCGAAATCTGGCCATCGGCGTTGACGTCGACAGTCACGAAGTCGGCTGCTGCAAAAGCGGCACTGGAAACGAACATGGTTCCCAGCGCAAATGCGATTGGCGTCAATTTCATGTGACACACTCCATTTCATTGTGCGGACATTTCGATGCGAACATCTCGTGCGCCGCGTTGCTGGTACCCACCCTCTGGAGCGCTTAGGTAGGCATCGAACGCGGCGGCGATTGGGTTCTGAAGAGGCCGCACCATGATTAGTTGTCGGAAATTTCGTGATACAGATGACCGAATAGCGGCGCCGTCGTGCAGAATGCGTGCACGGGCCCACGAAGACAGCCCGGGCAGACGGGAATGGCGTTCAAGCCTGATCACAGTTTCCGCGGGCAGGCAGCGCAGCGCCGTATTATATGATACCCGTTGCGGCCCGCGCGCGATGCGAGCCTGAAAACCTCAACGCAAACCGCACAGCGACGATTGATACAGGAGCGAAGATTTATGCAGAGCCACGCCGACGCCGTACGCACCTTTCATGAACTGCACAAGCGGGGCGACCCGGTGATCCTGTTCAACATCTGGGATCCCGGCAGCGCCAAAGCGGTTGAAGGCGCCGGGGCAAAGGCGATCGCAACCGGGAGCTGGCCGGTTGCGGCAGCGCACGGGTTTCCCGACGGCGAGCAGATCCCGCTCGATCTGGCGATGGACAACCTGAGCCGCATCGTCAAGGCGGTGGACCTTCCCGTATCGGCGGATCTTGAAGGTGGCTATGGCACCGCGCCTGAAACCGTCGCCGAAACCGTGTCGCGGGCCACAGCTGCGGGAGCGGCCGGGTTCAATTTCGAAGATCAGATCGTCGGCGGCTCGGGTCTTTATGACATTGCCGACCAGACACCGAGAATCGCGGCGGCGCGTGCGGCCGCAGACAGATCGGGCGCGCCCGTCTTCCTCAATTCCCGCACCGATCTGTTTTTGAAAGCAAAGCCGGAGGCCCATGACCAGGCCATGCTGGACGAGGCGGTGGAGCGCTCCAAGGCGTACGAACAGGCCGGCGCAAACGGCTTCTTCGCTCCCGGGCTTGCCGAGGACAGCCTTATCGGCCGGCTATGCGAACAGTCACCGCTGCCGGTGAACATCATCGCCCTGCCCCATGTGCCGAATGCGCAGACCCTGGCCAGTCTCGGTGTCGCGCGCATAAGCTATGGCCCGGTGCCCTACCGGCGCATGACCCAGTGGCTCGAAGACGAAGCCCGCCAGGCGCTGACATCGGTTTAACCACGAAGGCCGGCGCTTAAGCTTCCGGTAACAGTTGCCGGGGCCGTGCAAGTCGCATTGCAAATTGCAACAGGTGCGAATCGCGAGACTTGCATCTTGTGGCCCCTCCACGCCCACCCCCTACATATTGTGTTCCGGGCGCCGTTTCAGGTTGGCACGGCGTTTGCGACCAAAGAGGCAGAGCTGACCTGGGGTACTGCGTAGTCAGCTGACGGAAGACGAGAGGAAACGCATTTCGACCCCTTCGTTGCGGTTCCTCTCGTTTACCACCTGTCTTTACCGAAGTTTAAAGGCGACCCCTTAGGCTCTCCTCCATGAGTTCTGCACTCTCCATCTCCGCCGGCGGCATCAGAACCGCAACGGCGCAGTTCGAACGCGCCGCGCGCGATATCGTGCATGCCGGCGCGGCAGCCACGTCCGAGGCTTCGGCACCAGCCGACCCGTCCACATCCGGTGGCGCGCCCCTCGGTTTTGCATCGCTGCCGATACCCGACCTGGCGGAAGGGATCATTAACTTGAAGCTCGCGGAAATCAGCTACAAGGCGAACCTGAAAGTCTTCGAGGCCGCCGCCCGGCTCGAGGAAGAAGCCCTCAACATCCTCACCTGACCGTCACGGCAGACGACGGCGCTTTCGCGCGTCCGCATCATCAGCCTTGGTCGCCCCGCGTTTTCGCTGCCCGCACATTCTGCTATCATGCCGCACACCCAACCTGCGGGAGCGGTCATGACCACGTTCGACGACGCCATCGACTTGCGGATTGAAGAAGAGATTCTGGACCGCTGCACCCTGTGCGGCAAGTGCGCCGCGGTCTGCCCGATGCCGGAACCGGCCGGGCTCGATGCCTCGAGCGACGAGGCAGGAAGCAAACTCGTCTCAAGCATCATCGACCTGCTTCGCGGCGGCGAGGCTTCGCCCGAAAGTCTTGAATGGGCAGAAATCTGCACTGGCTCCGGCCACTGCATCGAGGCCTGCCCCGAAGCGGTCAATCCGCGCTTCATGCTGGCCATGGCCCGCCTCCGGACCCGACGCGGCAAGGGCGAAGAGGCCGCCCGCGCCAACGGCCGGCACAGCTTCGGCACCATGTCCAACGCGGTGCGCGCCCTGTCGCGCATGCAGTTGCCTGCCGACATTCTGGAGCGCATCAATCCGCCCAACCGGCAGCAGGGCAACGCCACCCGCGACCCCGAAGTGGTCTACTACACCGGCTGCAACATGCTGCGCACGCCCCATATCGGCCTGCTCTGCCTCGAAGTGCTCGACGCCATGGACGTGCCCTATGAGGTGATGGGCGGGCCGGGCCAGTGCTGCGGCATCTTCCAGTTCCGCGAAGGCGACACGAAGACCGCCGAAACCATTTCAAACCGCACCATGGGCAATTTCTCCGCCACCAGGGCGCCGGAGGTGCTCGCCTGGTGCCCGAGCTGCGTGGTGCAGTTCGGAGATATCAATTTTCCCACCTTCGAACGCGCGAACCAGGCCCCCGCGCCGTTCCAGATGATGGCCTTCTATATCTGGCTGGCCGGCCGGCTTGATGATCTCAAACCGCTCATGACCAGACCGGTCAACCGGCGTGTCGCCCTGGTCGAACGTCCCGGCGTCCCCGGCGCCCGCGACGCGGCGATCCAAATCGCGAAGGCCATCCCCGGCGTCGACTACATCGCCCTGCCGGAGGTTCAGCGCGTCGGCATCTCGTCCAACTATCTGACGCTGCTGCCCGATTTCAAGGAGAAGCTTCTGGAAGAGGAGTTCGACGCCTGCATCGCCGCCGATGTCGACACGCTGGCCACTATCTTCCATCCCTGCCACCGCGAAACCTGCCATCTGGGCGAGGGCAAGCCGTTCGAGATCGTCAATCTGATGGAACTGGTCGGCGAAAGCATCGGGATCGAGGTCGAGGATCTTTTCAAGAAGCTCAAGATCATGGGCGATGTCGACGCCATCATCGCCGACTGTGCCGACATGATCGAGGAGCACGCCCTCAACGTCGACGCCCTGCGCGCCCACCTCGAAGCCGAAGTGATCCACGCCAATCCGTTTGAAGGGGTGTTTTCGCAGGATTGAACGCCGCGGCCGGATCAGACTGCGCCGGACATCGCGTGGAAGGGTGCGAGTCCTTTGCGCCCAGAAAACGAAAAACCGGCACGAAACTGCCGGTTTTTGATGGTGGAGCCGAAGAGATTCGAACTCTCGACCTCTGCATTGCGAACGCAGCGCTCTCCCAACTGAGCTACGGCCCCACGAGATGGAGGCTATGTAGGCTTCGCACCGCGTGCCTGTCAAGAACCCCGTTGCCGGCCGGGCATTTACCGCCCGGTGCGGCGATGCTTGCGCAAATCCGTGCCGAACGCTACATGTGCACCTCACAACCCAGCGCAGCAGGACCAAGACCCCATGGACTTTATCGTCGGCGTCATATCGATGGCCATCGACATCATGATCTGGATCATCATCGCCGGCGTCATCATGAGTTGGCTGGTCGTCCTGAACGTCGTTAATCCGGCGAACCAGTATGTCGGCATGGTCTACAATCTGATCAACCGCGCCACCGAGCCGTTGCTGAACCCGATCCGGCGCTTCATGCCCAATCTCGGCGGCATCGACCTGTCGCCGCTGGTCCTGATCCTGATCCTGGTGTTCATCAAGTACCTGCTGTTCGCCAACCCGGGCGAGGCGGTGCTTTTCCTGATCATCACCGCCTTCAACATCGTCATCACCATTGTCATCGTCTGCGCGGTGATGACCTGGATGGCGGCCTTCGGCGCGATCAATCTGAACAACCATTTCGTCTATATGGTCTTCGATTCCCTGAGCCGCATATGCGACCCGATGCTCAATCCGATCAGGCGCCTCCTCCCCAGGGTCGGCGGCATAGACCTGTCGTTCGTCGTCCTGCTGCTGGCGCTCTTTGCCCTGCGGTATCTGTTGATTTCGCTGATCTGAGCCCTGCTCACATGCCGGCGCGGCCTTACAGCACTCATGCCGACGGCCTGCGCCTGGCGGTGCGCGTCACGCCGAAATCCGCGGCCGACACTATCGCAGGGATCCATCAGGCGGCCGACGGAACCCGGTCCCTCAAGGTGCGTGTCCGCGCCCAGCCGGAGAAAGGCAAAGCCAACAAGGCGGTGGCCGTGGTCGTGGCCAAAGCCCTGGAGCTCGCCAGGTCGGACGTCTCCATCATCTCCGGCGCAAAAGACCGCAACAAGACACTTTTGCTCTCAGGGGAAACATCGGAGTTGACCGAGCGGATCGATGCCCTTATCGACGCGCAGCAATAACAAACCGAATCCAACGGAGCGAAGCGCATGAGCGAGGCAACACTGATCGACGGCAAGGCATTCGCGCAATCGTTGCGCCAGCGCATCGGCGCCGCGGTTGCGACCCTGAAATCAGACCATGGGCTGACCCCCGGCCTCGCCGTGGTCCTGGTCGGCGAAGACCCGGCCAGCCAGGTCTATGTCCGCAACAAGGGCAAGCAGACCCTTGAAGCCGGCATGAACTCCTGGGAACACCGCATGCCGGCGACCGCGTCCGAGGACGAAGTGCTGGCTCAGGTGCGCGCCCTCAATGAAGACCCCGCCGTTCACGGCATTCTGGTACAACTGCCCCTGCCGGACCAGATCGACGCCAACAAGGTGATCGACACGATCGATCCGGACAAGGATGTCGACGGTTTTCATGTCATCAATTCCGGCCGCCTCGCCACCGGACAACCGAGCCTGGTGGCGTGCACCCCGGTTGGCTGCGTGCTGCTCGCCAAGGATATGCTTGGCGACCTCTCCGGTGTCGAAGCGGTCGTGGTGGGCCGCTCCAACATCGTCGGCAAGCCGGTGGCGCAACTGCTGCTGCAGGAGAACTGCACAGTGACCATCTGCCACTCGCGCACCAAAGACCTCCCCGAAGTCTGCCGCCGCGCCGATCTCCTGATCGCCGCTGTCGGCCGGCCTGAAATGGTCAAGGGTGACTGGGTCAAACCCGGCGCCTGCGTCATCGACGTCGGCATCAACCGCATCGATGCCGGCGACGGCAAGACACGCCTCGTTGGCGACGTCGATTTTGCAAGCGCGGCCAAGGTCGCCGGCTCCATCACGCCGGTGCCCGGCGGCGTCGGCCCGATGACCATCGCCTGCCTGCTGCGCAACACGGTTCAGGCCGCCTGTGCGGTGAACGGTATTTCGTCACCTGAGATGTAGACATTAAGAACTTCGCTGCCCCGCACTTGATGCGGGGTCCAGGGGCAGGTAAGCGCTACAGAAGTTGATCGCCCTGGGTCCCGCATCAAGTGCGGGACACGCAGAACGTTACGCATCTTGCCCACCGCATCGACGCAAACAGCTAAACCCACTCCGCCTTGCGTTTCTCGAGGAAAGCGGCGACCCCTTCGGTGAAGTTGTCGTGATCCGCGAGCGCAATCGCTTCGGCGCGCTCAATCGCCAGGCCGGCCTCGAAGTCACGGCTGCCGCCGTCGATCAGACAGCGGCGGATCGAGGCGAGCGCATTGGCCGGCTTTGACGCCAGCATCTCGCCATAGGCCTGGACATCGTCCAAGAGCCTGTCCGGCGACGTCACGAAATCCACCAGACCGATCTGCTGCGCGCTCGATGCGTCGATCAGCTCGCCGCCATAGAGCATCCGGAAGGCCTGCGAGCGCCCGATGAGGCGCACCAGACCCTGGGTGCCGGCAACCGGCGGGATGAACCCGATATTGACCTCGGGCTGGCCGAGCCGGGCATCGGCCGCGGCGAATCTCAGATCCGCATGCAGGGTCATTTCGAGGCCACCGCCGACAGCAACCCCGTTGATCGCCGCAAGGACCGGTTTTTCCGACCTGCGCACCGCGCTTGCCAGCCGATGCGAGGTGGTCACCCACTCCGCCATGCGGGCGCCGTCGACGCCGTCAAAGGTCGAGATATCCGCACCGCTGTTGAAATGACGCTCAAGGGCGCTCGCGATCACGATGACGCGCACGGAAGGATCGTCATGCAGCGCCACAAATGCCGGCTCCAGTTCATCCAGCATCTGCCAGTGCACCGCATTCACGGGGGCCCGGTTGAACCGCAACCAGCCGACGGGTCCGCTGCGCTCCAGGTCGATGAATTCAAACGTCATGGCAAGTTTCCGGTGTTCGGGGAGTTGGATGGAGGGTCTCAGCGTGCGGCGGCGATCGCGTCGCGCGCCCAGGCGATCAGTTCGTCCGCGTCGTCAAGCAGGGTTTCGGGCGCCGCATAGTAGCTTTCGACCATGACGCGGCGCTTTTTGGTGGCATAGCTGAAGGCCTCGCTGCCGGCGTCGCGAAACGCCGGACGCGTCGTGTCGTCGACTTTCAGGTAAAGCGTGTTGCCCATGACCATGGCGAACTGCACGCCATCGGACTTGAAGGCGTGGCCGCCGAAGAAACGGCCCGCGGTGAGCGGTCCGAGCGGCGCCAGCAGATCCGATACAAAGGCGACGAATTGCGGATCGGCCGACATCACCCTTGCTCGTTGTGCCGTTCGATCGACTGGCGGATCCGGTCGAGCGCTTCCTCGGTGCTGCCCCAGCGCACAATCTCCACCCACTTGCCTTCTTCCAGATCCTTATAGTGCTGGAAGAAGTGCTCGACCTGGTTGACTAGAATGGGCGGCAGATCGCGGTAGGACGAGATGTCCTGGTAATATGGCGACAGCGCATCCACAGGCACGCCCATAACCTTTTCGTCCTCACCCGCCTCGTCATGCATGATCAGCACCCCCACCGGCCGGGTGCGCACAACCGCCCCGGGCACCACCGGCGAGCGGCCGGCGACCAGCATATCGATCGGATCGCCGTCGTCGGCCAGGGTGTGCGGCACAAAGCCGTAATTACAGGGATAGCGCATCGAGGTGTGCAGGAACCGGTCGACGAACATGGCGCCCGAGGCCTTGTCCATCTCATATTTCACGGGCTCGCCGCCGAGCGGCACTTCGATGACCACGTTGACCTCATAAGGTGGCTTGTCGCCCACCGGAATTTCATCCAGTCGCATGGTCCTGCCCTCCGTTCGTCCGCGATCCGCCCAGAAACCCGATGACCGCCTGTCACACAATGGGTAAATGGTAGTGCTCCCGCGTTCCCCCACCAAAGGAAATCCAACACGTGCGCGCCGAATTCACCACCTGGCTCAAAATCGGGCTCTTGAGCTTCGGCGGGCCTGCCGCCCACATCGCGCTCATCCAGGCTGAGATCTGCGACCGGCTGAAATGGGCGAGCGGCCGCGACTTCGTGCAGGGCCTGAGCTTCGCCACGCTCCTGCCCGGCCCCGAAGCCATGCAGCTCGGCGTGTTTCTCGGCTGGCGCTATGGCGGTGTCAGGAGCGGCGTGATCGCCGGCCTTGGTTTCGTGTTGCCGGGCGCCGCGCTGATGATCGCGCTGACCCTGGCCTTGTCGCTCTGGCGCGGCCACGCCCTGGTCGACGCGGTGTTCGGCGGTGTCCAGCCGGTGATCGTCGCCTTCGTGGCTCTGGCTCTGTGGCGCATCTGGCACCAGACCATCGACACGGTGTTCGCGGGTCTGATCGCGGTGGCGAGCTTCATCGCCCTCTATGGCTTCGAGCTGCCGTTTCCGTGGATCGCCCTGGCCGCCGCGTTCTACGGTCTTGTGGTGATGCCGAGAACCGAAAATCCCGGCATCGAGGAACAATCGGACCTGGCGCCGGAGCAGGTGCGGCGCCGCGCCACCATGACTTTGGCCGTCGGCGTCGCCGCGGGGCTGGCGCTGCTGGGGCTGACATTTGTGCTGCCCGATCCGGTCTTCCGCGACATCGCCGTGCACATTTCCACCGCCGTCCTGGTGGTGTTCGGCGGCGCCTATGCGGTGATCGGCTATGTGGCGGACCTTGCCGTCGGCTCGCTTGGATGGATGACCACGCCGCAGGTGATCGACGGTCTGGCGCTGTCGGAAACCGCGCCGGGGCCGTTGATCCTGTTCAACACCTATGCCGGCGCCATGGCCGCCGCCCCCGGCGGAGTGATGCACGCCATCGCCGGCGGCGCACTGGCCACTGCCGTAACGTTCCTGCCGTCTTTCGTGCTTGTCCTGGCGGGAGCGCCCTACGTGTCGCGGCTTTATGCCAACCCCTGGCTCAGGCGCGCCCTCTCCGGCATCGCCGCCGCGGTGATTGGCCTGATCGCCAGCCTTGCCGCGCTTCTCGCCTCCACCGTGTTATGGACCGACCGGGGCATGAACTACGAAACCGTGAGTGTTGCCGTTCTGTCTCTTGCCATCCTGGCGACAAAGCGCGTGCCCGCGCCTGCCCTCATCGCCCTTGGGGCGACGGTTGGGGCTTTGCGTTGGGCGGTGATCGGCGCATGACGCGTCCGGTCGTGATCGCTATTTTCATTTTGGAGCGGGATCGGACGGAAAACCGGTACCCACTTTTCCTGATCCCGCTCTATGCCACTTCCGCCTTGCGCTTCTCGGACCGTTTGCGGTCATGCGGGTTGAGCTCAGCCTTGCGCATGCGAATTGAATCCGGCGTCACCTCGACGAGTTCCTCGTCGGAAATGAAGGCCAGGGCTTTTTCCAGCGTCATCTTGACCGGCGGCGTCAGTGCCACCGCGTCGTCCTTGCCCGACGCGCGCACGTTGGAGAGCTTCTTGCCCTTCATCACGTTAACTTCGAGGTCGTTGCCGCGGGTGTGTTCGCCGACGATCATGCCCTCGTAGACCTTGGTACCGGGGGTCACGAACATCGGCCCGCGGTCTTCCAGGTTCCACAGCGCATAGGCCACCGCGTCGCCATCGGAATTGGAAATCAGGACGCCCGTGCGCCGTGACGGAATGGCCCCCACATGGGGCGTATAGTCGTGGAACATGCGGTTCATGATGGCGGTGCCGCGGGTGTCCGACAGAAGTTCGCCGTGATAGCCGATCAGGCCCCGGGTGGGCGCGTGAAAGATCAGCCGCTGGCGGCCCGAGCCCGATGGCCGCATGTCGATGAGTTCGGCGCGCCGTTCGGACAGTTTCTTCACCACCGTCGAGGCAAATTCCTCGTCCACATCGACAGTGACCTCTTCCACCGGTTCGAGCTGTTTGCCGGTCGCCTCGTCGGTCTGCATCACCACGCGGGGACGTCCGACGCACATTTCGAAGCCCTCGCGGCGCATGGTTTCGATCAGGATCGCCAACTGCAGCTCGCCGCGCCCGGCAACCTCGAATGCGTCGGCGTCCGCCCCCACCGTGATCTTCAGCGCCACATTGCCTTCCGCCTCGCGGAACAGCCGCTCGCGGATCACCCGGCATTGCACCTTGGAGCCCTCCCGGCCGGCCAGCGGACCGTCATTGATCCGGAAGGTCATGGCAAGGGTCGGCGGGTCGATCGGATGGGCCGGGATCGGCTGTGTCACCTCGGGCGCACAGATGGTGTCGGAGACCGTTGCCTTGGTCAGCCCGGCAAGGGCCACGATGTCGCCGGCGCTGCCGCTGGCGACCGGCACCCGCTCCAGGCCGCGGAAGGCCAGCACTTTGGAAATCCGTGCCGTCTCGACCTGCTTGCCGTCGAGAGACAAGGCCTTGACCGGCATATTGGGTTTGACTTCGCCCGATGTGATCCGGCCGGTGAGGATGCGCCCGAGATAGGGGTCGGCCTCCAGCGTGGTCGTGAGAATGCGCAAGGGGCCGGGTTCCGTCTCCGGCGGCGCCACATGATCGACGATTAGATCGAACAGGGCCGACATGTCGGTCCGCTCGCCACCGACCTCGGATGACATCCAGCCCTCCTTGGCGGAGCCGTAAAGGATCGGGAAATCAAGCTGTTCGTCGGTGGCGTCCAGCGCCGCGAAGAGATCGAACACTTCGTTGACCACTTCTTCGTGGCGTTCGTCATGCTTGTCGATCTTGTTGACTGCGACAATTGGCTTCAAGCCGATCTGCAGCGCCTTGGAGAGCACGAACTTGGTCTGCGGCATCGGACCTTCGGAGGCGTCGACCAGGAGCACCGCGCCATCCACCATATTGAGAATGCGCTCCACCTCGCCGCCGAAATCGGCATGACCCGGCGTGTCGACGATGTTGATCCGCGTGCCGTGCCAATCGATCGCCGTCACCTTGGCGAGGATGGTGATGCCGCGCTCGCGCTCGAGATCGTTGGAATCCATTGCCCGTTCGGCAACCCGCTGATTGTCGCGGAAGATGCCTGACTGGGCCAGCAGCCGGTCGATCAGAGTGGTCTTGCCATGGTCAACATGGGCAATGATGGCGATATTTCGCAAGGTCATGTCGGTCCTAAAGTGCTTCGATGCGCGCTGTCAGGCGCTTCGGTCTCGTTTGGCGAGCGTCCGCAGACGCAATGCATTGAGGCGGATGAAGCCCTGGGCGTCGACCTGGTCATAGGCGCCATGGTCGTCTTCGAAGGTCACCAACTCGTCCGAGTAGAGCGATTTGGGGCTCTCGCGCCCGGTCACGATCACATTGCCCTTATAGAGCTTAAGTCTGACGGAACCCTCAACATGCTCCTGGGACTTGTCGATCAGGCATTGCAGCATTTCACGTTCCGGCGAGAACCAGAACCCGAAATAGATAAGCTCTGCATAGCGCGGCATCAACTCATCTTTGAGATGGGCCGCACCGCGGTCGAGCGTGATTGATTCCATCGCCCGGTGCGCGGTGAGCAAAATGGTGCCGCCGGGCGTCTCATAGATGCCGCGCGACTTCATGCCGACGAAGCGGTTTTCGACCAGATCGAGCCGGCCGATGCCGTTGTCATGGCCGAACTGGGTGAGCGCGGTCAGCATCTCCGCCGGCGACAGCCGCTTGCCGTTGAGGCTCATGGCATCGCCGCGCTCGAATCCGATCTCGATTTCGGTCGGCGTGTCGGGCGCCTCTTCAGGCGAAATCGTGCGCTGATAGACATAGTCCGGCGCTTCATCTGCCGGATCCTCCAGGACTTTGCCTTCCGACGACGAATGTAAAAGATTGGCGTCGACCGAGAACGGCGCCTCGCCGCGCTTGTCCTTCGCCACCACGATCTGGTGCTGTTCGGCAAAGTTGACCAGATCCGTGCGGCTCTTGAACTCCCACTCGCGCCACGGCGCAATCACCTTGATATCGGGATCGAGCGCATAAGCGGACAGTTCGAAGCGCACCTGGTCGTTGCCCTTGCCGGTGGCGCCGTGGGCGACCGCGTCGGCGCCGGTCTGATGGGCGATCTCGATCTGGCGCTTGGCGATCAGCGGCCGGGCGATGGCGGTGCCCAGCAGATAGACCCCTTCGTAAAGCGCATTGGCCCGGAACATCGGGAAGACGAAGTCGGAAACGAACTCTTCGCGCAGGTCGTCGATGAAGATTTCCTTGATGCCAAGGCGTTCGGCCTTCTCGCGCGCCGGTTCAAGCTCCTCGCCCTGGCCGAGGTCGGCGGTGAAGGTCACCACCTCGCAGCCGTAGGTTTCCTGCAGCCACTTGAGAATGATGGATGTATCGAGGCCGCCAGAATAGGCGAGCACGACCTTGTTGATTTTGTCCGAATGCGCCATGGGACGTCCGACCGATTCAAAAAATGTTCGAGAAAGCGCGCGCACTATAGGCACTTAACGTGACAGAGCAAGCGGCAATCGCGCGGCTTTGGCGCCTTGGTTACTCGTAGGGCACCAGAGGCAGAATCTGGATGCAGGCCGTGTCCGCCATCGCGATCAGGGGTCGTTTGCCAAGTGCTTTCCACGTCGGCGACTTTCGCGCCCTTGCCTCGTCCTTCTCGCAACCGCGGGCCGCCGGGCAGGGTTCGCCCTTGAAGCAGCGGTAGCAGCCGGTCTCACCGTCGGGCCCGGTGGTCGATATCTTCACTTTGCCGGTCAACGGGTTGAAGTCGTACTGCCGCTGGTACTGTGACAGCGTGTGATGGCTGTCCTCGGTGTAGCCGATCAGGAACCAGCCGCCGTCCTGTTGCCGAAAGCGATAGGTGTGGCCCCAGCGCCAGGCCGACCCGCCGTAATGCACCAGCACCACGGTACCGCGCTGGATCTCCAGGCTCGAAAACGGATCGCCCATGACACCGCCCTCGTCGGCGCGCAGCACAATGGTGCGGTTTTCGGCCGAAAGCAGCAAGCCGCCCGAGCCATCACCCTCCAGCACGATCAGGGTGCGCGGCGCGGCGCTCGAGCGGTCACGCCACTTGTCGCAGCCCGGCACGTGATCGACGGCGTCGGCGCGCTCGACAATGGCGGCGATATCGGTGACCCCGTCCTTTGTGAGATCGCCCTCCGCGGAGGCCAGAACAGTCCACCCGGCCGGCACCCAGTCCTGCAACGCGACACCGGTCAGTGGCAATTGCGGATACGCAAACTCGGCCCGGGCCGGGAACGCCAGGCAGACCGCCATGAGCGCGGCCGCAAGAAGTCTGGTCATGGATTACCCTTGAGCTTGTTGTTTGGCGGCACCGGCGCTGAGCCGTTCCGATGCGGACTTGAGCTGGCCGCAGGCGGCCATGATGTCGCGTCCGCGCGGCGTGCGGATCGGACTTGCATAGCCCGCCCGATTGACCCAGTCGCCGAACTTTTCGATCTGCTCCCAGTCGGAACACTCGTACGGCGCACCCGGCCAGGGATTGAACGGGATCAGGTTGATCTTGGCCGGAATGCCCTTCAGCAACCGCACCAGTTTCTTGGCATCGTCCAGGCTGTCGTTGACGCCTTTCAGCATGACATATTCGAACGTGATGCGTTTCGCGTTGGAAAGCCCCGGATAATTGCGGCAGGCGTTCATCAGATCCTCGATCGGGTATTTCTTGTTGAGCGGCACCAGTTGATCTCGGATATCGTCGCGGGCGCCGTGCAGCGAGATCGCGAGCATGACGCCGATCTCCGCGCCACAGCGTTCGATCATCGGCACCACCCCGGCGGTCGACAGGGTGATCCGCCGCTTCGACAGCGATATCCCTTCATTGTCGGATATGATCTCCAGCGCCGCTTTCACGTTGTCGAAATTGTAGAGCGGCTCGCCCATGCCCATCAGGACGACATTTGTGATGCGCCGCTCGCCGTCGCCGCCGGTTTGCGGCCATTCGTCGAGACGGTCGCGGGCCACCATCACCTGGGCGACGATTTCGCCCGGCGTCAGGTTGCGCACCAGTTTCTGGGTGCCGGTATGACAGAACGTGCAGGCAAGCGTGCAGCCCACCTGGCTTGAGATGCAAAGTGTTCCGCGGTTTTCCTCCGGTATGAAGACGCACTCGATCTGCGGAGCGATTTCCCGCTCCGACCGGGCGTCGAGCTTCAGGAGCCACTTGCGGGTGCCGTCCTCGGAAATCTGTTCTTCGCTGATGGCCGGGCGCTCGAGACTGTAGCGCGCCTCCATCTCTGCACGCAGGTCCTTGGCGATATTGGTCATCGCACCGAACGATGTGACCCCGCGCAGGTAGATCCAGTGCCACAGCTGCGATGCCCGCATGCGGACAGCCTTTTCCGGGATGCCGAAGTCACACAGCTCCGCTGCAAGTTCATCGCGGGTCAGGCCGATGAGCGGGCGTTTGCGCGACATCTGCGCGCCGTCCGGCAGGTCCATGCCGGCTGCTTTGTCCAGAACTGTAACCATGGGCGCGGACCCTGCCTCAAGCGGGGCACGAGGTCAATTGTCAAGCGATGCGGGTCGCCTTCGCGTCAGTGTGTCCAGAGCGGCGCGCTTTGCGTCTTCAAGAACGCCCGGGCCGGCGCCGGCCCTCCTGAGGACGCGCAGTCCGAAATAGACGGTCATCAGATGCCTGGCCGTCGGAATCGCCCCCTGATCCGGCGCCTCACCCAGAAACTCCGAGACCGCGAGGCCCAGGGCGCCGCCCATGCGTCCGATGCTGGCCGTGAGCTGCGCCTGAGCAGCAGGATCGACCGACGCCTGATCGATGGCCGCGTTGCACACGAAACAGCCACGGGCGTCGCCCGGATTCGGAGCGCCGGTCACCGCCGCATCGAGGAACCGCGCGATCCGGTCATAGGGCGGCAAGCCACCCGAAAGATCCTTAACGGCGGCATCGATCCACAGGCGGTCATAGAGCGCCAGCGCCTTCAGATACAGCTGCCGCTTGTCGCCGAACGCCGCATAAAGACTGCCTTTCTTCAGGCCCGTGGCATCGACGAGATCGCGCATCGAGGAGCTCTCGAAGCCTTTCGCCCAGAAGACCTCCATGATCGCGATGAGGGCTTCATCCTCATCGAATTCCCGCGGCCGGCCGGGTTTCGCCTGTTCACGCATATGTGATCCTTGCAATTCTTGACCAACCGGTCATGAATACCTATCTCGGTCCTGTCGGCGGCATCAGCCGCCTTTCATATGGTCTATATAGTGACCGTTTGGTCAAGAATAAAACCGGCCGGTCAGAAAGGAAATCGATCCAATGCCCAAAATCCTCATCTACACAAAGGATTACTGCGGCTACTGCGCCCGGGCCAAATCGCTTCTGGCCGAGAAGGGTGTCGCCTACACGGAAGTCGACGTCACCTACGACGCCAATCTCCAGGCCGAAATGATCGAACGGTCCGGCCGCCGCACGGTGCCGCAGATCTTCATAGATGGACACCATATCGGCGGATCCGACGATCTCGCCGCCCTCAATTCCAGCCGCGAGTTCGACAGGCTGCTCGGCCGCGTTCCGGCCGAAACCCTCGCTGACGCCTGACCCGCCCCCAACCAACCTAAACCCAAGGAGAACTTAAAAATGTCACGCATTCCCACGCCCGCATCCATCGAAGACGCGCCGCAAGCCGCCCGCCCGCTGCTTGAGGGCCTGAAAAAGCAGATCGGCTCGGCGCCGAACCTGTTCCGCATCGTCGCCAACAGCCCGGCCGCCCTTGAGGGCTATCTGGGCCTCAACGGCGCGCTTGCCGGGGGCGATCTGCCGGCCGCGACACGCGAGCGCATTGCCCTGGCGGTTGCCGAGGTCAATGGCTGCGGTTACTGCATCGCGGCGCATACCTATATCGGCAAGAACGTCGCCAAGCTGGACGATACGGAAATCGCCGCCAACCGCTCCGGCAGATCGACCGACCCCAAGGCGGACGCCGCCGTCCGCTTCGCTGTCCAGATCGCAGGCAACCGCGGCCAGGTCGCCGCCGGCGATGTCGATGCGGTCAAGGCCGCCGGATACTCTGACGGCGAGATTGTCGAGATCATCGCCCACGTCGCGCTCAACACCTTGACGAACTACGTCAACGAGGTGCTCGATACCGAGATCGACTTTCCCGCCGTCACCTCCAACGCGGCGTAGAGCCCCGAGCGGTCCCGGCGAAACGCCGGGACCGTCTCACCGTGCTGAACCGAGGAAACCCGCGCATGACCCGTCCGCCCCTGCCGCCGTTCACGCGAGAAACCGCAATTGAGAAGGTGCGTCTCGCCGAGGACGGCTGGAACAACCGCGACCCCGCCAAGGTGGCGCTCGCATATACACCCGACAGCACCTGGCGCAACCGCTCCGAGTTCGTCACCGGGCGCGCCGAGATCGAAGCTTTTCTCACCCGCAAGTGGAACCGCGAACTGGATTATCGCCTGATCAAGGAGCTGTGGGCCTGGCATGAGACCCGCATCGCGGTGCGTTACGCCTATGAATGGCGCGACGACAGCGGTCACTGGTTCCGCAGTTACGGAAACGAGAACTGGGAGTTCGACGAAAACGGATTGATGCGCCAGCGCCATGCCAGCATCAACGATCTGCCGATCAAGGAGACCGATCGGCTCTATCACTGGCCGCTCGGCCGCCGTCCAGACGACCACCCCGGCCTGTCGGACCTCGGGCTGTAAAGGTTCGGGATGAGCGGCACACACAGGCCGACCGGCGCAAAGCCGGCCCTTCGCCGTTGCGCAGTACTAATTGCAGGCGTCGTCGATCTGCTTGAGCGCCGCGGTAATGCCCTTCAGGGAGTACTGATCGGTGGTCTTGGTGCCGCGCCATGACGTGCCGCGCACCACCATCTTCGAGCCTTTTCGCATCGCCGCAACGATCTTCTGCTCGGTTGCCGGCAACTCGACCCAGGCACTGTCGCCATTGGTGAACATGGAAAACTTGGTGCCGCCGATCTCAGCAATCGCATCCTCGTTCTTCTTGAACGGATAGCCGATCACCGTCATGACCTCGTTCTTGACCTTGGAGGAAGGCCGGTGCGTGACCATGAAATAAACGTCGTCGCGCCGCACGTTCTTGGGGTCGCTGCTTTGCGGCCCTGAGATGACGTAACAGATCTTGCCGTTGCTGGTCGGGCTTTCGACAGCCACCCAGTCGCCATGCGTACCCAGAACGGTTCTGTCCTGTGCGAACGCAAACGAAGATGACCACGCAAATACAGCGAGTGTCACCACCGTTGCGGCGAAAGTCGTCCCAGCCCGAATCATTTGTCGAGCATATCCATGCATGTTGAACATTTCCAGTTGTGTGCCGTCCCTAACCACAGGAAATTCCAGTGTCAAGCTTCAACCGGCCTTTGCGCCGGTGAATACGTGACGTTCACTGGTGAGATCAACCGTGTTCGAGGAAACGGGCGAAAGTTGGGCATAGTCCTACCGCCAAGGAAGGTGTGATGACACCGTGAGCGTCGCGCAGCCAGTGTCACTCGCTCAGCTTCCGGTGAGTTTGCCGCGCCGCAGCACCGGATTGCCGAACTCAGATTTGTCCATCGGCTGGCCCGGTCCACCCGGCGCCACCGGCGGAACATCGAAGCCGCCAAGCGTCCGGACCCGGTCATACATGACGATCGCTCCCGCCGTCGCCACGTTGATGCAGAAGGCGGTCGGGATCTTCAAAACGAATTCACAACGCTCCACCAGTTCGGGCGACAGCGAGCCGCGTTCGGGGCCAAGAACGTAAGCCGCCTGCGTCGGATGGCGGAAGCTCGGCAGGTCGACCGCGTCGTCCAGCAATTCCACGCCGACCAGCCGGCAGCCCCTGGGCAGCGCCATGTCGTCGAGACTGTCCCACGCATGATAGGGAATGTGCTCAGGCGCTTTCGATGTGTCCGACTTCGCCTCGCGCACTTTGTAGTATGCATCGATGGTGAACACGAAGCTCGCGCCGAAGGCGTGTGCCGAGCGCATCAGGTTGCCGAGGTTCATCGGTTTCGAGATGCCCTCGACACCGATGCCGAAATATCCGCGCATGTGAACCCTACTTCCGGGTGGTTGCCGCTGAGAAGCAGTCTATACCCGGAACCCACGCCACAAAGTCAAGCTTGCGCACAGCCTGGAAGTGATGTTTGTTCCGCACCGAAACACGCCGGGACACATGACAAGGCCCGTCACCGGGCAATGGAGGGAACCACCCATGAAGGCAGTATTGTGCAAGGCCTTTGGACCGCCTGAAAATCTGGTCATCGAGGACGTCGCATCGCCCGAGCCCGCCCCCGGCGAAGTGGTGGTCTCGGCCGAGGCCATCGGCCTCAACTTCTTCGACACACTGATCATCCAGGACAAATACCAGTTCAAACCGCCGCTGCCCTTTTCACCGGGCGCGGAACTTGCCGGCACGATCAAATCGGTCGGCGCCGACGTGACCGGCTTCGCCGAGGGCGATCTGGTCATGGCCTACACCAAGCATGGCGCGGCGCGCGAAGAGGTCGCGGTGCCGGCGGGCCAGGTCATACCGGTACCGCAGGGCCTCGACCCCGCCATCGCCGCGGGCCTCACCGTGACCTACGGCACGTCCTATCATGCGCTTTTCGACCGCGCGCAGCTTCAGCCCGGTGAAACCCTCGCGGTGCTCGGCGCGTCCGGCGGTGTCGGCCAGTCGGCCGTCGAGATCGGCAAGGCCATGGGCGCACGGGTCATCGCCTGCGCCTCGTCGCAGGACAAACTCGATTTCTGCCGTTCCGTCGGCGCCGACGAGGTGATCAACTATGCGCAGGAAGATCTCAAGGACCGCCTCAAGGAACTGACCGGCGGCAAGGGCGCCGATGTGGTCTACGATCCGGTCGGCGGCGAACTGGCCGAAGCGGCCCTGCGCGCCACCGCCTGGGAAGGCCGTTTCCTGGTCATCGGCTTTGCCGCCGGAGACATACCGAAAATCCCGCTCAACCTGGTGCTGCTGAAAGGCTGTCAGATCGTCGGTGTCTTCTGGGGCGCCTTCATCGAGCGCCATCCCGACCGCCACGCCACCAACATGACGACCCTGCTCAACTGGTGCATCGACGGCAAAATCAACCCGCATATCCATGGCAGGATCCCGCTCGCCGAGACACCGTCCGCCCTGCGTGCGTTTCTCAATCGCGAGGTGAAGGGAAAAATCGTCGTTCAGCCGTGACTGTTCTCGTCCGCCACGCTGTTCTCCTGCAGGGCACCGTCACGCAGATCGCTGAGCGTGCGTTCCGCCTTTTCCCGATGATCCGGCTTGAGATGGTTCGAGATCATCCCGATCGCCGTCATCAGAACCACGGCATCGTCCGAGAAGCCGAGGCCTGCGATAAAGTCGGGGATCATGTCGGTCGGAACGACGAAATAGGCAAGCGCCGCGAGCAGAACCGCCCGCACTCTGAGCGGGGTTTCAGGATCTCGCGTGCAATAGTAGGCCGCAAGCAGATCGCCGGCGAAGGGAAGCGACGCGGCGACGCGGGTGAATTTCGACCAGAAACCAACGCGCACTTTCTCTTCGTTGCGCTCGATCACAGCCGGCAGATGAATATCATCGCTCTCGAGATCCGGCGTTGCGGTTTTTTCTTTAACGTCCATCAAGTCCTTGCGGGCTTCTGCACTTCACTCACTGTAAAACATGGGTCACGGGCCATGCTTTGGCAAGGCCGCAGCCCGGGAGGCGCATTCACATGAAGATAGATCAAGACACCTCGGCCATCGTCACCGGCGGCGCATCAGGCCTCGGCGAGGCAACCGCACGCATGCTCAGCAAGGCCGGTGCAAAGGTCGCTCTGCTCGACATGAACGCCGAACGCGGAGAGGCGCTGGCAGCGGAACT
Source organism: Hyphomicrobiales bacterium (assembly GCA_021775615.1). Lineage (GTDB taxonomy): Bacteria > Pseudomonadota > Alphaproteobacteria > Rhizobiales > JAJFHB01 > JAJFHM01. The sequence continues at coordinate 29,265 of JAJFHL010000181.1, forward strand.
GAGCTGCGTGTTCTGCAAGACCGACGTCACCGACGAGGCAAGCGTCGATGCGGCGTTGAGCAAGGCCCGCGCCGCCAACGGCCAGGAGCGGATCGCGGTCAACTGCGCCGGCATCGCCATCGGCGCCAAGACCGCATCGCGCAAGCGCGACACCGGCGAGGTGCTGCATCACTCCATCGACGACTTCGTGCGGGTCATCAAGGTCAACCTGATCGGCACCTTCCAGGTCATGGCGAAAAGCGCCGCCGGCATGCTGACCCTCGATCCGGTGACGCCGGACGGTGGCCGCGGCGTCATTGTCAACACTTCGTCGGTGGCGGGCGTCGAAGGCCAGATCGGCCAAGTTGCCTATTCCGCCTCCAAGGCCGGTGTCGCCGGCATGACGTTGCCTGTGGCGAGGGATCTTTCACGCGACGGCGTGCGCGTCTGCGCCATCATGCCGGGCCTGTTTCACACACCGATGTTCGACACATTGCCGGAAGAGGCCCGGGCGGCGCTCGGCGCCAGCGTCCCCTTCCCGTCACGGCTCGGCAATCCAGCTGAATTCGCTCAACTGGTCGAACACATCGTCGCCAACGACATGCTGAACGGCGAAACCATCCGCCTCGACGGCGCGGTGCGCCTGGCGCCGAAGTAAGCGGCGTTACTCCGCCAGCGCGTCCATCGCTTTGGCCAGCGCCACGTCCAGTTCGGTGAGGCCGCCCGCATCGTGGGTCGCCAGCGTCACGTCGACGGTGCGGTAGACATTGAACCATTCGGGGTGGTGGTTCATCTGCTCGGCCACCATGGCTGCCCGGGTCATCCATCCGAACGCCTGCGAGAAGTCCTTGAACTGAAAGCTCTTGGTGATGGCGTCGCGGCCGTCCACCTCCTGCCAGCCGTCGAGTTCGCCGAGCGCCGTCGCACGCGCCGCGCCTTCCAGTTTCTCCGCCATGTACTCAATCCCTCCCGGTGTTCGCTCACGTTAATCTAGACTAGAGCGCATTCGCCTTCTATGGAATGCGCATGAACCGTATTCTGTTTGTCTGCCTCGGCAACATCTGCCGCTCGCCGATGGCCGAGGGCGTATTCCATCACGTCGCAATGAACCGTGGGCTGATCCCGCCCGTCGAAGTGGATTCAGCGGGCACCGGATCATGGCACATCGGCGATCCGCCGGACAGCCGCGCGCAACATGCCGCTGCCACGCGTGGTGTCGACATTTCCGCTCAGCAGGCGCGCCAGATACATGTCCGGGATTTCGAGGTCTTCGACCTTATCGTGGCAATGGACAGATCCAATGTCGAGAATCTGCAAAGCCTGGCTCCGCAGGGGCTGCACGGCAAAATCAGGCTGTTCCTGGAATTTGCCCCCGTCGCCGGGGCGCTGGAGGTACCAGACCCCTATTACGGCGGTGAAGCAGGCTTCGACCATGCCCTCGACCTGATCGAGGCGGCAGCTCACGGGCTCGCGGAATACATCGAAGCCGAAGTGAGATCGTAGACCTCTTCGGCCACGTAGGGCCCGCCGCCCTTGGAAGGGCGCGACGACAGCAGGACAAAATGATCGACATCGAAGACACGGCTTTTGTAGAGCGCGTGGCGCGCCAGATAGGTTTGCACATCGACGCTTGAAACCCTGCCGCCACGCATCCGGGCGATGGTCACATGCGGTGTGTACTGCCGCGATTCCGGCGCCAGACCGACGCGGCGGCAGATCGATTCATGGTCGGCCTGGAGCGCCGCCAGCGCCTCGCAGGGTGTCACGCCGGCCCAGATTGCACGCGGCTTGTCACCGCCGAACGCGCCGATGCCCTTCAGGCCAAGCTCGAACTCGAAGCCCTCTACGGCGCCGAGCGCCAGGCGCAGTTCGTCGGCCACCGGTTGCTCGACGTCCCCAATGAAGCGCAAGGTCAGATGCAGGGAATCGCGATCGACCCAGCGCGCGCCTTCAACGCCGCCGCGCAGCAATTCGAGTTGGTCGGCAACGTCATGGGGAATTTCAAGACCTGTGAACAAGCGCGGCATGTCTGCGTTGCTTCCTGTGCTGGAGGGGAAATCGGAACGGAAGTCTAGTGCCCGGCGGTCTCGCCATTGGCGGCGATCTCGATGATCAGCGCTTCGACGGTCGGCCGGATGCGTTCGACGATTTCGGCGACGCCCTCCGCATTGGGATGCATACCGTCGGGAAGGTTGTAGTTCGGGTTGGCCGCCACACCGTCGAGAAAGAACGGATAGAGCGGGACGTCCAGCTGTTCGGCGAGCCGGCCATAGATCGCATTGAACTCCACCTCGTAATCAGGCCCCATATTGGGCGGCGCCCGCATGCCGGCAAGCAGCACCGCGATGCCGCG
>JAJFHL010000182.1 GCA_021775615.1 Hyphomicrobiales bacterium
GATCAGGAAAAGTGGATACCGGTTTTCCGTCCGATCCCGCTCTAAAACATGAGAAGCGATCACGTCTTATCGACTTAGGTGGTTCAACCTAAGTCGATCGTGATCTAGCCTGCTGCGCGCCCCGGCCTTTCGCTTGCGTCTCGACAAGTCCGTCCGGCGGCGTATCATCACGTTGTGTTGCGGTCCGACCCCGGGCACGCAGGAGAGCTTATGCGCCGGATTGAACCCGAGGACTGGTACCGCATCCGTCATGTGGGTGATGACGTTACCCATGTGGACGAGCCTCACATCGAGGAATTCTATCGCTGCAACATCTGGCACGTGCGCGGCCGCGACCGCGATATGCTGGTCGACAGCGGCATGGGCGTGGTGAGCCTGCGCGAAAATGTACCGCAGGTCACGGAGAAGCCCTGCCTCGCGGTGGCCAGCCACACCCACTTCGACCACATCGGCTGCCACCACGAATTCACAGAACGGCTGGTGCACAAGGCGGAGGCCGATCTGCTCGCCGAACCGACCCGGGCCAATACGCTGGCCGACCCCTATGTGACCGACGAGATCTTCACCGCCCTGCCGCCGCAACCCTATCTCTCGGCCGAGTATGCGGTGGCGAAGGCCCCGGCGACCCGGCTGGTCGAAGACGGCGACGTGATCGATCTCGGCGACCGCCATTTCGAGGTGATCCACACGCCGGGACATTCACCTGGCGGCATCGCCTTGTGGGAAGCGGCGACCGGGATCCTGTTTTCCGGCGACATCGTCTATGACGGGCCCCTCATCGAGGACACCTACCACGCCGATGCGGCCGACTATCTCGCCAGCATGAAACGGCTTTTGGACGTGCCGGTGCGCATTGTCCATGGCGGCCATTTCCCGAGCTACGACCGCGACCGCCACCGGGCCATCATCCGGGCCTGGCTTGACGAGAAAGACGCAGGGGTGAGCGCACCGCAAGGGTGAGATGCGCTCAAACGCGCTACTTTGCCGATGTCACGCGATCATCGTCGTAGGAGCACGTCAGATCGCCGCGAACCTTGACCGATGCCCACTCCTCGTCCACGAAGTCGGCCACATGCCCCATGCCGAATGCCTTGCCGTTGTTGCCGAAACAGGGCTCGAACTCGGGATGATGCCACACCGAACCGGGATCGTTCTTCAACAATCGCATCAGGACCGTCGCCACAATGCGCCCGCCAACCTGACCGAGCTTGCCTTCCGCCGTTTCCGCCGCCTCCTGCAGGCAGTAGTACCAAAGCGGAATCTTATCGAGACCTGCGTCCCTGGTAGCCTGATCGCGGTCAATCGGCGTCAGCCCCATTGCGGCCGCGGCCATCTGACCGGAGGCGAGTTCAAATCCGAACCGATCGCGGTAGATGTTGCGATGCGGCAGTGACTTGGCTTCCGCCGCGGGAATAACGAGGTTCTGGTCGCCCATCACCATCTCGTCCGACACGAAGGGAAGATCGAACACTTCCTCACCGATTTCAGTTCCGATTGGCCGGGCCATCTGCGGGTCTACCTTGGCGCGATGGATATCGAACATGAAGCGCCAGTCGATATTGAATTGCTTGTCCTTCGGGCCGAAGGCAGGCAGGCCGAATTCGTCGCCCTCCTGCTTGAAAAGGCCGACGCGAACATCCTTTGACATCTGATACTTGTTCTGCACCGTAGCGTGCCCGAAACGATAGGCGGCAACAGAGAACTCAACCGGTATGGGTGCGGTCTTGTCGGTAAAGGGTCTTGGATGCCTGTGGCGCTTCAGGAGCTGCAGAACTTCGTTGCAGACGCCGGGATCGACGAAGGCCGGCAGAAATTCGTGCAGCACAATCCACTGATAGTGCCAGCGGGTCAGCAGTTTCGCCAGCTGGGCCCTGTCTTCGTGCAGATGCTTGAAGCTCTTGTAGAGCTTGCCCTTCTTCTGAAGCTGGTTGAAGACAATGTTGTAGAAGCGGATCCACAATCCCTGTATCTGCGACACGATGGCGTTTTCGTCGTTGCGCGGGTCGCCGATCAGGGCGGTGCCATCGCAGTTCCTTGGCAGATCGAGCGCATTCTGCCTGGTGCCCATCAACAGAAAACCTCTGTGCAGGGCGGAATAGAGATGCGGGGTGCCGTCCGGCCCGGCGCCGAAAACACAATCAAGGTCGAGGCTGGGCGTGCGGACATTGGTGATCAGCTGGTGCCGGGCGTTACGGCCGAGTTCCGAGGATACATCGAGCGTGATGTCATGATCGATGAACTGGCCCAGGAAGGTCATGCCGGCGGGCACGTCACCCTGGGTATCGCGGCTCGAGCGCATGCTGCCCGCCAGTTTGGACAAGAGCTCGCGGGCGCGGTCGAGATCCGCAGGAAGCCTGATCGGATTTCCCGGCAAAACGCGGCCGAACACTGATCCGTCGGCGTCGCACAAATGCATTTGCAGTTTGTGCATGTTGGTGAGCAGGCCGTGTTTGTGTGTCATTTTCAACCCCCGTGGTGACAGGGTGCCGGCCGCCGCCCGCGCGCTCGCGCAAGCCCCGGGCCGGTCCCTATGAAGCGTGAATGAGATGAAGATGCCGGAAGCATCCGCATCTACGAGAGGCAGGCTAGGGCAAGGTCGTGACGTAATTTTGTCGTCAGTGGACGGATCAAGGGAAAAGTCTTGGCATGGCCGGGGAACCACTCGCGTCCTGCGTGATCTGGATGATTCCGCTGGTGAAGCGCTCTAGTCTTCAAGCCAGATCCGAAGCTCGGCTATTGTTCGAAACCTACCGGCAAGGTAACTCCCCTTTATGCAGATCCTGTCGCTGCGAAAGTGACCGACCTGAATGCTCTGCGATGGGCGCGGTGACGGCTGTTCGCCCTGCGCCCCGACTTCTTCTCTCCTGCTTTCGTCTTCCAATATGGTCGGCTGCCATTCGGCAGGCCAGGACAGATAAGCTTCGGATAGATTCTGGACGAGCCGGCGCCACAGGACGATGTCGTTTCGAGATTTCGATCCATCGGTTCGAGACCTCAACTTGTAAATATGCCCCAAGGTGAATTCCCATCGCACAAAGCCGCTTTGACACGAAATGTGCCCAACAACGTCCTCATCCGCGTAGGCGGCATCAAACCCCGGACCGCTGTGGTGGGGTCGCTTGTGATCAAGCTTCGCAGGGAAAGTGGACGCCAATCCATCATCGCGAACGAGGTAGCTGACCTTGGTTGCCTGGCCGGACTGAAGGGCGCTCGCCGACGGCGTCATGGTTTCGTTCGTAAGTATTCCCTGAAGCTGAAGGTCCGTTTCAACAGATGTTTCTGGGCCCTGCACAAATGTCCATCGATGCGTTCTCTCGTCGGCGGCTGCGCCCTCGCCTTCGAGAGGCACAGCGTCGAACCAACCGGCCGATATGCCTTTTTGTCTCCCCGGTTGCCCGGCGTCCGCGTCCCAGAGATTCAAGTCCGACTGATATCTCAGGCGGGCATGCCATTTTCCATGTAACCACCCGCCGCAAATGCGGACATGTGCGGGTTCGCATCCCGTCCGGCCGGTTTCGGGCCACACAGTGAACACATCAAAAACGAACTCCTTGATCCTGCACCACGTTTCGAAAGACATGACATCGAAAGTGCTGGCCGCGTGTTTGGCGCGTAGCGCGGCGGAGACGTTCAAATCCACATGCCACTCGGGCGCCAGAATAGCGTTCTTGATTTCGCAAATGGCTTTGACACACAGTTCATATCTGAACCCGCCGTCGGAATATTCGAAGACCATCCAGTCATCAGGATTGTCCATGGCGCCGGTCTGGCGCCCCGCAAGATGCTCTGATGCCGATCCAAGATGCTTCATCTGCTGCCCGGTGAGCGTGTTTAGTACCGTCGCAGCGTCCATATCGATCCGCCAGCAACCGACTTCGCGTATTGCCCTGCCTCGCCTGGCTACAAAGTCAGGCGGCGTGTCGTCGAATATGGAAGCCTCGAAGCTGGCCTTGCGGCCGGACTCCGATTCCAGATCTGAAAAGAGCGTCATCGTGAGGGTATCGATGCTCGCCTTCTTGAAGATACGGACGGGGTAAGAAATCCTGGCGATGCGGGGAAGCGCACGCTGCTCTACGAAACCGGACTCTTCGCGAAGGATCGGAATTTCCGTTGCTTCGCCGAGCGCGGAAAAGCTGTCGATGACGGCCTCCTGCAGCCTTTGATCGACGGCTGGAGGGATTTCAGTGTTCTGGAACATTCCGCGCAGAGTGGAATACTTGATCAGCGGAAACTTTCGCGGATCGACTCCATCGCGAACCCTGAAATCCGCCAGCCCCGATGGAGGATATTCTGTCTTAACCCGCCAAGTATACGGCATTGAAGACATGTCAAATGGTCCTTGCACCAGAAACTCAGGAACGAGAATTTCGTGGTCGACATATAGAAACAGCCACCTCGAAAGGCCGGATTCTCCTTTCTCTGCTGCCAGTCTCCTGGGAATCAACGCGCGCCGACCATCGGAGCTGCGAAAGGCGGGCCCCACCGGCGCCGTACCGACCGTCGGCACGTCCAGAGCAGTCAGAACTTCGGCAATGTCAAAGTCGTGCACCAGCTCAAAAGGCGCTGGCGCCGGCATGTTGAGCGGGGGGATATCCAGCATCACCAGATCGTTGAAATTCTGCACATCCACGCTGCCGGGCGCGTTGCCGGAGCGATCGGGTCGCAGAGGTGTAAACACACGATAGAAATCGTCGGACCAGCGCCCGTTCAACCAGCCACCCTGACAGCCGACCGAACTCGCAGCCTGTCCCGTCTCTCCAGTTTCAGGCCAGCAACCGAAGGCGACTTGCAAAAAATCGTCGACCCTTCGCCACTGGCCGTATGACAGGTGTTGCTGCTGTGCACCTGTGCGCTGAAACCAGATTCTGGCGGACCGGCCATAATCCATCCGCCACACAAGGGGCCTGCGCCTGGCGGTGACGCTGTGTGGACGGCGCAGACGTTGCTGCACGAACAGCGGACACTGAAACTGCCGGTCCGCATATTCAAATAGGAGCCATCTGCAGTTTGGCAGATCCGGCAGGGCGCCCGAGTCATCGGCGCGCACGTCGGAAACATAACGTATCGACTGGCCCCGACCGCGGTCGTGGATCGCCGGCGCCGGTGCGGCATCGAACGATAGGCCGGGGCCACCCCGTTCGCCGCTTATGTAATCGGATATTCTGCGCCACATGTGAGCACGCCATCGCTGTTACACCGGATGGATGCGATCATACATTTCAGCACTTAAGATTCCGCAACTTCCGCGTGCCCGCGCTCCAGCGCGGGACTTGCGTTCGCAATGATCATCAGACGTGGAAAGCCGACGGCGCGCGGCGCCATTCGCGGTAATCGTCGGCAGTATCGACATCGGCCAGTTCGCGCAGCAGCGCCACCCGGCAGTCGTTCAGATTGGCAAGCGTGTCCCTGAGCGTGTGTTCGCTTGACCAGCGCACACCGGCGAATGGCCTGGGGACGCGTGGGGAGCGCTTGAGGCCAATAAGCCAGTAGCCGCCGTCAGGGGCCGGGCCGAGCACCGCATCGTGGCTCCCTAGTGCTGTGAATGCGACGGCGATGTCGGATGGCTCGATGCCTGGAATGTCGCTGCCGATGATCACCACCGGCCCCGGCGGCAGTCGTTCGAACAGGCGCCCCATGCGGGCGCCGAGATCTCCGGGCCCCTGCGGCACGAGACCGTCGCAAGTGGGCCACACCGGCGACCAGACCGACCTGTCCGGCGTGACTCCCAGCAGGGTTCGCCAGCGCGAATCACCGTCGAGGCGGCGCACGGTGCGGGCCAGCATTGAGCGGTAGAAACCGGTCGCCGCGCCGACGCCGATGGTGCTGGCCAGCCGGGTCTTCACCTGACCCGCAACCGGCGCCTTGACCATGATGACGAGCGTTCGCGTCACGGAGCGCCGTGGGTCACGCGTTGTAGATGCGCGACAGGACCTGCGGCGGCACCCGCAGATAATAAAGGGTGAGGCAGAATATGTTGCGCGCCGCACGGGCGAAAAATCCGTCGCGGCTGTAGCGCTCCGCGCTGGTGAGAGCCACATGCCTGAGAAACGTCATGCGGCGGCGGCCGATGCGGCCGACAATATCGACGTCTTCCATCAGCGGGATCTGGGCATAGCCGCCGACTTCGTCGTAGAGCCGGCGCGACATGATCAGGCCCTGATCACCGTATGGCAAGGCGAAGACGGCGCAACGCACAGCCACGGACCGCTCGATCCAGCGCGCCTTCATGCCGGTGGCGTTAAGCTTGAAGCGGAAACATGCGGCGCGCTTGATGTCGCCCTCGGCCATTGCCGCGTCGATGAATTCGTGAACCTCGCGCTCCCATCCGGCCTCGAGTTCGGTATCGGCATGCAGGAACAAAAACCAGTCGCCGCGGGCGGCACCGGCGCCTTCAGCCAGTTGCAGGCCTCGTCCCTTTCGCGCATGGATGACGTTGCAGCCCGCTTCTTCCGCGACGGCCACGGTTTCATCGCTCGAGCCGCCGTCGACAACCACCACGTCCTTCACCAGGCCCGAAACGGCGCCGGGCACGACGGCTGCGAGGCTGCGGGCCAGGGAGCGGTCCGCATTCAGGGTTGGAATCACGACGCTGAGCATGGGACGGCACATTACCAGCCTGCCATTGAGAAACAAGTGGGCCTCTTTTCACATTTTTGTTCTTGTTTTGTTCGCATTCGTCACCTAAATTCCATGCCATGGAACAAAAGCGCGACATGCCCCATTTGCACCCGGATTCACGGGTCGATTTCAGCTCGGAGGAAACACTCGTTCCCGAAGCGTTCCGGCGTGGGCGCGGGGCGCGCTCCAACCTGTCGGGCCGTTTCGAGACCCTTGCCCGCACGCCCTTTGATGACGGCTGGCAGGGCCTGGAAAGCCTGCCCGCGTTCAAGACGCAGGTGACGGTCGAAAAGCCGAAAAAGATCATCACCAGGAACCAGTCGCCGGATATTTCGTTTGACCGCTCGATCAACGCCTATCGCGGATGCGAGCATGGCTGCAGCTATTGTTTCGCACGGCCGACCCACGCCTATATGGGGCTGTCGCCGGGGCTCGACTTCGAAAGCAAACTGTTCGCCAAGGCGGGCGCGGCGGAATTGCTGGAGCGCGAGCTCGCCGACCCATCCTATGTGCCGCAAACCATCGCCATGGGCACCAATACGGACCCCTACCAGCCGATCGAGCGGCGTTTTCGCATCACCCGTTCAGTGCTCGAAGTGCTCGAAAGGTTCGGTCACCCGGTGGGCATTGTCACCAAATCGTCCCTTGTGGTGCGCGACCTCGATATTCTTTCGCGCATGGCCGAGAAAGGGCTGGTCAAGGTGGCGCTTTCGGTCACCACGCTCGACGCCAAGCTGTCGCGCGCCATGGAACCGCGCGCCAGCACGCCGGAGAAGCGGCTGAAGGCGCTTGAAATGCTGAGCGCGGCCGGCGTCCCGAGCGCCGTCATGTTCGCACCGATCATCCCTGCCCTCAACGACCAGGAGATGGAAGAGGTGCTGAAAAGCGCGGCACAGGCCGGCGCGGCGGAAGCGGGATATGTTCTCCTGCGCCTGCCGCTGGAGGTGCGCGACCTGTTCCGGGAATGGCTGATGACCGAGGTCCCCGACCGGGCGGGACATGTACTCTCGCTGATGCGCTCCATGCGCGACGGCAAGGACTATGACGCCACCTGGGGCCGCCGCATGCGCGGCACCGGCCCCTATGCCTGGACCATCGGCCGGCGCTTTGAAATCGCCGCCAAGCGCCTCGGCCTCAATAAGATTAAGGCCAAACTCACCACCGAACACTTTTCCCGCGCGCATGTGAAAGGCACGCAGATGGAGCTGTTCTGAGTTTGAGATTGCCGTTCTGCACTGTCTGCCATCCCGGCCTTGAGCCGGGGTCCATGAGCGACACCGCAAAGGCGTGCCATGTGGCCCCTGGATCCCGGACAGCTCGCTTTGCCGGCGAAATCGAAGATTTCGGGCAAACCGACTTCCGGGAAGACAATGGGTAGGTGTGAGTGAAACGTCTCCTCTGGTTGTAAGCCGCGGGCGGCTGTTTCACACTCCGGCCCATGAGCGATTCGAACGGGCCCGACTTTTCACGGGAACTGGAGGCGAGAGAAGACGGCCTTTGGCCGGTTGCCGGCGTCGATGAAGCCGGGCGCGGTCCCTGGGCCGGCCCCGTGGTGGCGGCAGCCGTCATTCTGGATCCGGACGCCGTACCGGAAGGGCTCAACGATTCCAAGAAACTGACCGCGGCGTCCCGCGACCGGCTCTATGGTGAAATTACCGGCTCGGCCGTGTGCACCTGCATCGCCGGAACGGTAGACCGCATCGACCGCGACAATATTCTGGCGGCAACATTGTGGGCCATGGCCCAGGCGGTCGACGTGCTGGCCCCTGCCCCGCAACTGGTCCTGGTCGACGGCAACAAGCTGCCGCCGCTTGCCTGCGCCGCGCGGGCAGTCGTCAAAGGTGATGGCCTGAGCCTCTCCATCGCCGCGGCGTCCATCATCGCCAAAGTCACCCGCGACCGCATCATGGCCGAGCTCGCCGACCGCCATCCGGGCTACGGCTGGGAACGCAACAAGGGCTATGGCACCCGCGAGCACGCCGATGCACTTGCGGAACTTGGACCTACGCCGCATCACAGGCGTTCGTTCAAGCCGATCCGCGAGCTTCTCGCAGAGACTTGAGTTTATGGTTAGCGAAACCCTAATTTTCCAATAATTTCAATTAATTGAACCTTTACGCTCCTCCGCCAACATGGGGCCTTGGTGTGTTGCGTATGAGGGTAATTATGGGGTTTTCACCGAAGCCCGGTCTTGACGCGTTTGTGAACAAGATCCTGGTCGGCGACTGCATTGCGGAACTGGACAAACTGCCGGCCAAATCGGTCGACCTGATCTTTGCCGATCCGCCCTACTATCTGCAGCTCGACGGCGAGTTACGGCGCCCCAACAACTCCAAAGTCAACGGGGTCGAAGATGCCTGGGACAAGTTCTCCAGCTTCACCGACTATGACGACTTCACCCGCGCCTGGCTCACCGGCTGCCGCCGGGTCCTGAAAGAGACCGGCACCATCTGGGTGATCGGCTCGTATCACAATATCTACCGGGTCGGAACGATCCTGCAGGATCTCGGCTACTGGTTCCTCAACGACGTCGTGTGGCGTAAGACCAACCCGATGCCGAATTTCCGCGGCCGCCGCTTCACCAACGCCCACGAAACCATGCTGTGGGCGGCGCGCGATGCCGATCAGAAGACCTACACCTTCAACTACAACGCCATGAAGGCGCTCAACGACGACCTGCAGATGCGCTCCGACTGGCTGCTGCCGATCTGCAATGGCGGCGAGCGCATCAAGAACAAGCAGGGCGACAAGGCGCACCCTACCCAGAAGCCAGAATCGCTCCTGCACCGGGTGATCCTGGCCTCGTCCAATCCGGGCGATGTGGTGCTCGATCCGTTTTTCGGCACCGGCACGACCGGCGCCGTCGCCAAGAAGCTGGGGCGCAACTGGATCGGCATCGAACGCGAGGATGCCTATATCAAAGTGGCGCGCGAGCGGATCAAGATGATCGACACCGCCGACGATAAGGTGCTTGAGGTCTCGAAGGGCAAAAGAGCCGAACCACGGGTCCCCTTCGGGTCGATCGTCGAACGCGGGCTGCTCGAACCCGGTACGACGCTTTACGCTCCTGGCCAACGTCACAGCGCACGGATACGGGCCGACGGCACCTTGGTGTGCAAGGACGCCACCGGGTCAATTCACAAGATCGGTGCCCATGTCCAGGGGCTCGATGCGTGCAACGGCTGGACCTTCTGGCACTTCAAGCGCAAGGGCTCGCTGCACCCGATCGACATGCTGCGGCAGCAGGTCCGCTCAGAAATGCAGTAGCGGCTTCTCAACTGATCCAATTACGCCAGGGCAAACGTTGTGTTCCCTTGAGTGACCGTGCCGGTTACCAGATCGAACCGCATCAGGTCCTCACCGACCACGACGGGCCCGAGATAGTCCCGCCGCGCATCGTCGATCAGACCCTGGCGGTCGGCGTCGGGGGGTACGATATGCGTCAGCGCGAGGCATCTCACGTCTGCTTCGTGCGCGACGCGTCCGACCTCGCTTGAGAGCGTATGATAAGAGGCAACACCCTTTGCCCCTTCCTCGGTCCGGGTGCCGGCCACCGGGCCCGGGCGATGCACGAAGACCTCGTGAACCAGAAGTTCGGCGCCCTTTGCCGCGTCGATCAGGTTGCCGCAATACCGCGTGTCGCCACTCAGCACCAGCTTGCGGCCGTCCGCCTCGAAGACGAAGCCGAAAGCAGGCTCGACCGGCCGGTGGTCGACCAGAACCGGCGTCACTTTGATGTCCGCCTCGTCGATCAGGGGGGTCTCATCGCTGAACTCGACCACCTCGATGTCGAACGCTCTCACGCTGCTGCGGCGCTCAAACGCGATCCTGAGTTCCCGCTCCGCCCGCCACATATCCATGCAGTCTTCGACGAACTTGGCGATCCCCGGCGGACCATAGACCACATGCGCCCGGTCGCGGCTCTGGTGCCAGGAAGTGATGATCAATTGATAGAGGTCGACCAGATGGTCGGAGTGGATGTGGGTGACGAACAGGGCATCTATTCCGGCGCCGTTCGTGTCGGCGCCGATCAGGCGCTGGGTGACGCCGGAGCCGACGTCGACCAGGAACTGCCGGGCGCCGGCACGGATCAGGCTGGCCGGGCCGAACCGCTCAGTACTGGCCACCGGGCAGCCGGTGCCGAGCAAAGTGATTGAGAACTCGCCATTCATGACCGCGCCACCGTGGCCGACCCAGGGCGCCCTGCACAAGTACAATCTCATCGTGCGCCTTGAATCGACCTCAAACGACGGCAACGAAAACGCGGCAACCCATCGTTTTCGCATAATAAATTTCAATCGCCCCAGATCGGGCCCTCGGCTAGTGTTCGCTCACTCATCAACTGTGCCTGGGAACGCCAGCGCTTTATGTCACCAAGCTCGTATTCCGTCTCGACAAGGGGTTGGCTGCTGATTCTGATCGGCGGCGGCTCATGGGGCATTACGTTTTCGCTGGCGAAAATGGCCACCGGCCTTGGCGCACATCCGCTCGGCCTTTCCATGTGGCAGGGTATCCTCGGCGGCGCCGCGATCCTTGCCTATAACCTTTTCCAAAAGGTGCCTGTCCCTCTGAATCGACCACATCTTCTGTTCTACCTGATCTGCGGTCTGCTCGGCACGGCATTGCCCGGCACGATGTTCTTCTACGCCGCCGACCATGTCCCGGCAGGCGTCCTGTCGATCATCATCGCGCTTATACCGATGATGTCCTTCATGATCTCGGCATCACTTGGCATCGACCGGATTTCACCGCTGCGGGTGCTCGGTGTGGCCCTCGGCCTGATGGCCATCATTTTGATGACGGCACCCGAAACCAGCTTGCCGGAACCAGGCCTTGTTCCCTGGCTCGTGCTCGTGCTGGCGGCCGGACTTTGCTACGCAATCGAAAACAATTACATCGCCCTTAAAAAGCCTGCGGCGACCGACTCCGTCACCCTGCTGTGCGGCATGCTGCTCGTGGCGGGACTGGTGCTTGCTCCCATCGTTGCTGCAACCGGCAGCTTCGTGCCGCTCTCCTCACCGCTGGGAACGATCGAACTCTGTGTCATCGCCATGGCACTCATCAATGTCCTCTCCTACGGCATGTTCGTCCACCTGGTGACCATCACGGGCCCTGTCTTCGCCAGCCAGATGTCCTATACGATCACCATTTCCGGCGTGTTCTGGGGCATCGTCATTTTCGACGAACAGCATTCGCCGTGGATCTGGGCGGCGCTGGTGTTCATGCTGGCGGGCCTTGCCCTGGTAAAGCCGGTGACCCAAACCGTGCCGGAAGGCTGATATCCGATGACCGACCGCCGCCCCACGCCGCTGTGCCGCTCATGGCTATTCGTCAACGGCGCCGACGAAGAGGCGCTTGCGACCGCACCGCAGAGCGGTGCGGACGTGCTGATGCAGGAACTGGAGGACTTTACGCCGCCGAACCTGCGGCCGCAGGCACGCAAGCTGGCGCCTGAGGTGTTTGCCGCCTGGCGCGCCGCCGGCGCGGTGGTCGGCGTCCGCGTCAACCCGCTGGATGGCGACGGTCTCGACGATCTGGCGGCGGTGATGCGTGGTGCACCCGACATCGTCGCCCTGCCCAAGGTGGCCGAGCCGGATCACATTGTGGAGCTGGAGCGCGAGGTCGCGCGGCTGGAACGCGAGTACGGCATTGCGGAAGGGGCGACCGAACTCCTGCCCAATGTGGAACTCGCCCGGGGCCTGGTGCAGACCGGCGACATCGCGCGGGCTTCGCGGCGCACGGCCGCCTGCCTGATGGCCTCGGAGGACATGGCGGCGGATCTCGGCGCCGAACGCAGCAAGGACGGGCTGGAGCTCGCCTATGCGCGCCAGCGGTTTCTCGTCGAATGTGTTGCGGCAGGCGTCATGGCCATCGACTGCCCCTACACCTGGGCAGATCTGGACGGCGCCGAGCACGACACGGTGTGGGCGCGCCGCCTCGGCTACAAGGCCAAGAGCGCGGTGGCACACAATCATGCCGGCATCATCAACCGCATCCTCACGCCCTCAACCGAAGAAGTGGAGCGGGCCGAAAGGATCGTGGCGGTCTTCGAAGCCGCGCAGGCGCAGGGCCTGGGCCGTGTCGAACTTGACGGGACGCTGGTCGAAACGCCGATCTACATGACGGCGAAACGGCTGCTGGAGCGGGCGGCGGCGCTCGGCTCCACCTGACCCAACCGCTCTATGAGATGTCTGCCTTCAGAGCATGGGCAACGACCTTTTTCATGATGCTCGGCAGGGCTTCCCCGGAAAGATCGCGGCGCGCCACCCAGCTACCGTCTGCCGGATCGGCGGTGGCCGGTGCGTCGGCCGCCCAGACCTCAAGCTCCAGGTGAAAATGCGTGAATGTGTGGCGCACCACGCCCGGGCGCCTGCTCCAGAGGGCCCGCAGCGGCGCGGCCTGCGACGGATCACCGGGCATCCCTCCTTCGGTCCATTCGGTTGACGGCACTTCGGTCATGCCGCCAAGCAGACCCTTTTCCGGCCTTCGGCGAAGCAGAACCGCACCGTCTTCCCGCTCGACCCAGAAGGCGACGCCGTAGCGGGTCGGCTTCGGTTTCTTTGGCCGCTTGTAGGGCAGAACGTCCTGCAAGCCACGCAACCGGCCGGAGCACATATCGGACCACGGGCAGATCAGGCAATTGGCCTTGCGCGGCGCGCAGATCGTGGCGCCGAGATCCATCATGGCCTGGGCGAAGTCCCCCGGCCGCGTGCCGGGAACCAGTGTCATGGCGATGGCAGAAATCTCCGGCTTTGCCTCGGGAAGCGGCGTCTCAATGGCGAACACGCGCGAAACGACCCGTTCCACGTTTCCGTCCACCGCCGCCTCGCGCCGGCCGAATGCGATCGAAGCGATGGCCGCGGCAGTGTAGGGTCCGATGCCGGGCAAAGCCACCAGTCGGTCCGCGGTGTCGGGGAAGCGCCCGCCATGGTCGCCCGCCACCGCGCGGGCGCATTTGTGGAGATTGCGGGCGCGGGCGTAATAGCCAAGCCCCGCCCAGGCCTTCAGAACATCATCGAGTTCGGCGGCAGCCAGGTCCGCGACCGATGGCCAGGCCGCGGTGAATTTCTCGAAATAGGGTTTGACCGCCTGCACCGTGGTCTGCTGCAGCATGATCTCGCTGAGCCATACATGGTAGGGATCGGCGAAGGTGCCGGGTGGCGACCGCCACGGCAGAACTCGGGCATGGCGGTCGTACCAGCCAAGCAGTGCCGACGCCATGGCGCGCGGGTCTTGCTCCGGTTTTCCGGCTGTCCTGCCAACTGTCATTTTTATGGAAGCCGCATCGCTCGACATCTATACTATGGGCCTCGCGGGAACCCGCACCGTTCAGCCGTCATTCAGAGACAATCGCCTACCACATCTGATCATGGTCACGCACCTGCATAAGCATATCCGCAAAGCGACCCGCAAGGCGTTCGAGCGCTATGGCTTTGCATATGCGGATGTTCTGGCACACTGGCGCGAGATCGTCGGCGCCGAGACGGCCGAGTTCTGCGCCCCGGAACGCATTCGCTGGCCCCGCATGAACGCCGAGAGCGCGGCAAGCGGCCGGCGCAGGCTCGGTGGCACTCTGGTGATCAGGGTCACAGACGGGCGCGCCGTTGAGTTGCAGCATGAAACGTCTCGCATAATCGACCGGGTCAACACATATTACGGCTATGGAGCCATCACCGGCATTACACTGGTACAGGGCCCATTGCCGGCGCGAACTCCAGCTGCGGCAAAACGCCGGCCGCTCGATGCGGTACAGGAGAATGAACTGAAACAAACGGTCGGCCTTATCGAGAACGAAGAATTGCGCCAGGCTCTGACCCGATTGGGGCGTGGGGCGCTGGCCCAAAAAACGGCCAAACAAGACGGATAAAAAGCTGTTGGCACATCCTTGAGAAACCAACTTCAGTCTTGTCCAACTCAGTCAACATTTAGTAGGTAGGTATCAATATGAGACTACATCGTCGCACATTTGCACAAGGTTTGGCGGTCAGCGCGCTCGCAGCGGCGACGCTTGGTGCCGGCTTGGTCGATCGCGCGCATGCCGCAGCGGACGTGGAAGAGCTGATGAAACCGGGCCCGCTCGGGGAAAAATTCGTCGGCAACGAAGACGCCCCGGTGACGATCATCGAATATGCATCGATGACCTGCCCGCATTGCGCCACCTTCCATCTCCAGACCTACCCCAAGCTCAAGGAACTGTATCTCGACACTGGCAAGGCGAAGCTGCTGTTCAGGGAGTTTCCGTTTGACGACAGGGCGCTCGCCGCGTTCATGCTGGCGCGGTGCGCCGCGGACGACAAATATTTTCCCATGATCGATGTTCTTTTCGAGCAACAGGCGGTGTGGGCGAAAAGCAATCAGCCGGCGCAGGAACTCTTCAAGATCGCCCGCATGGCGGGTTTCACCGAAGAAACCTTCAACGCCTGCCTGGCCAACAAGGAAGTCGCGGCCGGCGTGCACGCGGTCAAGGACCGTGCCGCGCTCGAATTCGGGGTCCGGTCGACACCGACATTTTTCATCAACGGCGAAGAAGTCTCCGGCGCTCAGTCGATCGAGAGGTTCCAGGAACTGATCGATCCGCTGGTGAACTGAGCCGCATAGACGAAGGACAGACAGGCATCCATGCATTTTAACCGGCTGCGCCTTTCAGGCTTCAAGTCCTTCGTCGAACCGACCGAGCTGCATATTGAGCCGGGGCTGACCGGTGTTGTCGGCCCCAACGGCTGCGGCAAGTCGAACCTGCTTGAAGGCCTGCGCTGGGTTATGGGCGAGAGTACATACAAGCGCATGCGCGCGACCGGCATGGACGACGTGATCTTTTCCGGCAGCGCCGACCGGCCCGAACGCAACATGGCCGAAGTCACCATTGTGCTCGACAATTCGTCGCGCACCGCGCCGGCGGCCTTCAACGATGCCGACAGCCTGGAGATTTCGCGGCGCATCGAGCGCGAGGCGGGCTCGGCCTACCGCATCAACGGCAAGGACGTCCGCGCCAAGGACGTGCAACTCCTGTTTGCCGACGCGTCGACCGGTTCGCGCTCTCCGGCGCTGGTCCGTCAGGGCCAGATCGGCGAGATCGTCAATGCAAAGCCGCAGGCGCGCCGCCGCATCCTCGAAGAAGCCGCCGGCATCACCGGGCTCTATACGCGGCGCCATGAGGCGGAGCTTCGTCTCAACGGGGCGGAAACCAATCTTGTGCGCCTCGAGGACGTGGTCGGCCAGTTGGAGGTTCAGCTCGGCAATCTCAAGCGCCAGGCACGCCAGGCGAGCCGCTACAAGAACATCTCCGGCGACATCCGCAAAGCCGAGGCGAGCCAGCTCTATATTCAGTGGCACGGTGCGGCGGAGGCGCTGGACGAGGCCGAGAAGGGCCTGCGCGAGAGCCAGCGGGCGCTTGCCGAACACACAAGGCTTTCGGCGGAAGCCGCCCGGTTCCAGGCCGAGGCCTCGGAGAAGATGCCGCCGCTGCGCGAGCAGGAAATGGTCAAGGCTGCCGTGCTGCAGCGCCTCACGGTCGAGCGCGAAGGCCTTGAAGCGGACGAACGCCGCGCCGAGGAGCGCAAGACCGAACTGGAGAACCGGCTCAATCAGGTCACCCACGATCTTGAGCGCGAGCGCGAGTTCACCGCCGACACCGAAGGCGTGCTGACACGGCTCGGCTCGGAAGAGGAAGAACTGAAAGCCGCCGACCTGTCGGAAGAGGATGCGTGCGGCGAGGCCGAGGCCCAGGTGGCGGCCGCCGCCGAAACCCTGCGCCAGGTGGAAAGCCGAAGCGATGAAGCGGCTGCGGCACTGTCGGCGCTGCAGGCACGCCGCTCCGCCGCCGAGCGCACGGTCGGCGATCTCAGGTCGAGGCTTGCCCGGCTCGAGGCGGAACTCACTTCCGCCGATGAGCAACTGGCGGTCCTTGCCGAGGCACGCGCTTCATCGGCCGCCATGGAGACGGCGAACGCAAATGCGCAGACCGCGCAGGGTGCCCTGAACGCGGCCGAGCTTTCCGTCGAGCAGGCCGACGCGGACCACAAGGCCAAGCGTGAAACCGAAGCAACCGCGCGGCAAGCTCATGAGCAGGCCCGCCGTGACGCGGAGCGCCTCGGCACCGAGGTCAGCACGCTTGAAAAGGTCCTGAGCGTTCAGGACGGCGAGCTGTGGCCTCCCCTGATCGACGCGGTCACGGCGGTCTCCGGCTATGAATCAGCGCTCGGTGCAGCGCTTGGCGACGATCTCGATGTTCCCGCGGACGAAGCGGCACCGGTTCACTGGCGCACGCTCGATGCTCTGACGGATGCGCCCGGATTGCCCGGCAACGCGACGCCTCTGGCGGATCATGTCCAGGCACCGGCCGCCCTCGCGCGGCGCCTTGCCCAGGTCGGCGTTGTCGAACCCGATCAGGGCAAGACGCTGCAGAGCCAGCTTCGCCCCGGACAAAGGCTGGTTTCGAAAGCCGGCGATCTTTGGCGCTGGGACGGGTTCACCGCCGCCGCCGATGCCCCGACTGCCGCGGCGCAGCGGCTCGCCGAACGCAACCGCCTGACCGGCCTGCGGATCGAAGCGGATGACGCAGGCGGTCTGGCACAGAAGACCCGGACGGCATTTGAAGAGGCCCAGTCCGCGGTCCGTCAAAGCGAAGAAACCCTGGCACAGGCGCGCAACGCCTTGCGTGAAGCCAACCGGGCCATGTCGGACGCCCGTGACGCACAGGCGTCCCAGGAGCGGGCCGACAGCGAAGCCAATGCGCAGCGCGCGGTTCTGGAAGAGACCCATCGCCGGCTGAGTGACGACATTGCCCAAATCACAGAAAACCTTGGCACAGCGGAAACCGACCTCGGCGCCCTGCCGATAGACGATGACCTGCAGAAGGAACTCGGCGGTCTGCGCGAACAGGTCACCACGGAGCGGGCGCACTATTCCGACGTCAAGGCCAGGTTCGACGGGTTCGAGCGCGACGCGCGGCTTCGGACCGACCGGCTGCGTGCCATTTCGGAAGAACGCGACGCCTGGCGCGAGCGGTCCGAGCGCGCCAGCGCGCAGATTTCCGCTTTGGAAGTACGCTCGCAGGAAGCCAAGTCGGATCTGGAGAAACTCAACGATCTGCCGCAACAGTGGACCGAAAAGCGCGAGAAGCTGTTCCGCGCCCTCGGCCAGGCGGAAGAAGAGCGCAAGGCGGCAGCCGACGCGTTGGCCGAAGCGGAGACCCACCTCACGCGCTGCAACGCCCAGGCAAAGGAAGCCGAGACGACCCTGAGCGGCACCCGGGAATCTCATGCCCGCATCGAAGAGCGCCTGCATGGCTGCCGCGAGCGCCTCGACGACGTGGTCAAGCGCATCGAGGAGCGGCTCGAATGCCAGCCACCGCAGGCGCGCGAGCTTGCCGGCCTGAAGGAAGACCAGGACCTGCCCGACGCCGAGGCCATCGACAACCGGCTGACACGCCTGCGCGCCGAGCGCGAACGGCTCGGCGGGGTCAACCTGCGGGCCGACGAAGAAGCCCTCGAAGTGGGCGAACAGCTCGACACCCTGGTGTCGGAGCGCGAAGACCTGATCAAGGCGATCCATCGCCTGCGCCAGGGCATCGCCAGCCTCAACAAGGAGGGCCGCGAGCGCCTGGTGGCAGCGTTCGACAAGGTCAACGAGCATTTCGAACACCTGTTCACGACGCTGTTCGGCGGCGGCAGGGCATCGCTCGAGTTCATCGAATCCGACGATCCCCTGGAAGCCGGACTTGAAATCAACGCCCGCCCGCCGGGCAAGCGCACTCAAGTGTTGTCGCTACTGTCCGGTGGTGAGCAGGCCCTGACCGCCATGGCGCTGATCTTTGCTGTGTTCATGACCAATCCGTCGCCGATCTGCGTGCTCGACGAATGCGACGCGCCGCTCGACGACGCCAATGTGGAGCGCTTCTGCAACCTGCTGCGCGAAATGCAGAGCAGCACCGACACGCGCTTCCTGGTCATCACGCACCATCCCTACACCATGTCGCAGATGAACCGGCTGTTCGGCGTCACCATGGCCGAGCGCGGCGTCAGCCAGCTTGTGTCGGTCGACCTGGAGACGGCCGAGAGCTTCCGCGAGGCGAGCTGACCGATGCACCGGGTGTCGGCGAACGGAGCGCAGATACCGGCGATCGGCTTCGGCACATGGACCTTGAAAGGCGACGAGTGCGCCCGCCTTGTTGCCCATGCCATCGACACCGGCTACCGGCACGTGGACACCGCGGATCTCTATGACAACGAGGAGGCGGTCGGTGAAGGCATCCGCGCCTCCGGCAGCGGCCGCGACGACGTCTTCCTCACCACCAAGGTGTGGCACACCAACCTCGCCGCGGGCGACTTTCAGCGCTCCGCCGAAAACAGCCTGAAAAAACTCGGCGTCGACAATGTCGATCTCCTGCTGGTTCACTGGCCCTCCAGGACGGTTCCCCTGGCGGAAACGGTCGGCGCCCTCAACGAGATGAAGGACCGCGGCCTGGCGCGCCATATCGGGGTATCGAATTTTCCGGTGCGGCTGGTCGACGAGGCGGCGGGTCTGTCAAAGCATCCTTTGGTCTGCAACCAGGTGGAGTATCATCCGATGCTCAATCAGGATGCGGTGATCGCCGCGTGCCGCCGCCATGGCATGGCGGTCGTCTCCTACTGCCCCTTGTGCCGCGACACCGACCTGCTCGCCAGCGAACCGATCACCGGACTTGCCTCCAAATACGGGCGCACGGCGGCACAGATCGTGCTGCGCTGGCACGTGCAGCAGAACGGCGTGATCTGCATCCCGCGCACCAAGACCCCGGCGCGGGTTGCGGAGAACTTCGCGGTCTTCGACTTTGAACTCGGCGACGCGGAGATGACCTCGATCAGCACCCTCGGCGCCCGCGCCTTGCGCATCTGCGACTACGAGTTCTCGCCCGAGTGGGACTAAACATCTAGACCCTTTCTTCTTCTTACGGAAACGCTTGATGGCGCCAAATCGGCTCGCTCGGCAAGGCGCGGTGCGCCGTTCGATGCGGTGCATCGGGCAAGCGCCGCAACGCCGCCGACGGGCCGATTTGGCCCACCGAAGGCCAGGTTTTCGCGCCCACTGACCGCGTTACGGCCCACTCGTGGTCGCCAGACCACGGCGTGAACCGTGCCTTGTCAGCAGACGTGAAAACCCGGTCAAGTGATTCCGTAAGAAGAAGAAAGGGTCTAGGTTCTGTACTCAGCCGAAATCAGCGCCATAATTTCTTCGATCTTCATCGACCGCGGCGCATCTGCACGGCGCATCAGCCGTGCCAGCCGCGGATTGCGGATGCGCTTGGCGTCACGCCTCAGGTGTGAAATTACCCGTGGCTCGATGCGCGACGGCACACCCTGCAAATCGGCAATGGCATTCAGGAAATTAATCGAATAGACCGACCATCCGCAGCTGTAGCGGGTCAGGTCTTCGATGGCGGCGACGCGCAGGGCGTCGAAGTTCCGCTCGACGAAGCGCGGACTGTAGAGGTTCGTATTGGGCATTGGTTTTGTTTCCGAAGCGTTGCATTGCGCACCCGGCCGGGGCCAGGCGCGGCGCCTCGCGGGAACATAGGTACGGTTTCGCATCGGCTGCCGTTCCCGAAAAAGACGGCGCCGATCGCTTCGCGAGACGAATGGAATAGGCCAATGAAACACCGCAAATGCGGCATTTTTGTACCGGATGGACGTTTGCTGCCCCCAGATCACGACCGACTTAGGTTGACTCACCTAAGTCGATAAAACGTGATCGATTCCAATAGTTTAGAGCGGGATCGGACGGAAAACCGGTATCCACCTTTCCTGATCCCGCTCTAGCAACGGATGCAGGGACTGCGGCCAAACCCCGCTCAACCCGCGTCAAAGTGACTGCAGCAGATCCCTGATCTCCTTTGCCTCCACATCCGGCACCGGTGCGGCTTCGACCAGTTGCAGGGCCGCCTGGAGGTCAGAGCGCGCCTCATCGGTCCGCTCCGCGGCGATCAGCGCGCGGGCCCGCAGCACGAGGTATTCCTTGTCTTCGGGGGCAATGGAGACGGCTTCGGAGAACGCCGTCACCGCCGCATCGTGCTGGCCGTGGGCCATGGCGATGCGGCCGCGTGCCTCAAGTACACGCTCGGACCCGTCGTCCCAGCCTTCGGCGTCGGTCAGCGCATCTTCCGCCGCGTCGACCTGGCCGAGCTGCACCAGGGAGACGGCGCGCGCGGCGTGGACATCCGCGGCGTAGATGTCGGGGATGCCGGCATCCTGAACGGCGTCGATCTGAGCGAGCGCTTCCTGCGGGCGCCCCAGGGTCAGCAGCATGTCGGCACGCAGGAACAACGTGGACCCGAGATCGAGTTCGAACTCGAGCATCTCGCCCTCATCGTCGGGGTCCTCGATTTCGATATAGAGGGTCATCTCGCCCTCCGCGCCGAATCCCATTTCAAGCGCCTTGTCCAGGCTGCCGAGAGCGTCTTCGCGGGACCCGAGATAGAACAGACAAAGCGCCCGCCCGAGATGCGGCGCCGCAAGGTCCGTCGCCTTCGCCATGATACTCTCGAAGGCGGGCAGCAATTCCTTGGCCGTGTGGGCTGACGGATCGCCGAGGATGCCGGCGAACGCGTCGATCAGTTCAGGGTAGATTGTGTCTTCGGTCACTGTTCGTCCCGCCTGTTTGGGCGAGCCTTACCGGAGTTTACCGGATTCGGCCAGTGGCCGGAGCGGGATCAGGAAAAGTGGACACCGGTTTTCCGTCCGATCCCGCTCTAAAATGTAAGAAGCGATCACGTTTCATCGACTTAGGTGGGCCCACTTAATTCGATCGTGATCTAAGCGGGATCAGGGAAAGTGGACACCGGTTTTCCGTCCGATCCTGCTCCAAAATGTTATAGAGCGATCACGTTTTATCGACTTGGGTGGGCCCACCTAAGTCGATCGTGATCTAAAGACCGGGAGTGAAATCTGATGGCTCAAAACATCACGATCGGCATCAAGCAGCTCTGCGACGATGCCAACAAGGTGATCGAGACCCTGACTGTCGAGCAGGCGATCGAACTTCAAAACGATGACAATGTGGTGATGATCGATATAAGGGATGTCCGGGAGCTGAGCCGGGAAGGGCGCATTCCGGGTTCTTATCATTGCCCGCGCGGCATGGTCGAGTTCTGGATTGACCCGAACAGTCCCTACCACAAGGACGTCTTTACCCAGGACAAGACATTCATATTCCATTGCGCCGGCGGCCTGCGGTCAGCCCTGGCGACCGAGATCGCGCAACGTATGGGCCTCCATCCGGTGTTCAATCTGGCGGGTGGCTACGGCGCCTGGCGTGACGCCGGCGGTCCGATTGAAGAATACGCCCGCAAATGACACCGATTGCGAGACGATGACATGGCCGACCTGAAACTCATTCTCGGCAACAAGAACTATTCGTCCTGGTCGTTGCGGCCATGGATCGCCATGCGCCATGCCGGCATCGAGTTCGACGAAGAGGTGGTTCAGCTTGATTTCGACGGGGACGGGCCGTTCAACGCCCATCTGAAGGACTATTCGCCGGCCGGACGGGTGCCCGTGCTGTTCCACGGAGACACTCCCATCTGGGAGTCCCTGGCGATCCTGGAGTATGTCGCAGAGCTCAACCCTGAAAAGGAACTCTGGCCGGCCGACAGACTTGTCCGGGCACAAGCGCGGACCGCGGCAAACGAGATGCATGCGAGCTTCGGGGCACTGCGGTCGGAACTGCCGATGAACGTCCGGCGCGAACCATCCAAGGTCGACTATTCGCCCTCGGCCCGGAAAGACATCGATCGGGTTCAAGAGATCTGGAACGATGCGCGTGCCGCGCACGGCGATGGCGGCCCATTCCTGTTTGGCAGCTTTTCCATTGCCGATGCCATGTATGCCCCGGTGGTGAGCCGGCTTGCCGTCTACGACATCGCATTGGATGGCGCGGCCACCGTCTATATGGAGACGATGCTCGCCCTGCCTGCCTATCAGGAATGGAAGGCAGCGGCAGTGGCCGAGCCCTGGGTGATTGAAGCCGAAGAGCGATAGGCCTTTTTCAATTGAAAAGGGCGTTCCGCACCACGCGAAACGCCCTCTGAACGACCAGTTCCCGATACTCTATTTGCCGAGTACAGTGCGGACCCGTTGAACGAGGGCCTTGCCGTCGATGCCGAGCTTTTCGCAGCGCTCGTACCAGGCGTTGTAAACCGCATCGGTATATTCGGGCACGAAGAGGCGCTTGAGTTCGGAGTCAGGCGCCACCCACAACTCCGCTCCTTCGCCTTCCAGGATCTTTTCAACCGAGTTCTGATACTCGTAGTAGGTGTGAAAACCTTCTTCCTGCAGAGCCCACATTTCGTCCTTGATCAGCTTTTGCAGATCGGCCGGGACCTTCGCCCAGACCTCTTTGTTGGCCAGGACGGCCCATCCGACGATCGGGCCTGTCTTCCAGTTCTGCAGGTGCTTGGTGACCTGTCCGAAGCCCTGCTGCTGGCCGGCGCAACTTGCCGACATGATACCATCGATGAGGCCGCGCTGAAGGGCGGATGAAATCTCGCCCCAGGCAATCGGCGTGGGTTTGGCGCCCAGCGCATTCAGAAGGTGCGCGGACTCTGTGTTGTTGACCCGGATCTTCTTTCCCTTGAAATCCTCGATCGTCCTGATCGGGGTGGTCGACCACAGGTTCTGCGTACAAAATGCGCCTTCCGCCAGAACCACGCTGTTCCAGTTCTCCAGCCAGATCTCAGACAGCATCTGGCCATAGAATGCATCCCAGACGAATTTGTACTCTTCTATGCTCTCAATGAGACCGGGCAGGTGCGAAAGGCCCATGCGCGGATCGCCGGAACTGAGGTACGGGTGGAGAACCGCGGACATCTGGGCGCGGCCGTCGCGCACAGACGGTGCAAGCTGAGTGCCCTTCACCAGCGAATTGTTGATGGTGATCTTGGCCCTGCCGTTGGTCGCCTTTTCAATCCGTTCCGGGATCTGGAGCACGGCGCGCGAGTAGGTCGATCCCGGACCAGGGATCATCACCATGGTGAGATCGACTTCCTGCGCTTGTACGACGGATGCCGCGACCGATACGACAAGGCCGAGACACATTGCCAAAAACGCTTTCATGATTCTCCTCCTGTTTGAGACAGCCCCCTGATCGCTTCCCCGCGGTTTGCTCTCCACAAACCAGAACATGAAATATTGTATGACAATAATATCGTATGTAAAAGGGCTTTCGAAGCGCCGACGTTCGAGAAACAGTGATTGAACGGGATCGGTCGACGCGACTCGAGTTCAAGTGCGTATTATCAAGCCCGTGTGGCACGCGCCGGCACCAAGTCCTGACCCTTGGTCGACGAACCAACACGCAGGCAAAACTGGACGAACGTGCATGAAGTCCAATTCGAGGCAGGATGTGATGCAGACCGGCGACGATGTGGACCATGCGTTCGTTCGATTGGTCGACCGGATCTCGTTTCTATCCGGCATCTTGAGTGCGCTTGCCCTCATCGCGATCGTCTCGATCATCTGCTACGAGGTGATGTCGCGATCCGTGTTCAATGAGCCAACGGTGTGGGTAACCGAATATGCCACCTATCTGCTGTTGGGCATCGCGTTCATGGCACTCGCATATGCGCAGAGGGAGGGCAGCCACATCAGAGTGGAGCTGGTGGTGGGGCAGTTGGCACCGGCGGCGCAGCGCAAGGCCGAACTGCTCACACTCTGGGTCGGATTGTTTTTTGTGACCTTTGCCGCCTGGCAGATGGTGTGCTTCAACTTTCAGGAATTTGTGAACGACACGCGCAACTGGGGCCTGCTGGCCACGCCGCAGTGGATTCCAGAACTCCCCGTTTCTGTTGGTCTTGGCATGTTCGCATTGGCCATTCTGGCCGACATCGCCAAGCTGGGCGGACCACTCAACCGGTTCACCGGGTGGACGGTTGCCGGAGCCATGGGCAGCCTGACCGTTGTCCTGATGCTCCTGGGTCCCTATCCCGTACCAATTGCGCAGAGCGGTTTGGACTGGGGGAGCGTTGCCATCGTCGCGGCCTTTGCCATTGCCATTCCGGCATGGAGCGGTGTGAGAATGCTCGGCGCGTTTGCGGCGGTCATCGTTGCCGTCGCGCTGGTCTTTTTTCTGGTGCGTGACCTGGGCCTGCTCGCCGTTGGTCTCGGCCTTGTTTTCGGCATGCTGTTTTTTCTGCTGATCGGCGTGCGTATTGCCTTGGCGCTGGGGCTGGTCGGTATGCTGGGGTTGTACGTTCTCCTGCCCCAGCCGCAATTGTCGGTTCTGGCCGAGCGTTCATGGAACAGCCTGAACACCTTCACCCTGACCGCCATCCCGATGTTTGTGCTGATGGGCGGGTTGCTGCTGCGCAGCGGCGTGACGACCCAGATGTTCGATGCGCTGTTGCGGTGGTTCGGTCGCACGCCCGGCGGAATTGCTCATGCCAGCGTCGGGGCCTGCGGAATATTCGCCGCGGTGTCCGGGTCAAGCCTGGCGACCGCGGCAACGATGGGCGCGGTCGCCTGTCCGGAAATGATCAGGCGCGGCTACAGCCCCCGGCTGACATACGGCGTCATAGCGGCGGGCGGAACACTGGGCATTCTCATCCCGCCCAGCATCGCCATGATCATCTACGGGACGACGGTCGGCGCCCCGATCACCGATCTGTTCATTGCGGGGATCGTTCCCGGACTTGCCCTGATGGCATCGTTCATGGCGGCCATATTCGTATGGTCCCTCGTGATCACCGGATCGGCGCCACGGGGAACGCCCTATACGCTGGGTGAAAAGTTTGCGGCTCTGGTCGGCGTGTTTCCGTTCATGGCCCTGATCGTTTCCGTGCTGGGGTCGCTTTACCTCGGCATTGCCACTCCCACCGAAGCCGGTGCAATCGGGGTGGCGGTCTCCGTAGTGCTCTGTGTGCTGCGCGGCAAATTCAGTTGGCGGATGCTCGGGGAAACGGCGCTGGAGACCGTCAAAGTCACGTCGTTCCTGCTTTTGATCGTCGTGGGAGCGTCCATCCTCTCCTGGGTGTTCGATGCCCTGGAGCTTCCCATCACTCTGGTGGCTGAAGTCCAGGAGGTGGATCTCGCGCCCTGGATGGTGATGGCTCTGATCGCGCTCATCTATATTTTGCTGGGCATGTTCATCGATCCGATTTCGATGATGTTGATGACGCTGCCGGTCGCCTATCCGCTCGTGATGGCGCTCGGGTTCGACAAGATCTGGTTCGGCATAGCGCTCGTCATGATGATCGAGGTGGGGATGATCACGCCACCTGTCGGGATCATCCTGTTCGTTTTGCGTGGCATCAGCGGCGATGTGCCCCTGAAAGAGATCGTGCACGGCGTCATGCCGTTTGTTGCGGTGATCCTGCTCAACGTGGTGCTGATCTATTTTTACCCGGAGATCGTCACGTGGCTGCCGGGACAAATGAAGTAGGCGATTGCTGGGTGGGACTTAGATATCCAGGTCGTCGCCGGTGACGAACTCGGCGTTCAGCTGAATGAACTTGAAACGCTCTTCGGGCTTGTTGCCCATCAACTGGTCTACCGCACGCACCGCGTTCGCCTTCTCGTCCTCGGGAAGTTCGATGCGCAGGAGGCTGCGTGTCTGGCGGTTCATGGTGGTTTCCTTGAGCTGCGCCGGCATCATTTCACCGAGACCCTTGAAGCGCGATACGTCGATCTTGCCGCGGCCGGTGAACTCGGATTCCATGAGCTCATCCTTGTGGGCGTCGTCGCGGGCATAGATGGTCTTGCCGCCCTGGGCGATGCGATAGAGCGGCGGCACCGCCAGGTAGAGGTGGCCGTTCTCGATCAGCTGAGACATCTGGCGCAGGAAAAAGGTGATCAGCAGCGATGCGATATGGGCGCCGTCGACATCCGCGTCGGTCATGATGATGACCTTCTCGTAGCGAAGGTCGGTATCGCGGTACTGTGCCCCGGTGCCGCAGCCCAGAGCCTGGATGATATCGGCGATCTGCTGGTTCTGAGCGATCTTGGTGCCGGCCGCCGAGGCGACATTGAGGATCTTGCCGCGCAGGGGCAGGACAGCCTGGGACTTGCGGTCACGTGCCTGTTTGGCTGAGCCGCCGGCCGAATCCCCCTCGACGATAAACAGTTCCGAGCCTGCCGCCTGATTTTGCGAGCAGTCCGACAGCTTGCCTGGCAGCCGCAGCTTGCGCACCGCCGTCTTGCGATTGACCTCGCGCTCCTGGCGCCGGCGCAGGCGGTCTTCGGCGCGGTCGACGATCCATTCGAGCAGCTTGTCCGCCTGGCGCGGGTGGCCGGTCAGCCAGTGGTCGAAATGATCGCGCAGGGCGTTCTCGACGATGCGGGATGCCTCCGCCGTGGCGAGTTTCTCTTTTGTCTGGCCCTGGAACTCGGGCTCGCGAATGAACACCGACAGCATGATCCCGGCGGATGCCAGGGCATCGTCGGCGGTGATGATCTGCGCGCGCTTGTTGCCGGAGAGTTCGCCATAGGCCTTCAGGCCCCGCGAAAGGGCGGCGCGGACGCCGGCTTCATGGGTTCCGCCTTCCGCGGTCGGCACCGTATTGCAGTAGGAATTGATGAACCCGTCCTTGCCGCCGAACCAGGCGATGGCCCACTCGACGGTGCCGTGACCACCGGGCTTGGTGACCTTGCCGGCAAAGAGTTCGTCGGCCACCCGGTCATAGCCTTCAATCGTATCGGACAGGTAGTCCTTCAGGCCGCCGGGGAAATGCAGCGTTGTCTTTTCTGGGGTCTGGTCGTTGTCGCCGATATGGACCGGGTCGCAGATCCAGCGGATCTCGACGCCGCCGAAGAGATAGGCTTTGGAGCGCGCCATACGGTACAGGCGGGCCGGCTTGAAGGCGGCGCCCTTTCCGAAGATCTCCTCGTCGGGCTTGAATTTCAGCCGGGTGCCGCGGCGGTTGTGGACTTTGCCCAGATCCTCCAGACCGTTTTGCGGCACGCCGCGGGCAAAACACTGGCGATAGAGTTGCTGATTTCGGGCAACTTCGACCTCGAGCACCTCCGACAGGGCATTGACCACCGAGACACCGACACCGTGCAGGCCGCCGGAGGTCTCATAGACCTTCGAATCGAACTTTCCGCCTGCATGAAGCGTGGTCATGATGACCTCAAGGGCGGTCTTGTTCTTGAACTTCGGGTGCGGGTCAATCGGGATGCCGCGGCCGTTGTCGGATACGATCAGCCAGCCATCGGCGTCATACTCGACTTCGATGAAGCTCGCGTGGCCCGCCACGGCCTCATCCATGGAATTGTCGATCACTTCGGCGAAGAGGTGATGCAATGCCTTTTCATCGGTGCCGCCAACATACATGCCGGGCCGGCGCCGGACCGGTTCGAGCCCCTCGAGAACCTCGATATCGGCTGCGGTATAGCCGTCTTCGGCGGTCGCGTTCTTGCTACCGCGTTTGGCAACACGCTTCTTGGCGGCGTCTGGGTTCACTTCAGCTTCCAGTTTGTCGAACAGGTCGTGGACGTTGGACATGTAATGTTTCCGGCCCGGGGCTGGTCGCCTTATGAAAGGAAAATCAAGGCGAATCAATGGTCAGTATGCCACCGCGCGGGCCGGTGTGCGAGAGGACGGATTGACTCAGATGCGGTAATCTTCATCTTTTGCATCGATGTAGCATCTGCTTTTGCCATTGCAATGAGGCGATAGAGGTAATGACGATGAAATTCTTATGGAAACTGGCCATTCTGGCGGGAATTTCGATGGTCGTTTCGCCGGCGATCGCACAGGAACTCCCACTCGCCGGTGCGCAGGTCCGTGATGGGCTGAGCGGCAACACGGTTGAAGGCGTTCAGGGCGGGGTGAACTGGAAGCAGTATTTCAATCCGAGCGGCGCGACGACCTATGTTTCCGGAGGCAGGGCCTCGCCCGGTCGCTGGTCCGTACGGGACGACACCCATTGTTCGCAATGGCCGCCATCGGAAAACTGGGATTGCTACGCGTTGACCGGTGAGGGGGATCGCATGACCTTTGTGCCCGAGGCCGGCGGCGCCAGTTGGCCGGTGCGGGTGATCCCGGGCAAACGTCTGTAGCGTCGAGCATTTCGTCTCAACAACTCTCAATAGCAATGGCCCCGGGCATCTTTCAGCTCACGGGGCCTTGTTTTGGGTTTCCCCGACCTGATGTCAACATCAGGTACTCTTCAGTTTTCCTTTCATAACCATAGCAGTATTCGCTTTTGGGCGACCGCAAACGTAACATCGCCATGGTAATGAAATTGTTCTCTGACTTAAGAGTATTTTGTTTGAGCTGTCGCCCTCGGGAAATTACGCCACACTAGAGCTTCAAGGACGACACGAGTACCTTCGGCGGGGTCATTTTCTTAGACCTCCTCTAAATGTCGTAGCGTCATCTTGGCCCAAGAATCGCGGTTGGTCAATTCAAACCTGCCGGCGGTGGACAAGCCGGAGCGCCGTCGATCAATTTCATTGATGCATGCAATCACAAGCTTTGCTTGGTTTTCCGGTCTGCCGCCGTGCTAGATCACGATCGACTTAGGTGACCCCACCTAAGTCGATCGTGATCGATTGCAATATTTTAGAGCGGGATCGGACGGAAAACCGGTATCCACTTTTCCTGATCCCGCTCTACGCAAGCCGACAGCGGACATCACAATTTGAGCGGGCAAGACCGATGAACATCAGTGACTACACGACCCTGACATTCGATTGCTATGGCACGTTGATCGACTGGGAAACCGGCATCCATCAGGCATTGGTTCCATGGCTGGAACGCAATGGCGCAAACCTTACGCGCGATGAAGCCCTCGAGCTGTTCGGCCGTGAGGAGGCCGCCCAGGAGCGCGAAACCCCGGACATGATCTACTCGCAACTGCTGGCACTGGTGATCCGCCGGATGGGCAGTGAACTGGAACTGCCGGTCAGTGACGCCGAGGCGGATCTGTTCGGCGCCTCCGTCGAGCACTGGCCGGCCTTTCCGGACTCCGCCGATGCGCTTGCCTACCTGAAGCAGCATTACAAACTGGTTGTCCTGTCCAACGTCGACCGGGCCAGCTTTGCCCATTCGAATGCCAGGCTTGGTGTCGAATTCGATGCCGTCTATACCGCAGAGGATGTCGGCTCCTACAAGCCCGATCCGCGCAACTTTACGTATCTTCTGGAGCATCTCGGCAAACTGGGTGTTGCAAAGGACCAAATCCTGCACACTGCCCAGAGCCTGACCCACGACCATGTCCCCGCCGAAGATGCCGGCCTTGCCACCTGCTGGATCGACCGGCGCCACGACAAGCCGGGGTTCGGCGCCACCAAGCCGCCGCCGCGCGAGCCGCGTATCGATGTCCGCTTCACCAGCATGGGCGCCATGGCCGAAGCGCACCGGGCCGAAACCGGGGCCTGATGCCCGCTACGTCCCGATTTTGCCGCCGCCGCGTTTGCGGATGGCCAGGACTGCCGGCCGCGGCGGCATCCTCGGGTCGAAATCCGGCCAGCGCGTTGCCGGGTCCTCGAATGTCGACTGGCGTTCGAAGCCCTTGAAATGGTGTGTGCCGTCGGTGCCGGGGTGTTGTACCGCGACGAACAGGGTCTCGTCATCGGGCGCGAAGCAGGGGCCGCACAGTTCGGCGCCGACCGGGCAGCGGAAGAACAGTTTCGAATGGCCGCGCAGTTCGCCTTCCGTCTCGAGCCCGTAAAGACCATCGGCCCTGCCGGTGCGCTTCCAGTTCTTCCCCTGATCGGTGGCGATCCACAGGCGGCCCTCACCATCCGCGACGCAGTTGTCCGGCGCGGCGAACCATCCCTCGGCGCTGGTCCGTGGGTTCCACAGGGCGCCGACCCCGGCGATTGAGGGGTTGCCGCACTTGACGAGGATGTCCCACGTGTAGGTTAGAGCCTCATGATCTCCGCCAGGGGGCGTCAGTTCGATGATGTGGCCGAGCCAGTTGTTGGCGCGCGGGTTGGCGGCATTGATCTGGTCGGTGGTGCGTTTCCTGTTATTGGTCAACATGACGTAGACACGGCCGTTCACAGCGTTCGGCTGAACGTCTTCGGGCCGGTCCATGGGGGTCGCCCCAAGGACGTCGGCGGCAAGGCGGGCATCGATGACAACGTCGGCCTGGGACTCAAATCCGTTTTCCGGTGTGAGCGGGCCCTCGCCAAAGCGCAGGGGAAGCCAGGTCATCGTGCCGTCGGCATCGAAACGCGCCACCGACAAGGTGCCCTCGTCAAGCAGCGTCATGTTGGCGGCTCTGTTGTCGGGTGTGACCGACTGAGACGATACGAACCGGTAGAGATAGTCGAACCGTGCATCGTCTCCCATGTAGATGACCGCGCGCCCGGCCTTCGACAGCACGCACTCGGCCCCTTCATGGCGAAAGCGGCCGAGTGCGGTGTGCTTGACCGGTGTGGATCCGGGGTCGAAGGGATCGACCTCGACCACCCAGCCGAAGCGATTGGGCTCGTTCGGCTCGTGGTCGACATTAAAGCGCTTGTGATACCGGCCCCAGTTGTACCAGTTGCCGGGAACGCCGTAGCGTTCGTAGCTCTTCTGCTGATCGCCTCCGAGACCCTTTCTGAGCCGCCTGCCGTCCTGGTCCTTCCGGTCTGTCCAGAAATAGCCGTGGAAGTTTTCCTCGGCCATCAGATACGTGCCCCAGGGGGTGATGCCGCCGGCGCAATTGTTCAGTGTACCGATGATACGGCGGCCGGACGGGTCGGCGGACGTCTTGAGGCGGGAGTGTCCGGCGGCCGGACCGTCGGCGCTCATTTCGGTGGAGACGGGAGTGATCCGGCGATTGAGGCGGCTTGTCAGAACAGGCTGCCAGACACCCGCGCGCAGTGCGACCTCAATGATGGTGCCGCCATGCGCCGCCATCTCTATGCCCGCCAGTTCTGCGGTCATGCCGGCGAAGTCCTTCACATGCTGGACGCCGACGCCGGGAAACATCACCTCTTCGTTGGTGAATTCGTGATTGATGCAGAGCAGGGCGCGATTGCCGGTCTCATCAAGGGGCACAAACCCGATGAAGTCATTGTTGTAGCCGAATTGCGTAAGCTGACTTTCCATCGATTGGTTGTACGGATTGAATGCGGCGGCGTCCGCGAACACCGGATCGCCCCAGCGCAGGAGAACCTGGGCCTCATGGCCTTCAGCGAGATGATGATGCGCATCTGTGCCGCTCGCGGTTTCGGCGAAGCGAAACCGGCTTTCCGGTGCATCCGTGCCATAGGCCCGCGTGTTTTCGGGCAGTGTGCCGAACAGGGCAGTGGCCGCGGTGACCGCCAGAAGCGACCTGATCGCGGCCCTGCGGCCATAGCGTTGCATCAAAACGCCGCCGATCGTCGTCTCCAGGTGCGTGTTGAGCGGAATATCATCGAACGCCTCGAACGCCTCTCCTTTGTTTCTTCCGTCGGTGTCACTCATGGATTCTCACTGAACCTACGTCTTTGATCCGCAACGGTTTCGTCGCTTTTGAGCTGGTTTGGCCAGCCTGGTGCGGTCTGACCACCATAGCGCGGTGCGTACGAAAAAGGCGTGACAGTCAAGCAATAAATTTCCATCAACTCGCCCGACATGCCCTAGGCATGCCCCGGGAAATCTACTAAGGTTCAGAGCATATCAAGTGTTTGCGAGTGTACAGAACTCAACCACGTAGCGATGCCAACAGCCGTTCAGATCACTTCCCTGGAAAGCCCCGCACTCGAGGTGCGCGAGGTGCGCAAGGACGACCTGCGCGACTTTTCAGCATACATGATGCGGGCGGACTATCAGCAACATCTGGCCAGCCGCTATGCCTCCATGTCGGAGGTGCAGGGGTTTGTCGCGCGGTGCCTCAGGCGCCAGTCGCTGCCCAATCGCAGGGGCTATTATCTGGCGGCCGAACTCAAGGCGACGCGCCACGTCATCGGTGACGGTTTCGTTGTCATCCATGGCGGCAAGACGGCCGAGATCGGCTGGGGCCTGCATCCAGACCTGTGGGGCAGGGGCTTTGCGACCGAACTGGCCAGCGCCCTTCTTTGCGTCGGTTTCGAGAAGCTGAAATGCCAGAAGGTGTGGGCCAAGGCGTTCTCCGAAAACCGGGCTTCCATGCGCGTGATGGAGAAGATCGGCATGTCGCATGACCAGTTGGTGCGCGACCAGCGGGTGGCACCGGGTGTCTGTGTGGACGTGTCCTACTGGACCATGTCGGCCGACACATATTTCGAAGGCGAGTATGTGATGGGCGAGCATTGCGGGGACGCGTCCGAGCCCTGAAGTTCCGGGCTCGTCGCAGTCCGTGGTTTCCTCTTTTTAGCAACCTCTGATTAGGTTTCCAGCTCAGGCCGCGGCGCGGTCGGCTGCGTGCGGCGGCAGCATGCGCGGACGCCATGCGGCACCGCTCTCTTGCTCGATCGAGAAGGTCGGGAAGCGGTCGCCGGGCTTCTTGATCGAGACGATGCGGCCGGTTCTGAGCGCCCATTTGACTGCAAGGTTGGAGGCACACGGACGCCCGCCGACAATCATCA
Source organism: Hyphomicrobiales bacterium (assembly GCA_021775615.1). Classification (GTDB taxonomy): domain Bacteria; phylum Pseudomonadota; class Alphaproteobacteria; order Rhizobiales; family JAJFHB01; genus JAJFHM01. The sequence continues at coordinate 33,075 of JAJFHL010000182.1, forward strand.
CTTCGACCGACGGCAAGTCGGCATCCATCACCGCAAGGGTTTCAGGCGCGGTCGACACCACGTTGATGTTCTTGCGGGCGATGAAGGCATCAGCGGTCTCGCGGGCAGTGGCGGCGGCGCCGCTTTCCAGCACAACCGTGGCACCCGCGCAGAGCATGGCCCAGACCTCTTCCAGCGCGACATCGAATTCCAGGTGAGTGTCCTGGAAGCACCGGTGGTGCGGTTCGACGCCATAGAGCGCGGCCAGGGAAAAGGCGAACTTGACCGCTTCGGCGTGGCTCACCGTGATGCCTTCGGCTTCGCTGGCGCGATGCGCCTTGAAGGCCACATGGCTGATGGCGGTGGACACTTGCTGCGTGTCGGCCCGGTAACCGGCAAATTCGCTGAACGCCGCCTTTGCCGTGTCGACGGCAACCAGCCCATCGCATGTCAGGCCTTTCGCGCGTGCGCTCGACGCCAGCACGGCACGGGCGCCGTGATGGGCGATGATGCGCGCAGCGCGTTCCGCGCCGTGCTTCGGATCGATCGGAACATAAGATGCGCCGGCCTTCATGATGCCGAGCAGGCTGACGAACAGGTCCGGCGATACGTCCTGGTAGACGGCAACGAAGTCGCCCGGCGTGACGCCCTGCGCCGCGAGGAAGCCGGCAATTTCGTCGGCGCGGGCGTCGAGCTCGCCATAGCTGACCGGCTCGCCATCGATCTCAAGTGCGATGTGGTCCGCGTCGTTTTCAGCCTGGGCCTCGACACATTCGTGCAACAGCGCCGGCAGGTCTTCCAGGGAGTAGAGCTCGATGCGCTCGGGGTTCGACATATCGATGATTTGCATGGCTGTGTTCATGGGTTCGCTCTCGTTTTTTGTGTGCGCTTTGGCGCGGTCGGTTTTGGAGTGTTCGACGACGTAAAGGTTTTTTGCGGACTGGTGCTCATTGCCGGCCGCGACGCCGAGCAGACAAATGGCGAGCAGGTGCTCAAATTCGAGATACTTGAGGGTCAGAAGTTCGTACTTTTCCGTGTCGGCGCCGTTTGTGGCGGCTTCGGCCGTGCCCGGCGCGGCGGCTTCAAGGTCGAACTCGATGCTGTCGAAATCGACAAAGAGGCCGAGGCCCAGCGCCTTGGTGTAGGCTTCCTTCAGGGTCCAGAAGCGGAAGAAGTCGTAATACTGCTCGTCCTGCGCCTTGGCCTTCATGCGCTGCTGCTCGTTCTGGCTCAGGCATTCGATGGGCAGGTGCTTCAGCTTTGCATTGTCGATCCGCTCCGCGTCGATGCCGACTGTCGTGTTCGGCGCAATCGCGATGACCGAAAAGTCATCCGCGTGGGTGATCGAGAAGCTGCAATTGGCCTGTTCCGGGCAGATTTGCGGCTTGCCGGACGGCGGTGTGGAAATGCGCCAGTTGTTGCTTTCGATAGCGCCCTGCATGCGGTGCGAAAGGGCGAACCGCAGCGCGGTGCGCACCGCCGTATAACGAATGCGGTGGTTCTTGTGTTTGATCTTCAGGGCGTGACCACGCTCATCGGCGCTCAGAACGTCATGTTCCCGCGCCAGACGGGGCATGGATTCGGTCGGAATGATCCAGATGTCGATTTCAGAAGCATCCGCGCCGTGCTGCATGGTTTCCGAGGCGAGCTGTCTGAAGCGAAAGCCGCCATGCTCAAGAACTGTGCCCGCACCGGCCCCGTTTGCGGCAATCTCGAAACGAGGTGCTGCGGGGGCTGTGGCGCGCGTGATCTTCTTGCTTTTACGCAGCCATTTCAGGAAAGGCAGGTTCATCTGGTCGATCTCCGGGATGGGCGCATTTCGGTCGCCCCTGTTTGTCTTACAGACTGGAAATGGGGCCTGTGGCCCGGCATATTTGTGATTCGGATCACACGAACGAAATATTTTCCCGTAATTTCAATTGTTTCAATGGTTTCAGCTGCCCTGAAACCTTGAGTTGGCGGGAAATGTCCGGATTTGGGACACAATGCGGCCGGATTTGGTGATGGGGGCGAGGGGGGCAGCGATTGCGTGTAAGGTGCAGGTGGCGTGTAAGCTATTGTGAAGTATGCATTTTTGTTCCTTCTGGCTTTAGAAGGATAGCCTTCAGTACTCTTCCGCCTCTTCAAAGAGTTCCTCGAAGATACGGCTTTCATCGTGCCAATTGCCGTTTGCAACAAGGATGACGCCAACATCCTCTTCGCGATTGAACCACATTCCGGCACTGGCGCCGTCGTCGGAACCGTCATGACCCCAGACGGTCTCGTCATCAAGCAGTACGCTGAACCAAACCAGACCCTGAAACGGGTTCAGTTTGGTCTGGCTCATAAGCATTGTGTCGACGGTATCGCGCTCCAGGACACGCCTGCCCTCGTATGCGCCGCCCTGCATGTAGGCGATCATGAAATGTGCCAGTTCGACCGGAGATGTGCGCAGCATGCCGTCGGGATAGTTGGCCTGGCCATAGTGTTCGAGCGGTGTGAACTTGAACCATGACTTTTCGTAGGGAATTGCGAGCCTGGACAGATCGATGTCGGCCAGACGCCAGGATGTGTGGCTCATACCAAGCCGGGAAAAGATCCGATCGCGGCTGTAGACGTCGAACGCGCGGCCGCTGATTTCCTCAACCAGATATCCTGCCAGCGCAATGCCCATGTTGGAATAACTCATCATGGTGCCCGGAGCGCTCCTGACAAAATTGTCGCGACGGTTATAATACTCGCCATCCGGGGTCAGATATTCCTCCGTCAGGCTTGCCAGAGATATCGGCGAGTCCGCCCCGGACGTGGTGAACACGCTAAAGAGATTTGTGTTGTCACGCAGGGAAGCCGTATGGGTCAGTAGCTGCCGGAACGTGATGGGCGACTCGGGCGCCACCGGGACGCTAACATCGAAGGGAAGGTAGTCATTGATGTTGTCGTCGAGCTCGAACTCTCCGCGCTCGTACAACTGCATAAGCGCCGTAGCGGTGACCGTTTTTGAAAGTGAGGCCACCAGGAAGAGGGTTTCGGCGGTTACCGGGACCTCGTCTTCGATGTTGGCCAGTCCAGCGACCGCTGTGCAGACGATGGCTCCGTCTTTGATGATGACCGCAGACAGGCCCGGCACGCCCTGTCCGTCCAGTTCCGGTGTGAGATCGGTGTCACACTCCGGATAGTTCATTGCATCGGCACTGTTGAGGGGCGCCATGATATCCGTTGTGAGTTGGAAGGCTACGGCCAGGCCAATGCACAATATGGCAACGGTGAAGATGGCGGTTGCCCGGCGCCGTGTCCCGTTTGGCCGCTTCTCCGGTGCGCTTTTGCGCTGTTGCAACATCTTGTCTTCGTTCATGCGGAAATCCTAATGCCTGCCCAAGTTGTTCCGCTCTGTCCGAAGTGTTTCATTTCCTTTGGGGATCACGGCGCGTGCTGATGACAATATGACCGGCGCTGCGGGGTGATCGCCCAAGCGATATATAGCGCGGGGCAGTGCTGCGCAAGTGCTGCTCCCAACACCTTCGCTCAAAGTCCGTCTGCCTCTTCGAAGAGCTGCTCGAACAGCTTTTCCTCGCCCTTCCACTCACCATTGGCCATGAGGATTACGCCCTGATTGCGGTTGCGGTCGAACCACATGGTGGCGCTGGCGCCATCGTCCTCGCCGTCATGTCCCCAGACGGTGCGGCCGTTGATCTTTTCCCTGAACCAGACGAGGCCCTGGGTCTTGTCCAGCCGGGTCTGGGTTTTGAGCATTTCCTCGACAGTGCCGGGTTGAAGGATCTGCTGGCCGTCATAGCTGCCGCCCTGCATGATGGCGATCAGGAACCGGGCAAGTTCTGAAACGGAGGTCCGCAGCATTCCATCCGGATAGTTGGGTTCGCCATATTGCTCATAGGCCTTGAATCCCTTTGATGTCCGGTCATAGGGCACGGCGAGTATTGATGCGTCGATGTCGGTCAGCCTCCAGGAAGTCTCATACATTCCCAGGGGCGAGAAGATGTGGTCACGGCAATAGATGGCGAAGTCGGTGCCGCTGATCACTTCCACCAGGTATCCGGCGAGCGTGATGCCCATGTTGGAGTATTTATTCTTGGTGCCGGGCGGCGATTTTTCAAAGTTCTTTTTCGGATCATAGAATGATCCGCCCAAAGCCAGATAACCGCTTGTAAGGCTGCCCAGAGACATCGGCGAATCCGCGCCCATGGTGACCGCCCCATCAATGAATTTGCTGTTGTCGCGGATCGAAGCCGTATGCGTCAGCAACTGGCGGAAGGTAATCGGCATGCTGTCCTGGCCGGGCAGGGAGATGTCGAAGGGCAGATAGGGATTGATGTCTTCATCGAGTCGCATGGCGCCGCGTTCGTTCAGTTGCATCAGGGCCGTGGCTGTTACCGTCTTCGATACCGATGCAATGAGGAAGATGGTGTCTTCAGTGACGGGGCGGCCGCGCTCGATGTCGGCCATGCCGACGCCGGTGGCACAGGCGATCTCGCCATCTTTGACGATGGCAGCCGCTAGGCCGGGCACCTTCATTTTCTTGAGGTACTTGTTCAGGTCAGTGCTGCAGTTGGGGACAGGTGCAGCGCCGAAAGAGGGGACAATAGCCATAGCAATGGTTCCAACAGGTACGAATGGGGCGCAGACGATGAGTGCTGCAGTTGCCGCGAGGAGCGCCGCTTTCTTGTGTCGGAGGCGTCCACGCGAGGTGTCCAGTTTTTCCTTTCTCAGCCGTGGCCAGTGGCCGCGCAGAGAAACCCTCACCCGTGTTGCTGACTTCGCTCGCAAGCCCACGCAACTCTCCCTCGTTCTGTTAAAAGTCCCGCCGCGCTAAGCTTGGAAAATCCGGCGGCAAAGTCGCCCCGAGGGCACGGGCCCTCGGAGCAGGAGTGTTGGCTCGATATAGTTTGCCGCAAATTGCGGTACAAGTTGGGGTTAGGCGGCGACTAGGTCGATGTCCTGCACGCCGGCGCCTGCCGTGGATGATTCTGAGGCCACAACCAGCAACCTTGAGCTGGAGGTGATGCCGAGATGGAGTTTCACCTGTTCAGCCATGTCGCCGCTGCATGCAGCCATCAGGCCGGCGGCGCCCGCCGCGCCGCTCGGGCCGGTGCTGACACCGCAGGCGGCCAGCTCGGTCACTGCGTCGACCGCCCAGTGATCTTCGATGGCGAGGGCGCAG
>JAJFHL010000183.1 GCA_021775615.1 Hyphomicrobiales bacterium
GCGGTGGCCTGATTTCCTACCGCCGGTCGAACGGCACATATGTCCATACGCTCAACACGGCGGAAGGATTTGCCCGCAAACTCGAGCAGCTTGGTATCGGCTGAGTGCGGCTTGGTGGGCTTGCCTAAAGCTGCCGTTCCACCATCAGCTTCTTGATTTCCGCGATGGCCTTGGCTGGGTTGAGGCTCTTGGGGCAGGCCTTGGCGCAGTTCATGATGGTGTGGCAGCGGTAGAGGCGGAACGGGTCCTCGAGATTGTCGAGACGCTCGCCGGTGGCCTCGTCGCGGCTGTCGTTGAGCCAGCGATAGGCCTGCAGCAGAACCGCCGGGCCGAGATAACGGTCGGAGTTCCACCAGTAGCTCGGGCATGAGGTGGAACAGCAGGCGCACAGGATGCATTCGTATAGACCGTCCAGTCCCTCGCGGTCTTCGTGGCTTTGCAGCCATTCGCCCTGGGGTTCGGGGGTCTTGGTCTGGAGCCAGGGTTCGATGGAGGCGTGCTGGGCGTAGAAATTGGTCATGTCGGGGACCAGGTCCTTGATCACTTCCATATGCGGCAGGGGATAGACCTTCACCGTGCCGGAGACCTCATCCGTGCCCATGGTGCAGGCCAGAGTGTTGGTGCCGTCGATGTTCATGGAGCACGATCCGCAGATGCCCTCGCGGCAGGAACGGCGGAGGGTGAGCGTGGGATCGATCTCGTTCTTGATCTTGAGCAGGGCGTCGAGGACCATCGGGCCACAGGTGTCCATGTCGACATAATAGGTGTCGATCTGCGGGTTCTTTCCGTCATCCGGGTTCCAGCGGTAGATCTGGTACTCGCGCAGATTGGTGGCGCCGTCGGGCTTGGGCCAGGTCTTGCCGGTGCCGACCTTGGAGTTCTTGGGCAGTGCGAGCTCAACCATCAGCGTCTCCTGCTGGTGTATTCTGGGCGGGGGCGCGGCCGGTGCGGAAAGAACACCGCATGCTCAGTAGACCCGCTCTTTCGGTGGAATCGGCTGGATGTCGTTGGTCAGCGTATAGGAGTGGACCGGGCGGTAGTCGAGACGCACGGTGCGCTTCTCGTCGTCGATCCAGGCGAGCGTGTGGTGCATCCACTTGTCGTCGTCGCGGTCGGGGAAATCCTCGCGGGCATGGCCGCCACGGCTTTCCTCGCGCGCCGCCGCACCTTCCACGGTGACGGCCGCCTGGCCGATCAGGTTGTCATATTCGAGGGTCTCGATGAGGTCAGAGTTCCACACAAGCGAGCGGTCGGAGACCTTGATGTCGCCGATGCCGTCCCACACTTCCTTGATTTTCGTGCGGCCTTCTTCCAGCACGTCTCCGGTGCGGAACACCGCGCAGTTGGTCTGCATGGTTTTCTGCATGGCAAGGCGCATTTCGGCGGTGGACGTGCTGCCGTCGGCGTAGCGGTAGCGGTCGAGCCGTTCGACCGCGCGCTGGCCGGCGTCGACGGGCAGCTCCGCGTGGGCCTCGCCGGGCTCGACGGTTTCGGCGCATTTGATTCCGGCGGCACGGCCGAACACGACGAGGTCGGTCAGCGAGTTGGAGCCGAGCCGGTTGGCGCCGTGCACCGAGGCGCAGGCCGCCTCGCCGGCGGCGATCAGGCCGCGCACGGTGGCGTCCGGATTGCCGTCCGCCGGGTTGACCAGTTCTCCCATGTAGTTGGTCGGCACGCCGCCCATGTTGTAGTGCACGGTGGGCAGCACCGGGATCGGCTCTCGGGTGACGTCGACGCCGGCGAAAATCCGCGCAGATTCGGAAATGCCGGGCAGGCGCTCGGCCAGGATGTCGGGGTCGAGATGATCGAGATGGAGATAGATGTGGTCCTTCTCCGGGCCGACGCCGCGGCCTTCGCGGATTTCGATTGTCATCGAGCGCGAGACCACGTCGCGCGAAGCGAGGTCCTTGGCCGACGGCGCATAGCGCTCCATGAAGCGCTCGCCCTCGGAATTGACCAGATAGCCGCCTTCGCCGCGCGAGCCTTCAGTGATCAGCATGCCGGCGCCGTAGATGCCGGTCGGGTGGAACTGGACAAACTCCATGTCCTGCAGCGGCAGTCCGGCGCGCAGCACCATGCCGTTACCGTCGCCGGTGCAAGCATGCGCGGAAGTGCAGGAGAAGTAGGCACGGCCGTAGCCTCCGGTTGCCAGCACCACCTTGTGACCGCGGAAGCGGTGCAGCGTGCCGTCGTCGAGGCAGAGCGCAACAACGCCGCGGCAGACGCCGTCTTCCATGATCAGGTCGATGGCGAAATACTCGATGAAGAATTCGGCTGAATTCCGCAAGGCCTGGCCGTAAAGCGTGTGCAGGATGGCGTGACCGGTGCGGTCCGCCGCCGCGCAGGTGCGCTGGGCCGGGCCGCCTTCGCCGAATTTGGTGGTCATGCCGCCGAACGGGCGCTGATAGATCCTGCCCTCTTCGGTGCGCGAAAACGGCACGCCCCAGTGTTCCAGCTCATAAACCGCATCGCTCGCTTCGCGGCAGAGATACTCAATGGCATCCTGATCGCCGAGCCAGTCGGACCCCTTGACCGTGTCATACATGTGCCAGCGCCAGTCATCGTCGCCCATGTTGCCGAGCGAGGCGGCGATGCCACCCTGGGCGGCAACGGTGTGGCTGCGGGTCGGGAAGACCTTGGTGATACAGGCGGTCCTGAGGCCGGCCTGGCTGCAGCCGAGCGTGGCGCGCAGGCCGGCGCCGCCGGCCCCGACAACGACCACGTCGAAGGTGTGGTCGATGAACGGGTAGGCCCGTCCATTGACGGCAAATTCCGTCGGTGCGGTGGATCCGTTGCTGGCCATAAGCCGTTTAGCTCCCGAAACTCAGCTTCAATATGGAAAATGCGCCGGCAAGACCGATGACGACCGCGAAGAAGATATTGCCGAGGATACAGACGATTTTCAGCCCTTCTCCATGCACATAGTCCTCAATGATCACCTGCATGCCGAGATACATGTGATAGACGGCCGAACAGATGATCAGCAAAAACAGGATGGCGATCATGGGTGAGCCGATCGAGGCGGTCACCGAAGCATGATTGCCGCCCAGATTTGATACGAGCACGGCAACGAATAGGATCATCAGGGGAATATTGGCAATCGCGGTCACCCGCTGGCGCCAGAAATGCTCGGCGCCTGACTTTGCGGAGCCAAGACCGCGGACCTTGCTCATGGGTGTGCGCAGGCTCATGTCACAGCCCTCCCATGGCAGAGTATCCGATGAGCCAGATCACCACGGTGATGACGACCGAGCCCGCGAGATTGAGGCGCGCCATCCATTCGACCAATTCGAGATCGAAGCCGCGGCCGGTATCCCACACCAGATGGCGCAGGCCGCCAAGGGCATGGTGCACCAGCGCCCAGGTGTAGCCGAACAGAACCAGACGTCCGAACCAGCTGCCGGCGATGTCCTGTACATAGGAGAAGTGATCAGGGCCGGCGGCGAGGGCGACCAGCCACCAGATCACCAGAAGCGTTCCGAAGTAGAGCGCGGCGCCGGTTGCCCGGTGCACGATCGACATCATCATCGTCAGCATCGGCCGGTAGATCTGAAGGTGTGGTGAAAGGGGTCGCTGGGTCCGTGTGTTGGAATCAGCCATATGCGGGTCCTTGCGATTCGGGTCCCTCAATAAGATCGGGACTAATCTATTTAACTGCTTCGCCGCGCCATGGCAAACGCCCGGAAGCGCAATAAAACTCAGATGACGGAGCGTCCAGCCGTCAACGCGGCAGCAGCGCCCAATAGTCGAGTTCGAGGATAACGCCGTCGGCAAATCCGTCATCCGTGCGGCCTGGAAAATCGTTGCAGGGCAAATCTTTTGTCGCATAGGTGATGAGCCGCAGGGCACCGACATCCGAGCGGCCCTCGATCTCCGCGGTTTCGGCGACCTCGCTCCAGGCGAACACGGTTTCGCCGGCGAACAGCGGGGCCACATGGCGGCCGCCGTTGATGGCCGAGATGTGAAAACTGTTCGACAGTCCGTTGAAGGAGAGCGCACGGGCCAGTGAAATGACATGGCCGCCATAGATCAACCTGCGGCCGAAACGGCCCTGGCCTTCGGTGAACTGATTGAAGTGCACCTTCGCCGTGTTCTGGTAGAGCCGGGTGGCGAGCATGTGCTCGGCTTCCTCCACGGTCATGCCGTCAATATGATCGATGCGTTCGCCGGCGGTGTAGTCGCCCCAGCGGTGCGGGCTGCCGGCAAGCGCCGTTTGATAACCATGGCCCTTGATCGGCGGCACGGCGCCGCCAAGATCGCCGGGCGCGACCTTCGCGGCAAGCTCGGGTACGACCGGATCAGGCGCCTTTGAGGCCTCGTCGCGCTTGCGCACCATGACCCAGCGGACATAGTCGAGGACGGTAGCGCCGTCCTGGTTGTAGCCGGTGGAGCGCAGGTAAACGACGCCGGTCTTGGCGTTGGAGTTTTCCTTGACGCCCAGCACTTCGGTGCGGGCCGAAAGGGTGTCGCCGGAATAGACGGCGCGCTGGAAGCTGCACTCGGCATAACCGAGATTGGCAATGGCATTGAGGGAGATGTCGGGCACCGTCTTGCCGAACACGATATGGAAGACGAGCAGATCGTCGACCGGTGCGCGGGCATAGCCGATTGCGTTGGCGAAGACATCGGACGACTGGACCGCAAAGCGGCTGCCGTAAAGCGCGGTGTAAAGGGCGGTGTCGCCGGACGTCACGGTGCGCGGGGTGGCGTGCTCGATCACCTGGCCAACAGAGAAATCCTCGAAAAAGTTTCCGGTGCGGGCCTTGCTCACTGCACCGCTCCTTCCGCCATCTCTTCGATGGCGGCGGCCACGGCCACGGTGCGCCGGGCGATTTCCGCATGCAGAAGTTCGACCATGCGTCCGTCTACGGCGATCACGGCCTTGCCCTGGTTCTCCGGCTGCTCGAACGCCTCGACGATCTTGCGCGCCTGGGTCAGTTCATCGTCATCCGGCGAGAAGATGTCGTTGCACGGCGCGATCTGGCTTGGATGTATCAGCGTCTTGCCGTCGAAGCCGATCTCGCGGCCCTGCCGGCATTCGGCCGCAAAGCCATCCACGTCGGCAATGTCGTTGAAAACACCGTCGAAGATCCCGAGCCCATAGGCGCGGCCGGCGAGGGCGCAGGTCGCCAGGGGTCCAAGAAACGGCGTCCGGCCCGGCGTCAGGTGGCCAAGCATTTCCTTGGCCAGGTCGTTGGTGCCCATAACGAAGGCGGCAAGCCGCGTGCGTGTGGCGCTTTCGGCGATATCGCGGGCGTTCAGCACTGCGAGCGGGGTTTCCATCATCACCCACAGGGCAAGCGTGTCGGGCGCGCCGGTGGCATCGAGTTTGGCCGACGCGGTCTCGATGTCGGCCGCGTCGTCGACCTTGGGAACCAGAATGGCATCGGCACCGAGCGGCGCCATGGCGGCCAGGTCGTCTTCGCCCCATTCGGTATCGAAGCCGTTGATGCGTATGATGATTTCGCGCCGGCCATAGCCGCCGGCAGCAAGCGCCTGTGCAATCTGCTCGCGGGCCGCGGCCTTGGCGCCGGGCGCGACGGCGTCTTCCAGATCAAGGATCAGGCAGTCGGCGGCAAGCGTGCGGGCTTTCTCCAGCGCGCGTGCGTTGGATCCCGGCATATACAGCACGCTGCGGCGCGGTCTGATCGACATCGCCCGGTTCCCCTCTTAACCAGATACTTAGCGGGCGCAACATAGTCTATTGCGTTGCAATATGCCAGCCCGGGGCCGGCATTTTCCGGACACTGAGATGCTTGGAAAACCGGCGGGGTTACGGCACAGTGCGCGCCATGGCGGTTGTCCTTTCAATCTCGTCCCAGGTGGTGCGTGGTCATGTGGGAAACTCGGCCGTGGTTCCGGCGTTGCGCGCCTTCGGGCACGAAGTGTGGCCGGTGCCCACCGTGATCCTGTCGAACCACCCGGGGCACGGCGGAACCGCGGGGTTCACAGTCGACGCCGGCGATCTCAGAGCCATGATCGGGCAGCTTGCGGATCACGGTTGGCTCGGTGCCTGCGATGCCGTCCTGACCGGGTATTTCCGAGACGTCAGGCAGTGCGCGGTTGCGGCGGAAATGATCCACAGGCTCAGGAGCGCAAGACCCAATCTGCTCTACTGCTGCGATCCGGTGCTGGGCGATGATCCCGGTGGGCTCTATGTCGGCGAAGAGATTGCCGAGGCGGTTCGCGACTTTCTGATCCCGCTCTGTGATGTGGCGGTGCCGAACCGGTTTGAACTGGAATGGTTGACCGGATGTTCAGTCAACGACCAAAACCAGGCCGCCGAGGCAGCGCGCAAACTGGGACCTGCAGATGTCGTCGTGACCTCGGTTTCCTCCCCGGACGACCGGCTGGCCACGGTCTGGGCGACGCGGGAAGATGCCTGGGTCGCGACGGTCGATCCGCTCGATTCGGTGCCGCATGGTATCGGCGATCTTACGACGGCCCTCGTCCTGGCGCGCGTTCTTGCCGATGACCGGCCGGCACCGGCGCTCGGGACCGTCACCGCCCAGGGCCGGCATGTGCTGATGGCGAGCCGCGGCCGGAACGAACTTGATCTTGTTTCCGGGCTGGCCGGCGTCGAAGCCGTCACGCCGGTCGAAACCGTCCGCCTTGAACCGTGACGCCCGACGACAGGCCGCAATGCGTTGCAGGTGTCGACGGCTGCCCCGGCGGGTGGCTGGCGGTAGTGGCGGATCCGGATGGCTTCGCGACGGCGCACGCGGTTCTGTGCCGGACCTTTGCCGATGTCCGTGCAATGGTCGAGCAGCCTCGGATCGTTGCAATCGACATCCCGATCGGCGTTCCGGGCCGTGCCATCAAGGGCGGCCGGACCTGTGACAACGAAACGAGGGCGCGGCTTGGCGGGCGGCAGTCCAGCGTGTTCGCGGTGCCGTCGAGAGCAGCACTCGCGGAGCGCGACTATCGCCGCGCCTGTGCGGTGAACCTCGAACACTCGGATCCACCGCGCAAGGTCTCGAAACAGTGTTTCAACTTGTTCCCGAAAATCCGCGAGGTCGACGCGGTCATGACGCCGGATCTGCAGGACCGGGTGTTCGAAGTGCATCCCGAGTTGGCGTTCTGGGCACTCAACGGGGAAGTGCCCCTCGACCTGCCCAAGAAAGTGAAAAGCAGTCCGTCGCAGCCCGGGCTGGAATTGCGCCGCAGACTGCTGGCTGACGCTGGATTTCAGCAAGGTTTCCTTGAGACATCGGACTGGCCGCGGCGTGATGTCGGCCCTGACGACATCATCGATGCCTGCTCGCTGGCCTGGAGCGCGGCGCGGCTGTTGAAGGGGCAGGCCGTCACCTTGCCGGCCGACCCGCCGCGCGATGGCCGGGGTCTGCGCATGGAGATCAGCGCATGAGAATTCCAGGTCGACCCGGGTGGGAATGATACCGCATATATATCAATGCCTTATTCATCGCGGCAGTACTTGACACGGGTGTCTCGCCGTGGCCTTGTTCAGCCCTCAAAACGGTGCCAGAGCGATGATCGACAAAGCCCAAATCGAAGCCGCCTACGGGCGCATATCGCCTTACATCCGCAAGACACCGGTGATCGAGGTCGACGGCGCCGACTTCGGCGTGGGCGTGCCGCTGGTCTTGAAGCTTGAGCTGCTGCAGCATTCAAGCTCGTTCAAGCCGCGCGGCGCCTTCATGAACCTCTTGACCCGCGACGTGCCTGCGGCGGGGGTTGCGGCGGCCTCGGGCGGCAACCATGGCGCGGCCGTCGCCTATGCCGCCATGCGGCTTGGTATCCCGGCCAAGATCTACGTGCCGACGGTCTCGCCTCAGGCCAAGGTGCAGCGGATCAAGGACTATGGCGCGGACGTGGTGGTGACCGGTGCGCGCTACGCAGACGCCCTTGCCGAATGCGAGGCTTGGATCGAAGAGACCGGTGCGCTCTCGGTTCACGCCTATGACCAGACGGAAACGCTGATTGGCCAGGGCACGACCGGCCTTGAATTCGAAGCCCAGGCGCCGGATCTCGACACCGTGCTGGTCTCCGTCGGCGGCGGTGGTTTCATCGGCGGCATCGCGGCATGGTATGCAGGGCGCACAAAGGTCGTCGGTGTGGAACCCGAAACATCTCGTGCGTTGCATGCGGCGCTCGAGGCCGGGGCGCCGGTCGATGTGGATGTGGACGGTGTTGC
>JAJFHL010000184.1 GCA_021775615.1 Hyphomicrobiales bacterium
AACTGGAAGAACTTCGTCGAGGTCTTCAACGAATACTACCACCTGCCCTATGTCCACCCCGACTCCATCGACAGCGTCTACGACCTGCCCGACGAACCGGACGCGACGACCGGAGCCTATGCCTCCCAGTTCGGGGCAACGCAAGGCACCGGCGGCCTTTTGGAAAACCAGCAGGAGCACGTGCTCCCTGCGATAACATCGCTTACCGGGCGAAACCGCCAGGGCGTGCGCTACACCTGGACCTTCCCCAACATGACCTTCGCCGCAGGCACCGAGGCCATGTGGGTCTATGAGGTCTATCCGCTTGAACCCAACCGCACCCATGTGGTCCTCACCGCCTGTTTCCCGCCGGAGACGGTTGAGAGAGACGGCTTCGAACAGTCGGTTCAATTCTATTACGACCGTCTCGACGCGGCGATCGCCGAAGACATCCCGGCGCTCGAGTCACAGCAGATCGGGCTCACCTCGCCCTTCGCCAGACAAGGCCGGTTCTCGTTCCTGGAACCCAATGTCGCCGAGTTCGCCTGCTGGTATGCCGAGCGGCTCGGGCAGAACCTCGACGGAGCCGCGTCATGAGCATTACCGGCGCCGACGGCAAAACCTGGGGCATCGACAACGAATATGGCGACCTGACAGATGTGCTGCTCGGCCGGCCCGACTATTACCGCTGGACCGATGCGGGCGCCCTCACCCAGCGCACCTTCGACAATGCCGAAAAGCTCGGCATCAGTTTCGACCTGCAGCGCGCTCAGGCGCAGCACGCGCGGATGGTCGAGTGCTATGAGGATGCCGGCGTCGCCTGCCACTTCATCCGCTCCGACGAACAATTGCACCGCAACTTCTTCGCCCGCGACTCAAACGCCATGACGCCCTTCGGCCCGATCATCTGTCACATGCAGCTGAAGACCCGGCGGGCCGACTATGTCACCGCCATCGAATTCTATCAGAACGCCGGCATTCCGATCTGGAACATGGTGACCGCCGGCCACTTCGAAGGCGGCGACTTCAACATCATCGAGCCCAGCGCGGTCATCGTCGGCCATTGCGGCGAGCGCTCGGAAGAAGCCGGCGCGAAACAGGTGGCGGGCTGGATGGAGAAGGAGGGCTGGGAGGCGCTGATGGTGCCTATCCCAGCCCATTTCATCCACATGGACGCACTCATCGTCATGATCGCCCCGAAACTCGCGGTCGCCTGCCTCGATGCGCTGGAGGACTGGGTCATCGACTGGCTGACGGCTCGCGGCATCAAGTTCGTGGAGGTCGGCTACCGCGACTGCGTCCAGTCGCTCGGCGTCAACCTGGTCTCGCTTGGAAACAGCAAGATCCTCTCCATGGCAAGCTCAGAAGATCTCAACGAGCGACTGCGCGCCATGGGCTTTGAGGTCTACGACCCCGACATGTCGATGTTCACCTATGGTGGCGGCGGCGTGCACTGCCTGAGCCAGGCGCTGCACCGCGAAACGGTTTGAGGAAGGCCGGGCCTCCCGCTTAGGCCGCTTTCCGTGCGCCTTTTTCCCTGCGGTCTCGAACCACGGTGACCCGGTTCATGCAGCGGTATTGCGGCAGATAGTCCGCAACCGCGTAGTGCATGGTGACCCGGTTGTCCCACATCGCCAGATCGCCCGCCTGCCAGCGCCAGCGCATTTGATCTTCCGGCTTGTTCATGTGGTTGGCCAGCAGCGTTCTCAGCGCGTTCGACTCGTTTGTGGTCAGGCCGGCAATGTGGCTGACAAAGGCCTCGTTGAAGTTGAGGAACTTGCGGCCGCTGACGGGGTGCTGCCCGATCAGCGGCCGAATGCTGTGACCGAAACGCGGCACGCTCTCATTGAGCCGATCCACCGCGGATACCCCGTCTTTTTCCTCGCAAAAACTGTTCCGGAAGTCTCCCATGTCGTGGATGGCTTCAAGGCCTTCGAGGTCGCGCCTCAATCCATCGGAGAGCCGGTCATAGGCGGCGTAGTTACTGGACCACATTGTGTCTCCGCCGGTCGGCGGCACCTGACGTGCGACCAGAATGGACGCAAACGGCTGTTCGGCCTTGAAGGTGAGATCCGTGTGCCAGCTGTTGGTATCCGGAGGGGCACCGGAACCGTTCTCCAGCAGAACGATCTGTTCAAATCCTTCGACATGGGGATAGAAGAGATGCGGCTCGTCCACTTCGCCAAAGCCCTGCGCGAAGGAGAGATGAGCCGCCGCGCTGATATTCGCATCACGCACGAAAATGACCAGATGATCCATGAGGGCCTGATAGATCTCCTCGTGCACTCCTTCCGGAATTGATTGCGCAAAATCGACACCGGAAATCCCGGCGCCAATGGCCGGAGTGATTTTTTCTACCGTCAACATCGGATGATCCCTCCCACTTTTGCCAAAGGGCGCTCGAGCCACCGGGTAAAGCCGCCCGGCCGTCGCCCTTGAAATAGGACCGTCCCACAGGTGTGCACCCTGCCCAAAGGCCTCATCAAGAGAAAAAATCTCAACGAAAGCAGCTTGACCCGAATTGCCGTCAGGTCGCTGGTCCCACCACCAATCCCTCAAATCGGCCCTTGGCCATGCGCGCAGCCCACATGCCCGCCAGCATGCAGGGCACGAAGATCAGCGTGCCTTCGGCCATCAGCGGCAGCGCCGTGACTGCGGGGCCAGGGCAAAACCCGCCAAGGCCCCAGCCAAGTCCAAAACAGGCCGCACCAGCAAGCAGCGGGCTATCGATGACACTGGAGGTCGGCAAATCGAAACGCTCGGCGAAGATGGGGCGGGGCCGCGCCTGGGCCAGACGATGGCCGAGAAACGTGACCACCGTCGCACCGCCCATGACGAAGGCGAGGCTCGGGTCCCAGGTTCCCGCAAGGTCGAGGAAGTTCAGGACTTTGGCCGGGTTGCTCATGCCTGAGACCACGAGGCCGATGCCGAAGATCAGACCGCAGATGAAACCGGTAAGCGTGCGCATGGCTCAGCCCCCCATCACGTGGCGGGTGACGTAAACGGTCACGAATGCGACCGCCATGAACATAGCGGTTGCGGCCATCGACCGTTTCGACAGACGGGCCAGTCCGCACACTCCGTGACCCGACGTGCAGCCGCTTCCGAACACGGAACCGAACCCGACCAGCAGGCCTGCCCCACCCATGAGCGCAAGGTCGGGCGACACGGTCTGCACAACCGTCACTCCCGTGGCGGCCTGATAGAGCAGCGGCGCCGCGATCAGGCCGGCGACGAAGGCAAGTTTCGGGAAGTATCCTTCTTTGTTCACCGGCGGCAGCAGCGTGCTGACGATCCCGCTGATGCCCGCGATACGGCCGTTTGCGATCATGAGCAGAACAGCAGCGCAGCCGATCAGCGCGCCTCCGATCAGCGATGCAAGGGGTGTGAATTCTGTCATTGCGGGCCTCCCGGTTCGTCATCGGCGTCTCCAACCGATTCCCTGTGGCGCGCGTCCACCTATCCCTCGGGACGTCTGCATGTGCAGAAATCGGCACTAGGGCGTTTCACGTTCATATGGAGTTTGAGCAACGAAAAGCCTGAGTTCAAGGCGACTCAGTGGCGCTGTCTGACCTCATGGACGTGCCGGACAAATCCACGGCCCGATTCCCGGTCGCAGCCCACGAGCTGAGGGGCAAAGAGATCTAGACTTCTTTTCCGTCGGCCGGCGCGGTGCCGACAATGCCCGAGACATCAGGTTCGTCTTCGCTGTCGGCATCAAGCAGGGTTGCATCGTCGGCCTTGGTGTCGGTGTCATCGTCGTCGTCGCCAAGATCGACATCCGCGATGGCTGCAACCTCATCGTCCACGTCATCCACCTTGTCTTCGTCGGCGTCGTCGTTTGCCGCCACCGGCTTCACTGCCGGCTTCGCGGTGCCTGGCTTCTGCCAACGGGTTCCGCCGGGCTTGCTGTCGACAGGCCGCTGCTCCTTGGGCGGCAGCAGCACCGCGGGAACAAAGCTCACTTCGCATTTCGGGCATTCGACCGGCATTTTGCCGAGATCGTAAAACTTTGCGCCGCAATCCGTGCAGACGCGTTTGGTTCCAAGGTCCCTGACGGCCATGGTTCATCCTCCTGGTGAATCCTAGGCCGACATTTGGCTCGTGCCACCTAAGTATTCAGACAATCTAACAAGATCGGCGAGTCGAGGAAAGGACGCATGCGGGGTACGGTTTCGAATCACCCGGCAACCCAACCACGACGGATGCGGCGGCACTCCCCTTGAACAGCGGTCACAATCGGATTGACGGAGCGGCACTTCCGGCATCTGTGCACAATGACCGTGAACATGTGCGGTCTTCACCGCCCCGGTGCCTGTCTTGCCTGGTCACTCGATGTTTCTGCAATCACACATCGCCATTCGATCGAGCACTGCCCCAAACGTTCTTTGCCGCTGCTCTTTGCGGGTATTGCCCGGCTCTGGAAAACGAGGGCGAACTTCTTTGCAAAAACTTAGATATGTGCCCTACGAGAAGGAATATTTTCCACTGATAGAACAGAATATAAAAACGGCTTTGATAATATATTTATGTTGAAAGCGAAAAATAGGGTATAATCCTTCTTATAAAATGTTCTGAATTACATGAACATTTGGAACAAACACCGTGATAAATTGGGAATGTGGCGAGCATTTTTTGTTTTCCCAACCGGTTAATATTAGAATTGAATTGAACAGTCGTGGCAGGTAGGCACTCCGCCGGTTCGGACAGTCTTGTCCTCATTGCGACCACCTTACTGGAATGCACGGCATCCACGGGAAAGAACCACACATGGAGAAAATTCAACAATCGCACCGTGCTTCTGCACTCGCATTGTTTCTGCTCGCGTTGGTCTTGGCAACCACAGGCGGCACATTCACAAAGGCCTATGCTGACGAAATACCGGAAAATGCACGCGCCAACAGCTATGGCGACGGATGGGTGTGCGAACTCGGTTTTCGCAAAGACAGAAATACCTGCAAATCTATCGAATTGCCGGCGAACGCCTATCTGACGGATACATCTTATGGACGCGGATGGGAATGCAATCGCGGCTTTCGCGACACCAGAGGGGTTTGCTCGGCCTTCGAAGTGCCGGCGAATGCGCATCTCAAACCGTCCGGCACGCAATGGAAGTGCAACCGGGGCTATCGACGGCACGATGACACCTGTATCGCCGTTAAGGTGCCCGCCCACGGTTTCTATACCGACGAGGCATACGGGACCGGATGGGAGTGCGAGCGTGGCTACCGGGAGGTCAAGGACACCTGCGGTAGCATCATGGTGCCAGCAAATGCCTATGCGACAAACCGATCCTATGGGCGCGGCTGGGAGTGCCAAAGGGGGTATCGTGAGGATCAGGCCAAATGTGTCGCCGTGGCCGTACCCGCAAACGGGTACTTGACAGACAACACATATGGTTCCGGCTGGACCTGCGATCGGGGATATCAGGAAATCGACAATACCTGCGCCGAAATTGCTGTCCCCGCCAACGGGTTCCTCACAGAAGCATCGCACAGATCGGGATGGCAGTGCGCGCGAGGCTATCAAACAGTTGATGGGGGCTGCGTCGAAGTGAATGTGCCGGACAACGCGCACCTCGATTATTCAGGCAACGACTGGGCCTGCAATCCGCCGTTCCAGAAGCGGCAAGAAACCTGCGTGGCGCGGTGAGAGCATGAAAGGTGGGAAAAACATGACGGACGAACCAGTCGATCTGGATGAGCACCGCGGCATGGCCGCTCAGAAGGCAACGGAAACCCGCCGACAGAAACTGCAGGATTTTCAGAGCGATCAGGCAGCGTTGCGGCACAGCCAGCAAGAGCTCGAAAAACTCCTGATGGCCGCTCCCGCGCAGACCTGGCCTGAAGCGGCCGCCAAGGCGCAGTACCTGCTACAGCTGTTTGCCGAAACACCGCAGGCTCAGGACCCGCGCCGCAAAAAGCTCATCGAACACGCCCTCGACGATCTCGCCCGGCTTTCCGACGCCGACGAACATTCATGACCAATACTTCAGAGAAAACCGCCCGGACAAGTCGTTTGACCGGCGACGTTCCCAAGCCGCGCCAGTGCCTCAGGTGCGAGGTTACGTTCGACAGCGAATGGTTCGGCGAACGCATTTGCTCGAACTGCAAAAAGTCGAACGCCTGGAGAAATGGAACCGCCTACAGACCCGCGCTTTCGAGCAACAAACGTTGAACATCCATCCGGACAAGCGGCCTCGACCTTCAAGCAGATCCGGCAATCTCATCCGTCCAAACACGAAAACTCCTTAGGGTGTTGGGTCCGAATGTCGTCGTGATCGCGACATCCGCCGCATCGCGCCCTCGTGCCAGCAGGATCCGGCCGACACGCGGAACATTGTTGCGCGGGTCAAATGTATGCCAGCTCCCATCGAGATAGGCTTCGAACCAGGCCGCAAAGTCTCCGGGGGCGTGTGGCAGAGGCATCCCCACCTCGCTCAGATACCCTGTACAGTAACGAGCCGGGATATTGAGGGCGCGGCAGAAGGCCACTGCAAGGTGTGCAAAGTCGCGGCACACGCCACGTTTGTCCTCATAGGCTTCGGAGGCCGATCTGGTCACACGCGCGTGCTCATACCCGAATGTAATGTGGCGATGCGTGAAGTCACACACTGCCTGGACGCGCGCCCATCCCGGCTCACTGTCCTTGAACAGGCTCCACGCCAGGTCCAGCAGTTTGTCGCTGTCGCAGAAACGGCTCGCCAGAAGAAAAACAACCGCCTCTTCAGGAAGCTCTTCGACGGGCACCTGCCGTGCATCCGGCACAACCGGATCGGGCTGCCCGCTGTCTCTCACGATGCAGTCGGTTGAAATGAGCACGCTGCCGGCGGGGGCGAGAAATCTGCTGCACCAGTTGCCATAACTGTCGCGGTATCCGGAAATCGGAACGGACGGGGTTACGGAAATATGGTCGGGCGTCGCAAGATCCGACACGCGGGTGAAGTGCATGTTCAGCATCATGATGACCGGTGTCGGTTGCGGAAATTCGTATTGCAGCTCGTAGCCCACTTGAAATTTCATTCCGGTCCCCGCCGAATGTGAGCATGCCTAGCTTCACTGCGAGAACAATAGCATGGTTCGTCGAAGCATAGAGCGTTGTGGTGGCGCAGTATGTGGGCAATCTAACAAGATCAGCGAATCGAGAGGAGATCGCTCACGCGGTCTGGACTCTGCGGCAAGAAACGGGTCGTCATCATACTTGCGGCCGGTTAACTTCCATCTCCCTGCGATCGCAACCGCTCCAAATCCATTCGGCCCGTTGGAGGTTTACGCATGCATGCACTGTTTTTCGAGATGTCCCCGAGGCCGGGCCACGAATCCCACTATTTTGACATTGCCGCAGCACTGCGCCCGGTCCTCGACCAGAACGCAGGGCTCTTGTTCATCGATCGCTTCAAGAGCATGTCCCGACCTGGCGTGATTCTGTCCCACTCACTGTGGAAGGATGAAGCATCACTCGCCAAGTGGCGCACCGATACCAAGCATCATGCGGCTCAGGTGGCGGGCCGCAATGTCCATTTTTCCGACTATCGACTGCGGATTGCCCAGGTGATTGCCAGTACGGCCCCGGGCGAGGCAATTCAAAACGCGCCGGAACACTATGCCTACAACGATCCCGATATCAGGCCGGAGCGACATCTGGTCATCATCGAGAGCACCCGGGAGCCGTTTGGAAGGGACGGCGAGCCGTTCTCGAGCGTGAATCGGGACAATGCGTTCGTTTCGGTGGTTTCAGTGGACACCAAGATGCAGGGAGAGCACCTTCTGGGGGCCGCCAGCGCCTCGGGCACGGTCCAAAGTGCCAAACTGTGTCTGGTATCAAGAGATTACGGCATGCATCATCGCGCAGAGGCGCCGCAGTTTTTTCCCAACGTGGAACGGCAACCGGAGGGTTGCTGACAGTTCTGAGAGACTGGACAGCCGAACCTTTGTCAGCGAAGCAGTTGCTTGGCAGCAATCAAACAGGCGTCATGCGGGTCTTCGGCAACAGAATGTCGAACCGCTCCCGGATCCGCCGGTCCGCCGCAGCCGAGACATGATCCGGATAATGGGTTCCCAGTATCTCCTGCGCCCGTGCCCGCGCCCGCTCACGCATGTCCGATGCGCCCCCCTCCTGCCAGACTTCCGGCGAGTCCCGGTCCGCCAGGCTTGGGTAATAGTAGTCCCGCTCCATGGCGCCGATGGTCTGCTCGTGGCCGAGGAAATGGCCGGCGCCGGACACCACATTGCGGATGACATCGATACCGATGGTCTCTTCGGTCACCTCGATGCCGCGAATCACCCGCTGCACCAAACTCAACATTTCGTTGTCGATAACAAAGCCCTCGAATGAGCTGCCGAGCAGGCTCGCGAACATGCCTGCCGATTCATAAATGAGATTGCCGCCGGCAAGTCCGGTGGCGAGCGTGGTGATGGCCTTCTCGAAGCCCGCCTGGGCATCGGGGATCTTGGAATCCGACATGGAGGCGGAAACTCCACCCGGCAGGTTGTAGAAATTGGCCATCTGGGCAGCCGCCGCGTTGAGCACGGCGGTTTCGCCGCCTGAACCGCTGAACGCCCCGGTTCTGAGGTCGATGACGAACGGCCAGTTGGAGAATATCACCGGATAGCCGGGCGCAAAAAGGTTGACCAGGATGAGACCGGCCAACGTCTCCGCCGTCGTCTGTACCAGCATGCCGGCCAGCGGCGCCGGCGCGGTGGCGCCGGACTGCGCCCCGATGATCGAGTTGATCGGCATACCGTGTTCGAGCGCCGCCAGCATGACGTCGACCGCGTCTTCGCCGTAACGCAGCGGCGAGACCACCGGCGAGATATGCACCTTGCAGAACGGCCGTTCGCGGAACGCCCCTTCGCGCCCCGCGATCATGTCGAACATCTCGACGGCGGGACCGACATGCTTGCCGATGGAAAAGCTGGTCCCGATCGGCTTGTTGGTGCCGGCCGCGATGGCATAGACCGTATTGATGTCGAGGGCGAAGATGTCGGGAACATCGGTGGCGATGACACAGCGGGTGAACCAGCAGACATTCTCCAGCCGGTCGACGAGGCGGGCGAAATCGTAGAGGTCGGCCAGGGTCGACGGTCGGTAGGTGGAGGTCTCCATATCCAGCACCTGCACGGCGGCGCCGCCGGTGCCGTAATAGACCTTGGAGCCGCCGACCTCGATATCATGCTCCGGCGCCCGCCCGTGCAGCACGAAACTGCGGCATGCGCCGGCGATGACATCCTCGACAAAGCCTGGTGGAAAGAACAGACGCCCATCGCCGTTCACCCGGCACCCCTGCGCAACGGCCCGGTCGATAACCACCTGCGGCACTTCACCCATACCGATCTCGTCGAGCACGCGGAGCGCCGACCGGTGAATGGTCTCAACCTGATCGCCGGTCAGCGGGCGGTACCGACCGCCTTCGAAACCGGGGCGAACCGGTGCATGCTCGGGACCCGCCTCTCTCAGCGCGTGTCGCGCCGAACGCCCGCCCTGCCGTCTCCCGGCTCTGACCGATTTTGTCATGGCACCCTCATATGCAGCGCCCGCTGTCCACCGGCAGCGCGCATCCTGTGATCGTTGCCGCTTCGATGTCGGAGGCCAGAAACACCGCGGCATTGCCGACATCTTCCGGTGTAATCAGTCTGCCCAGAGGCAGCGCGGCCTCGACCTCGCCGAGCCGCTTTGTTGAAGTATCGCCGTCGAGGAACTCGTTCAGCATCGCAGTGTCGCCGATTGCCGGACACAAGGCATTGACCCGGATCCCGTCCGGCGCCAGTTCCTCCGCCAGGCCCTTGGCCATGCTGAGGACAGCGGCCTTGCTGGCGCCATAGGCCACATAGCCTGTGCGCGGCTTCAGGGCGATGCCCGACGCGGTGACGATGATCGTCCCGTGGCCCTGCCGGCGCAACAAGGGGATGGCGTGTCTGCAACAGTGATAGACCCCCTTCACATTGACATCGAAAAGAGCGTCATAGACCTCCTCCGAGGTCTCCTCCAGACCGCAGGGCCTTTGCCCTAGACCTGCATTAGCTACCAGAATATCAAAAGCTTTGAAAGCGCTTTCATTCGCAGTATACATAGAAAAAACGCGTTCGCTATCCGTCACGTCGACCTCATGGGCCTGCGCAATGCCGCCACGCTTGCAAATCTCGTCTGCCACCTCTTCGGCGCCTGCGCCGTTGCGGTCCGCGACCAGCACCTTTGCCCCTTCGCGGGCAAAGCATTCAGCGATTCCGCGGCCGAAACCGGATGCAGCACCGGTTACGACAGCCGCTTTCCCGGCCAGCCGCCCCTGTCGAGTTGTCTCAGACATTCCTGTTTCACTCCTTCATCGCGGGACACCGCCACCCAACAGCATAAGCGCCACCGGCGCATTTCGAGTACCAAATTTCTTTCGCTCATGCTCTCCTTCCGATAACGGACAAGGCGGAGAACGCAACAAGGCGGAAGGATAGGACATGGCCGACGACACCCAGAAATTCGATCCGGAACGGATGATGGACTCGCTCTACTGGTGGGGCGTCCCGACACTGTTCCGCTGTCCGCACGACACCGACCCCGCCAACTGCGACATTGCGCTAGCCGGCGTGCCGCACTCGACCGGCAATGGCACAACGGAGCGCGATCAGCATCTCGGCCCCCGGGCCGCCCGCAACGTTTCCGCCATGGCGCGCCGCGCCCATATGAAATTCGGCTTCTCGCCGTGGGAAACCTGCCGCATCAGCGATGTCGGCGACGTGCCCTTCCCCGAAGCAAACGACAACGAAGCCTGCATCGAGCGCATCACCGATTTTTACCGCGCGATCGACCAGGCCGGCGCCCGTCCGGTCTCGATTGGCGGCGATCATTCGATCACCGGCGGCATCGTGCAGGCGTTGGGCGGCGAACAGGGAAAACTGAGCGGAGGCCGGAAGGTCGCCCTCTTCCACCTCGATGCCCACACCGATGTCTACGAGCATCTCGACCATTTCCTCGGCGCCAAGAAGTCCGCCGCCCACTGGGGCAGCTATCTGGTGCATCAGGGCAATGTGGACGCAACACGCAGCGTTCAGATCGGCCTGCGCGGCAACGCCCGCACCCTCGACTGGCTGCAGCCGAGCATCGATCTCGGTTACGAGGTCATCACCATGGACCGCTATGACGAGGCGGGCGAAGACGCCTGTATCGATGTCATCCGTGAACGCCTCGGCGACATGCCGGTCTACATCACCTTCGATCTCGACTGTCTCGACCCTTCCGTCGCGCCCGCGGTATCCAATCTCGAGGCGGGCTGCGACGGCTTTCGCATGAACCAGGCGGTGCGCCTGCTGCAAAGCGTGCGCGGCCTCAACATCATCGGCGGCGACGTCGTCTGCATGATGCCGACCAAGGACAACCCCAACAACATCACCGCTCATGTGGCGTCCGCGATCATGTTCGAACTGATCAGTCTGATCGCGGACCGCATCGGCACCAAATGAGGCCTCCGTAGGAAAGAGCAGCGCCATGGCAACCGAGCATTTGAAGAAAGCGGCGAAGACGCCATCCACCGACACCGCCGACACGGGCAGGATCGTGTCGGAGATTCTCGCCGAGATCGAAGCCGGGGGCGAAGAGGCGACACGCAACTATTCGGAAAAGTTCGACAAGTGGACCGGCGACATCGTCGTTACGCCCGACCGTATCGCCGAGGCCGCACGCCGTCTTCCCGAAACCCTCAAGGAAGACATTCAGTTCGCCCGCGCCCGGGTGGCGAAATTCGCCCAGGCCCAGCGCGACACCATGTCGGACTTCGAAACCGAACTCTCCGACGGTCTCTTCGCCGGCCAGAAGCTGATCCCGGTCGAGGCGGCCGGCTGCTACGTTCCCGGCGGGCGTTACGCCCATGTGGCGTCGTCGATCATGAGCGTCGCCACCGCCAAGGTCGCGGGCGTCGACCACATAACAGTGTGCTCACCGCCGAAACCGGATGTCGGCGTGCACCCGGCGATCCTCTACACCGCCAATCTCTGCGGCGCCGACACGATCATGGCGCTGGGGGGCGTCCAGGGCATCGCCGCCATGGCGTTTGGCCATTTCACCGGTCGCGCCGCTGACATTCTGGTCGGTCCCGGCAACCGCTTCGTGGCAGAAGCCAAGCGGCTCCTGTTCGGCCGTGTTGGCATCGACATGTTTGCAGGACCCACCGAAATTGCCATCGTCGTGGATGCAACGGCAGATCCGGAGATCGTCGCCACAGATCTGGTCAGTCAGTGCGAACATGGCCCGGACTCGCCGGCATGGCTCGTCACTCTCGATCGCGGTCTGGCGGACGCGGTCGCCGAGCTGATGCCGAAAATGATCGACGCCCTGCCGAGCCCCGCCAACGAGGCGGCAACCGCCGCGTGGCGCGATTTCGGCGAAATCGTTCTATGCGACACCCGTGAAGAAGCGGTCCGCGAGAGCGACCGCTACGCCGCCGAACATGTCGAAGTGCATGCCGCCGACCTCGACTGGTGGCTCGGCACCCTGCGCAACTACGGTTCGCTGTTCCTCGGCGAAGAAACCACCGTCGCCTTCGGCGACAAATGCTCCGGCACCAACCACGTTCTTCCCACCAAGGGCGCGGCGCGTTACACCGGAGGCCTGAGTGTTTCGAAATTCATCAAGACCGTGACCTACCAGCGCATGATCCGCGACGCCAACCGCCAGGTGGCGCCGGTCTCGGCACGCATTTCACGCACCGAAGGCATGGAAGGCCACGCCCGGTGTTCCGACGAGCGGCTCGCGAAGTATTTCCCCGACGAAGCTTTCGAACTTGTGGCTGCGGAATAGGTTCAACCCGCGGTCGCGATCCTGAGGGCGCCTTCGACAGTCTCGGCGATCTGGTCGCAGTGATCCTCCCGCAGCGCCAGAGGAATGCGCATGTCGCAAAGGCCTGACAGGACCGCTCGCGTGCGCGGCAGATCCTGGCGGCCGACCGCGTAGCCCCAGTCCGCATAGGAGCTGGTGAAGCCGCGCGGCTCGAGGCGTCCGAACCATTTGATCGGCACGTTGGCCCCTTCGCACAGGTCGATGAAATGCGAAATCGTCGGCGCGTCGAGACCGGTGAGCGAAAACTGCAGCGAACTCGCCACGTAGTGCTCCTTGGGCGAGCGCACCGGCACACGCACATGCGCTATGCCAGACAGTTTGGCACACAGAGCGCTATACAACCGGTTCCAGGTCTTCGCCCGCTCGTCGAGCAGTGCAAGCTGCGGCCGCAGCAGCGCCGCGGCAAGCGCCGTCATACGAAGGGAGCAGTTGGGCACATCGTATTTGTGCCGCTCAAAGACCTCCATCGGCGGCCGCGCCGTGTGCTGGGCATAGAGCATGTAGGAACCCGAATGGAGGATCGCCCGGGCGGCGATGTCTTCGTCATCGGTCACCACAATGCCGCCTTCCCCGGAATTCATGTGCTTGAAGGTCTGCCCGCTGAAGCCCGAGGCGACGCCGAAGCGGCCCGTCGGCGTACCGTCCCAGGATGCCCCGAGCGTGTGGGCGCAATCCTCGATCACGGTGAGGCCGAGGTCATTCACCGCCGCCATCACCTGGTCCATATCCGGCACATGCCCGCGCATGTAGGACAGCATCAGAACCTTTGCCCCGCTCTCTTCCGCCTTGGCGGCAAGGTCCTCCACATCGATATGATAGTTCTCGTCGATCTCGACGAAGACCGGCGCGCCGCCGGCATGGGCAATGGAGCCCGGCACCGGCGCCAGAGTAAAGGCGTTGACCAGAACCTCCTCGCCGGGATCGATGCCGAGCGATTTCAAAGCCACGAAGAGCGCGCTGCCGCCTGAATTGACGCCGGCCGCATAGCGCGAGCCGATATAGGCCGCGAACTCCTGTTCCAGGAGGGCGGCATGATTGTTGTCCGAACCGTATTCGCCATAGCGGAACAGGCGGCCCGAACGCATGATTTCGTCGGCAACCGCAATCGCCTCTTCGGGAACCGGTCCCGGATCGGAGAGATCGATATCGAGTTTGGGCAGTTCAACCTTCTGGTCCATGACGTCTATCCGTGCATTTCGGGCCGGCCCGCGCACATCACTTCAGAGGCGCCGGCAGGCTCTTCAAAAACTTGTCCAGATCCACCACCGCGCGCTGGTGGCTTCCGCGCATCAGGACCGTGCCGTCCCATGACGCTTCGACATCGAACGACACCCGCCTCCGGTCGATTTCGCTCACCGTAACACAGGCAATCACCGGCGCGCCAATGGGAGCCGCCGCCAGATGTTCGACATCGACACGGATGCCGACCGAGCGCTCATCCGGGCCGATATGCCGCTCCATGTACCTGACGGCCGTCATCTCAAGCATGCCGATCAGTGCCGGGGTTGCGGCAACGTCAACCCCCACATTGCCGTACCATGCAGCTGTCTGTTCCGCATCGACAAATATTGTTTCCCGGTAGGTTTCACCGACCGTAATCCCGCCCATACGCGCCACCTCTGTGGTCCCCAGAATACCGATTGTTCTCTTAGCACGAACTGCAGTCCCTTTTGCATTAGCCATATCAGCCGCTTCACTTGATGTGGAACCTCGAACGCACTAGCGTTAGCGGCACCAACCGCCTTCGAACCTGGAGACAAGTGGCGCATGCTGAGTGCGGAACAGAACGAACTGGTAACCCGGACCGGGCCCGGCACTCCGGCCGGAGAACTGCACCGCCGCTACTGGCAGCCGGCATGCCTTGAAGCCGAGCTCGAGGGCGAACGCGCCGTGGCGCCGGTGCGCCTGCTTGGCGAGGACCTCGTGGCCTTCCGGGACGATCAGGGTCGCTACGGGTTGATCGGCCGGCAATGCCCGCACCGCGGCGTCGATCTGTGTTACGGCCGGCTTGAAGACGGCGGCCTGCGCTGCCCGTTTCACGGCTGGCTTTTCGACGTTGCGGGCGCTTGCCTGGAACAGCCGGCGGAACCGATCGACAGCACGTTCCACCGCAAGATCAAGCACACCGCCTATCCCTGCCGGGCGAAGAACGGCATTGTCTTTGCCTATATGGGACCGGGCGATCCGCCGCCGTTTCCCGAATATGACTGTTTTGTCGCCCCCGACACTCACACCTTCGCCTTCAAGGGTCACATCGACTGCAACTGGCTGCAGGCGCTTGAAGTCGGCATAGACCCGGCGCACGCCTCGTTCCTGCATCGCTTCTTTGACGACGAAAATCCCGAAGAGGGCTACGGCAAGCAGTTCCGCGACACGTCGATCGGCACCGACACGCCGATGACCACGATCCTGCGCAACTACCCGCGCCCGGACATCGAAGTGGAAGAGACCCCTTACGGATTGCGGCTGACGGCGCTGCGCCGGCTCGACGACGAGCACATGCATGTGCGGATCACCAACCTCACCTTCCCGCACGCCATTGTCATTCCGCTCTCAACCGACATGGTGCTGACCCAGTGGCACGTGCCGATCGACGATGAGCAGTGCTACTGGTACTCGATCTTCTCCAGCTTCAAGGACACCGTCGACCGTCGGGAGATGCGTGCCCAGCGCCTCGAGCTCTACACCCTGCCCGACTACAAACCGCGCCTCAACCGGACCAACAACTGGGGCTTCGATCCGCGTGAGCAGCGCGACAGTACCTATACGGGCATGGGCGAGGACATCAATGTGCACGACAATTGGGCGGTCGAATCCCCGGGCAGGATCTTCGACCGCACCAGGGAACATCTCGGCACCACCGACAAGGCGATCACCACCAACCGCCGCATGCTGATCCGCGCCATAAACGGGCTCGAACGGGGCGAGCATCCCCCCGCCCTGCCGGTCAATGGCGATGCCGCCACGCTGCGCGGGCCCGTTGCCATCGACACCATCGCACCGGCCGACGACTGGCCGTCTGCCTGGAAGGCACGCGACATGGAACGGCGGGAAACCTCACCCTGGGCATCCGATCCCTGGTAGCCCAAAAATCACAAGAACACGTCGGAGAGGATAAATGACAGCGCGCGACGGCAGTTACGGCCGGGCAAGTTTTGTCGAGCGTTTCGGTCTGCGCGACACGGAGATGCAGAAGCGCGCCGACGAGGTGATTAGGCAGATCGAAGCGTCCGATCTTGAAAGCCTGCGCCTGTCCTTTGCCGATCAGCACGGCATCCTGCGCGGCAAGACGGTCATGGCGTCCGACGCGGCACAGGTCATGGGTTCGGGCTGCTCGATGACCTCGACACTGCTCACTAAGGACACATCGCACCGCACGGTCTATCCGGTCTGGAGCGAAGGCGGCGGGCTCGACATGCCGGAGATGACCGGCGCCGGCGATTTCCTCATGGTGCCCGACCCGACCACGTTCCAGGTCCTGCCCTGGGTCGGGAAAACCGGCTGGATGCAGTGTGACATCTACTTTCCCGACGGCCGTCCGGTGCCGTTCTGCACTCGTGCCCTTTGCCGCAATGCGCTGAGCGATTTATCAGGCCATGGATTCGACTTGGTCGCCGGACTTGAAGTGGAACTTCATCTTTTCAGGCTGGAGGAGCAGAAGCTGCAGCCCGAACATGCCACTCAGCCCGGCGCGCCTCCTGAAGTCAGCCTTCTGACACAGGGCTTCCAGTACCTGACCGAAGCGCGCATGGACGAAATCGAACCCGCGCTTGAGCATTTGCGCTCGGGTCTTTCGGCCATGGGCCTGCCGCTGCGCTCCCTGGAGGTCGAATTCGGCCCAAGTCAGTGCGAACTGACCCTCCACGCACAGGACGGCCTGATTGCCGCGGACACGATGATCCTGTTGCGCAGCGCTGTGAAGCAGATCGCCAGGCGCAACGGCCTCCATGCAACATTCATGTGCCGCCCGAACCTGCCGAACCTGTTCTCCAGCGGCTGGCACCTGCACCAGTCACTCACCGACCGGAGCACAGGGGCAAACGTTTTCCTGCCGGACACGTCCGATCGGATCCTGTCTCTCACGGGTCGCCACTATGTCGGCGGGCTTCTGGCCCATGCCGCCGCCGCATGCGTCTTCACAACCCCGACAATCAATGGCTACAAGCGCTACAGACCCCACGCCCTTGCGCCTGACCGCGCCATATGGGGCGGTGACAACAAGGGCACCATGATCCGTGCCCTCGGTGCCACGGACGACCCGGCCACCCGCATCGAAAACCGCATCGCGGAGCCCGCCGCGAACCCCTATCTCTACGTCGCCTCGCAGGTCGTCTGCGGAATGGACGGCATCGCACGGAAAACCGATCCGGGCCCGGTCACCTCGTCCCCCTATGCGGCGAACGCACCGCTCCTGCCCCGAAGTCTGATGGACGCGGTTTGCGCTCTCGACGACAGCACGCTCTTCCGCGGCGCCTTCGGCGACATATTCATTGACTACCTCCTCACCATAAAACGCTTCGAAATTTCCCGCTTCCTGTCCGAAGTGACCGACTGGGAGCAGCGCGAGTACTTTTCGCTTTTCTAGACCCTTTCTTCTTCTTACGGAAACGCTTGATGGTGCCAAATCGGTTCGCTCCGCAAGAGCAGCCTGCGTCCGGTTGGACGCAGATAAGCTGCTCGTGC
>JAJFHL010000185.1 GCA_021775615.1 Hyphomicrobiales bacterium
CCTGCGCGGTACGCACTCTTCGGATGCCCTGCGCTTCCAGTTCGGCGCCTGGTTCTTCTTCTAGGATCAGTCCCTTACACAAGTTTGAAGAAGGGCCCGCCCAGTGCGGGCCCTTTTTCTTTGCATCGAAGCGGCTGCGGAGAAGCTGTCATGTATGTCCGCATCGTCAGTAACGTTGATTTGAATTTTCCTTCCCCGAACCCGATATATTTGCTCTTGTAAACGCAGTCTTTCGCCCGATCATCGCCCGCCACATGCAGGTTTGATTACATGCAGTCCGGCCCCATAGTCGAAGCTCGTCAATATGCCGCCCGCGGACAGATGCGGCATGCGCGCCGCGCCTATAAACGGGCGATTGCGGCCGCGCCGGCGAACTCGGAAATCCTGATGGAGTTCGGCGTCCTTGAAGCCCGGGACGGAGAGTGGAAGACGGCGCGCCGCCTGCTTGAGAAGGCATGCAAAGTTGCGCCGGACGACTTTGAGATCCGTCTGAACCTCGCAGAGGTCCTGCGCCAGAGCGACAAGGCCGCTGAAGCGCTGTCGCATTACCGCAAGGCAGTGAACCTCGCCCCGAATGATGTCGATGCTCTCTATGGACTTGGAGATGCACTTCGCGTCGTCGGAGACGTGGGCGCGGCGGTTGATTATCTTGACCGTGCCCATCGCCTGGATCCGAATGACGCGGAAATCCTGAACGCTCTGGCGATCGCTCTTGAGGCTGACGGAAATCTCGGCCGAGCCATGCAGTGCTACCACCGCGCCATAGCCCTGGCTCCCGATGCGGTGGAGCCCTGGTGCAACTACGGCAAAGTGCTCTTCAACGAAGGCTACTATGCCCAGGCCGCGCAAACATTTGCGGGTGCTCAAAGCAGATCGGCTGACCACCTGCCTACCCACATCCTTCTGGACTGGGCTGTGGCGCTGTCCTATGTCGGTGACTATGGCGGCGCCTTCGACATTGTCGAGCGGGCTTCGGAAGCCGGCGATGCGACCGCGCAATCACTCTTTATCAAGGGCGTGATCTGTACCCAGCAGGGCCGGTTCGAGACGGCCGAGGAGATCTTCCGGCAGACACTGGAGCTCGATCCCACCGTCGGAGAGGCATATGAGCGCCTGGCGCGTCTCAAGCGATTGGACATCGATGCCGCCGACAGACTGCACGCTTTGCTGGATGACGAAAAGCTGGGAGTTTCGCCGCGTGCCGGAGCCGGTTTTGCACTCTATTCGATTATGGACAAGGCTGGGCAGACCGATGCCGCGTTCGACGCGCTTGCACAGGCCAATGCACTGAAAGCCCGCGAACTGCCATTCGACGCCACCGAACACGAAAGACTGATCTCCGAGACAATAGGGGGGTTCGACAAAAGCTTCTTTGAAACGCATCGCGGTGAAGGACACGACACCGACGCCCCGATTTTCATTCTCGGCATGCCGCGGTCCGGAACGACTTTGTCGGAACAGATTCTGGCCGCCTACCAGGACGTCAATCCCCGCGGAGAGCGCCAGGACTTTCAGCATTTGTCGGCGACGATGCGGGGTTATCCGGATCATCTCGGCGAGCTGCCCCGGTCATGGGCACGCGAACAGGGAGAGCGGATTCTGCTCGCCATGCAGTCGGGCGACGACGGGGTGCGTCATGTGACCAACAAGTCGCCGGGAAATTATGCATTTCTTGGCCTGATATCCTGGATTTTCCCCAACGCCAAGATTATCTACTGTCGTAGAGATCCACGCGATATCGGCCTTTCGTGTTTTGAGCAGAACTTTCGCTCGGGACTGAGTTACGCATATGACCTGGAGCGTTTTGCATTTGCTTACAAACAACACGATCGCATCATGAAGCACTGGCTGAGTGTTGCACCGATTGACATACACGTGATCGATTATGAGCGTCTGGTGGACGATCCGGGTGTTATTGCCCGTGGCATGGTTGAGCATTGTGGTTTAGAGTGGGACCCGCAGTGTCTTGACACATCCAAAGTGACAAGACCGATAGAAACGGCGAGCGTCTGGCAGGTCAGACAACCCATTAATAAAGGTTCGCTCGGCAAGTGGAAGCGCTATGAGCGCCAGCTTCAGCCGATGATAAAGGCATTGGGTTTGGCATGAAAAAAATTGGTGCGGTTGCTCTGATGTTCGGTGTTGTTGCCTGTGTTGGCGGCGGGCAGGAACCGAGACAGATTGATGTCAGCAACAGTACCATCGAGCCGGCGTCCAGCCTGGTCAACAATATCGACAGTTTACTGATGAAGACCGGCCCGTCCTATGTAACGCTGGTTGTCCATGACAGCTCGAGCGAGGAGATCGCCCGCGCCGAAAACCTGATGACGGACGCGGTCACATCGGGCAGCGGGTTCGTCATAGACCCGTCCGGATATGTGCTCACCGCCGGGCATGTGGCCATGGCGCCCGGGTGGCGGGTAGAGGCACGAGGTCCCGATGGCCGCAGCTACAAGGGCCGCGTGGTCAAACTTCTGAAGAACAACGACCTGGCCCTGATCAAACTCGAACGCACATCGGGCCTTCGCGCGGTGACCCCCTCCGACATGCCGTGCCTCAAGGTCGGCGAAGGTATTTTCTCGCTCGGAAAGCCCCGGAAATCGGGCGACACGGCCCGCCTCGGCGAGGTCGCTTCGATGAGTTTCGGACGGTCGGTCACCTATGATGACTTCGGCTATCCGGACGCCATGGTTCTGAAACTTGAAACCCGCAAGGGAGAGTCGGGCGGCCCGGTGTTCAACATCAATGGCGATCTCACGGGAATGCTGGTCAGTACCCTGTCGGATTCATCGGGACGCCATCTCAATCTGGCTCACGCGGTGCCGACGCCCGACCTCGCGCGTTTTGTCTGCGGCGCCATCAGTTGCTCGGCGAAGTGGCGCGCCCTGATGTCAACCAACACCAAGAGCTGTCCGGCCACGCGCGTTTCCCGGCAGGGTTGACCAAAGCCGACCCGGCACACCAGCACTCAGGGCAACAGCACTCAGGGCAACAGCACTGTGGCACCAGTGGTGCGC
This sequence comes from Hyphomicrobiales bacterium, assembly GCA_021775615.1. Lineage (GTDB taxonomy): Bacteria > Pseudomonadota > Alphaproteobacteria > Rhizobiales > JAJFHB01 > JAJFHM01. The sequence goes on from JAJFHL010000185.1 coordinate 3,018, forward strand.
CGCCCCTCCAGATCTTCATGCGCCTTTCGCACATCACTCAGGGGGTAGCGCTGGTTGACGGTCATTTTGACTTTTCCTGAACCGACAACCTCCATAACGTCCGCGGCGGTCGCCTGCAGATCCGCATCGCTCGCCACATAGGTCATCAGGGTCGGACGCGTGATGTAGAGCGATCCCTTGGCGGCAAGAACACCGATATCGAAATTCTGTACCGGTCCTGACGAGTTGCCGAAGCTGGCCAGCAGTCCCAGCGGCTGCAGACTGTCAAGGGATGCTTCGAGCGTCGCCTGTCCGACACCGTCATACACCACCGGAACGCCCTTCCCGTCCGTCAGTTCCCTTACCCGGGCGGCAACGTCTTCAGTTTGATAGTTGATCGTGTGGTCGCATCCGTGAGCGCGGGCGAGCTCGGCCTTTTCCTCCGACCCCACCGTGCCGATGACTGTAGCGCCCAGAGCCTTCGCCCACTGACAGGCAATCAGTCCCACTCCGCCGGCGGCGGCATGGAACAGGATGGTCTCTCCGGCGGTCACTGCGTGGGTCACCTTAAGCAGATACCGCACGGTCATGCCCTTGAGCATCATTGCGGCGGCAGTTTCGTCGTCAATGCTGTCGGGTACTTTCGAAATGCGGTTTGCCGGTACGTTGCAAGCCTCTGAATAAGCTCCTATCGGCCCTGCCCCATAAGCCACGCGGTCGCCAACGGCGAGCCCGGTCACACCTTCGCCGAGCTCCTCCACAACACCGGCGGCCTCCAGACCGATGCCGCTTGGCAGCGCCAGCTGATACAGGCCGGAGCGATGATAGGTGTCGATGAAATTGAGGCCGATCGCCTTGTGTCGGATGCGTGCCTGGCCGGCGCCGGGCCGCGCCAGATCAACATCGGCAAGCTGCAGTACTTCGGGTCCGCCATGCTGATCGATTCTCACTGCTTTCATCGTACCGCCTCCACTCACGTTGTTTTCCACCCTTGCCGGTTGGGATAGCAAACCGCTCCTCGACACACAAGCAATGCAGCACGGTCGCCGCGTTCATGCGCGCCCGACCGGTATGGTGCGCTGGCGTTTCGATGTGACGAGGTGTGCAGGAGAAGGTCTGGCGGAGAGGAAGGGATTCGAACCCTCGATACGGTTTCAAGCCGTATACTCCCTTAGCAGGGGAGCGCCTTCAGCCACTCGGCCACCTCTCCACCGCCGTGGATACAGGGGATCGATGCTCAGTTCAATAGGTTCCAGACGATAGTTTTGAGCGTCACCTGGCCGGAGCTGTGCGGGGGCAATCGCGTCACACGATTGAGCCACCCGTATCGACTTCGCAAAACCGTGACTTACATTCCAGCGCCGGACCACTTATCTTCACGGTGCGGGTGCTGTTTCGCCATTGAGATTCCAGATAGCACCTGGCCGACGGAGGGAACACGACCGTGTCGAACAAGAACGCATTCGCCCTGTGGGCTGTTTTGGTATTGTTGACAGGAAGCTTGATCTTGCCGGTGTCACCGTCCCGTGCCGAAGGTGACTGGCCTTACTCTGGCAGCAGCAGTCAGGACTTTGACAACAACTACCGAACCTATAAGCGCGATGACGGGTACCAGACGAACTTTGTGAACGAACTCCTGCCTCTCAGCCCGTTCGGCGACGACGGGCGGTTGAAGTTCGAAAGCAGAGACGTGGCGCAGCCGGGCACCTCCGCCACCCGTTTCGACGATTCCAGGACCGGCGTACAGCTGGATTTCAAATTCTAGCGCCCAAACCCCGCCACAACACATCACTAAAGGTGAAGCAGTTTCGAATTCAGAGATATTCCCAATGTCCGGGCACAGCCGCCAAAGCGGTTGCCGCAACTTTGTACGGAGAAGAGCTATGACGAAAACCCAGACCGTGTCCGTTAGAACCTTTGCAATCGCCCTCGCCTTGTCGGTGAGCGCCCTGTTTGCGTTTGTCCAGTTCGCAAATGCGGCGGGCGGCGACAGCGATCCGCCGAAAAGCTGTCCCAGTGGATATGTCTGGAGCAATTCCAAAGGAAAATGCGTCAGGATCAACAGCTCTGTTGATGACGAGGAACTCTATGATCAGGGCGAAAAGCTCGCCCTTCACGGTTATTATGAACGTGCCATCGAGGTTCTGAAAGCGTCCAGCAACCAGAATGACCCGCGCGTTCTCAACTACATCGGCTACAGCTTCCGCAAACTCGGTCAGCTCGACACGGGCATTCGGTACTATGCCAAGGCATTGGCGATCGATCCGAACTATGTACGCGCCCGCGAGTATCTCGGCGAGGGATACGTGGCAGCCGGCAAGCTTGCCGAAGCCGAAGGGCAGCTTGTCGAAATCGAGAAAAGATGCGGGACCGGCTGCGAGGAATATCAACTGCTTGCGCAGGTGATTACCGCCGCCGGCGGAGATGTCAGGATAAACTGACATCTCAACCGATACGATCACGAGGGCGGCGCCTGAGGCGCTGCCCTTTTTTCATTCAGCGGCGCTTGCGAGCGCGCTTTTGCATCAATTTTCCATGACCGGGGCAATCCGCGATATAGTTGGGCCAGAGGCGACTTGCTTGGTTGCTTTGCGCCGCCAAAGCCGGTAACCAAAACCACGGCAAATTCATGAGCCAAGTCGGGATTGGAACGTGGGCGCGTCGCCGCCGGAAAGCTCAATGCGCGGCGCGACGTTACGGCACTTTCCTGGGAACACAGTGGGTCAACGGAGGACGTCATGAGCACCGGAACAGGTGGAGACCAGAATTCTCAAGGCAGCGGTTTCGACTTCAGAACACTGGTTTCCCTGGCAGCGCTGATTGCTGCAGGTGCCGCAATCTACTATGCGGTAAGCGTAAACGCCTCCGACAAAATCGCCGATCTGGAAGGGTCGCTCAAATCCCTCAACGCCAAGGTCAATGAATTGCCCACCGCAGACGGCGTGAAAAAGCTGATCTCCGACAATGTCGTTGTTCCGCCACAAGGACCGTCAGCAGACGATGTCCAGGCGTTGATCGACTCGAATGCGCGCACAAACGATGAGGTCATTACGCTGATTAAATCGAATACAGTGAGCGCCGCCGACATCCAGGTGATGATCGACAAAAGCACACTGACCAAAGAAGCCGTGCAGATTCAGATAGATAACAGCAACCTTACTGCGGACGACGTTCAAAGCATCATCTCAACTCCATTGACGGACATTCGTAACACTGTGTCCGCCCTGCCCGATGAAGCCAAGGTCCGCTCGTTGCTGATGAGCGAGGTTGCGCCACTTGTCACGGCAGCTTCCGTCCCAAAGGGTGCCGTGGTGGCATTTGCAACCGCTTGCCCGGCGGATTTCGGCTGGAAGGAATATGAGGCCGCGCGTGGCCGCTTTGTCGTTGCCACCGGTGAGCACGCAGATGCCAGCGGAACCTCGCGCACCTTCTCTTTGGGCATTGGTCCCAATGACGGCGAGTACCAGCACACGCTGACGGTTGACGAGATGCCGGCCCATCGACATTCGGTGGAGCGGCAGGGCCCGACCCGGGGCATTGAAGGCCTGCCTCCAATCGGCACTGACGGAGCCATCATAGCGACGATCGAGCCGGAAATGACCAGCACGGCCGGCAAAGGCCAGCCCCACAACAACGTGCCGCCGTACATCGCATTGCACTTTTGCGAAAAGACCTGAGCGGAACCTCAGTACAGGTCAAATACCGCTGATCGAAACTGGATCCTGAAAAAGCGCCATCGTCGCCAAAATGTGATGAGAATCGCTGTCAAAAGCTGATAAATGTGGTAGTTCGTATAGGGAAACCCTCGCGGGTTGCGGGACGACCAGCGAATGTGGAGTTGTTGGGTATGAAATACAGACAGGTTGCGCTGGTGGGCACCGTGCTTGCCGCTGCGGTCTTTGGTGTCGTCGGCACCGCTCAGGCGGGGGAAAACTACGTCCCCAGCGGGCATGCCTACGGACCGAACTTTGAACGGTTGCCGCCGCTCAACAGCCGGCAGGACAAGATCAACGCCAAGGCTGATGTTTACGAAGCAGAAATCCGCCGCCGTAAAGTGGAGCGACGCATCCAGCAGGAGCGCCTGCGTCTCCATTATGATCTGGACCTTATTCGGCCTGGCGCCTACTACGACTACTAGTCCCGATTTCCGGCGTCCGGGATGCAGGCCGGTTCTCTTGACCGGAACCTTTTGGTGCCCGCAATTCGGTGGCCCGTAATCTGTCGTCCTGCAATCAACTGGCCTGCAGCCACTCGCGTGCACGGCGTTGCGCTTCAGAGATTTCGTCGGCCGACATTTCCTGAGCCAGATCCGCACGGTATTCACGGGCCGCGCCGTTGCCCTGCATCGCAGCAAGATTGAACCACTTGTGCGCGTCGACCAGGTCCGGCGAGCGGTCGCGCCCCGTCGAATAGATCAAACCCAAGTGAAACAGTGCATCTTTCGCACCTGAGCGCGCAGCCATTTCCGTTTTCTGAATATCTGACATCTCTATGCGGGCCATGACGATTGTTCTCCTTGTTTATCGTCGGTCTCGAATATTTTTGTTCTTCCGAGACACTTTTCGTTTGCCGCAAGGTTCCCTGCCCTGCTTGAGCCAATCGTGTACCGGACCGCTCAAAGAACAGGTTAAACTTCACCCTTAATTTTCGCTGAATGAGTCTTAAATGGAATCTTACGTTCAAACTTTGTTGACTCAAACACACAAGGAAACTCAACGTTTTGCCGCAAATTCGATGTAGTTTTCCGGCGCTGCGTTTCACTCTTGGGTAACCACGCGAAGAGATCCGGTATCAGCAGAATTCAGAAAATTTCACAAAATCTCCAAAGCACTGGCGAAATCGACCGGCAAATTGTATTTGTGCCTCAGCCTAAAATTCGGCGGAGCGGCTGCGGTTGTGCCGAACTGCCGCTACTGAAGGTGCGGTCAATGTCATCAGGCAGATTCGTTCTGGGTTGCGTGCTTGCAGCACTGCTCACCATGTGGGCCGGCGCAACATCGGCCGCAGACAGCATCATCGGCGTCTGGCTCACCGAGGAGCGCGATTCCAAAATCGAGTTTGCGGCATGCGGAAACGTTTTGTGTGGCCGCGTGGTGTGGCTGGTGAAACCGAACGACGAGGAAGGGGTTCCCTACAGGGACATCAGAAATCCAAACCCCGAACTGCGCGACCGGACAATTCTCGGCCTGGCAATATTCCCGAGCCTAACGCCGGCGGACGATGCCGATCAATGGCGTGGCCGGGTTTACAATCCCGAAGACGGCGAGACCTACAAGACCTTCGTTTCGCTGCTGCCGAATGGAACCCTTGAAGTGAAAGGCTGCGTGCTCGGCGGGTTGATCTGCGATTCGTCCTACTGGACCAGGTCCAGCCACGAGCCTTAAGTCGCACTGCCCGCGTGAGGGTCTAGCGCGCAGTCTGCGTGAACAGGACTTTCCAGGCTTCCTCATTGCCCTTGAGGTCTTCCGGACGTTTTCTGATCTCCTCTCCGACGGCCAGGCCACGTTGCACCGCCGGGCGCTCCATCATTCTGTGGAACCATTTCTTCAAGTTCCTGAAGTCGTCCAGATCCTGCCCCTGGCGACGATACGGCTTGATCCATCCGATACACGCCATGTCCGCAATCGAGTAGTTTCCGGCGAGAAAGTCTCGCCCCTTGAGCTGCCTGTTCATAACGCCATAAAGCCGGTTGCACTCATTGGTGTAGCGCTCCACGGCATATGGCAATTCCACCGGCGCATATTGCGTGAAGTGATGCGCCTGTCCGGCCATCGGCCCCAAACCACCCATCTGCCAGAAAAGCCACTGCTCCACCTCGACGCGTTCGCGGGTGCGTTTCGGATAAAACCTGCCGGTGACGTTGCCGAGATACTGCAAGATTGCGCCTGACTCGAAAACCGAGATCTCCCGGCCACCCGGACCGTTGGGGTCGACAATCGCGGGCATCCGGTTGTTCGGTGAAATTTTCAGGAACGACCTTTTGAACTGATCTCCCCTGGCGATGTCCACATAGACAACGTTGTAGGGCAGTCGGCATTCCTCCAGCATGATCGTGACCTTCCAGCCATTTGGCGTCGGCCAATAGTAGAGGTCGATCGGTTTGCGGGGGTTCCTGGCAGCCATGGAAAAACTCGCCTCCGTTTCAGTGCGCAGTGTTTCGTGTCGAGGTGTAAACACCGGCCAGGATCAGCGCAATGCCGACAACCTGGTAGATAAAGAGTGCTTCACCGAGCACGACGACAGCACCAACCGTCGTGAAAGCCGGAAGCAAATGGTACATGAACCCGGCGATCGCAGGACCTGCGCCCCGGACACCCTCGTTCCAGCAATAAAATGCGGCGACGCCGGCGACGACGCCGACATAGAGCACCGCCCCAGTAACGGGGAATGATGCAGGCATCTGATGGCCGTAAACGGCGACGTCGACGACGTATGCCGGCAGCATGATTGCGACGGCGAACAGTGTCATTCCCGCGAGTGTTTCGAGCCCGTTCAGTCCGGTCTCGGCGCGTTTCAGGATTCCCGAATAGACGGCCCAGACCGGCATGGCGAGAAGGATCAGCAGGTCCCCGAAGTTGAACTCGATTGCGAGCAGAACATGCCAGTCGCCGCGGCTGACGATGGCAAGGATACCGGAAAAAGAAACCGCCCCGCCAATCGCCTGGCGAACGGTGATGGTCTCCTTAAGCATAAGCCAGCTCGTGATGACCATGAAAATCGGCATGGTGGAGTTGAGGACGACCGCGTTGATGACCGTGGTGTGCCGAAGCCCGACATAGATCATCACCTGAAACACCACGATGCCCAGAAACCCAAGCAGGCAGAGCGTTTTCCAGTGTTTCGCGTAAAGCCCCCATCGAGCCCGCAGGTTCGGCGCGACAATCACTGCCAGCACCGCCAGGGCAACCGTCCACCGCCAGAAATTCAAGCCGATCGGCGGCAGCGCTTCGTGCATCCCGCGCCCGATGAGCCAGTTTCCCGACCAGAAGAGCGGCGCCAGTGTGAGAAGAATGTAAGGGCGCATGGCGCGGGCCGGAGCTAGGGTCTGTTGAGTGTCATGCTTGCGGCCGTGGCATGATACTCAACAGACCCAAGATCAACGCGCCTTGACCGCCAACCGAACAGACATCGGCAGGTGATCGGATCCAACATTATCACCGCGCCTCGGGTCGGCGAGCTTGCGGAGGCCATTTGAAATGAAAATGTGGTCGATACCGAGCTGCGGCAGTCCGAAAAAGAACGTTGGCCAGGTCGGTTCACTGGTAAGCCGTCCGAGACCGGAAACCGTCTGGAAGGCATCGAGCATGAAAGACCATTGCGTTGCGTTGAAATCGCCGGCCACAATCACCGGATCACCCAGTTTCAGAGCCTCCTGCGCCAACTCATTCACCTGACGCAGTTGTGTCGCGGCAAACGGTGGGCGCGACAGATGGGTTCCGATAACCGTAAGCCCGGACAGAGCGTCTCCGAACTTGGCCCATATAATCGGCGGGCCCTGCCACTTGGTCTTGTGTCCGGCGCTGGCAAAAGGCTTCTTCGACAACAGCACCAGATAGCAGTAGCCGATGGAGATGCAGTCCTGCTGGTAAGGATAAAGGGCCTTGAGCTTTGCCAGCAGCGGTCGCTTGGAGGGCCCGAACTCCATCATCACCACAATATCGGCGTCCTCCTTGCGCAGGTACGTCTCAAGCGCCGGCCAATCGTCATTCTGGAACCAGGTGTTGTAGGTCAGGACCTTCAACGGCACTTCGCCATCGACGGTTTCGACAGTGACGTCGGGCTTCGCTCCGAACGAGGGAAGAGCCGAGACCAGTAGAGGCGTTGCACACAGGCCCGCGAACAGGACAAGCAGCCAGGTTCGGCGAAAGAACATTGCCACGAAGGCAATCACCGCCAAAGCAATGAAGTGCAGGCGGAAATGTGAAAAGACATCGAACTCGATCCAGTTGGACGCCAGGTAAGGCGCCAGCAGACCCAACCCGGCGCAGATGAGCAGCAGGCCGGAAAAAGTCAGTCCCAACCAGCCAAACCAGTTTCTGGAGCGCCGTACCGTCATTTGAGTGATGAGCAAATTGATCGTGTGCGGATTGTGTTCAGCATTTGCCGCGAGGTGGCGTGCCACGTCAATGCATTAGTGTCGAGTCCGCTCACTGCGCCACCGTTCAAGTCTGGTCAAGGCCGAGCTTGTTGCGCAAAACATCGTTTACAGCCTGAGGATTTGCCTTGCCCTGACTTGCCTTCATAACCTGACCGACGAACCAGCCGATCGCCTTTGGCTTTTCCTTGACCTCTGCGACCTGATCGGGGTTCGCCGCGATGATCTCCTCAACGATCTGTTCTATGGCTCCGGTGTCCGTCACCTGCTTGAGGCCACGCGCTTCAACGATGGACAGAGGTGCTTCGCCGGTCTCGAGCATGATCTCAAAAACATCCTTCGCGATCCTGCCTGAAATTGTCTGGTCGGCCATAAGACCCAGAAGATCGCGCAACGCTTCCGGCGCAACGGGCGATGCCTCGATCTCCAGCCCCTTCTTGTTCAGGGCGGCATACAACTCACCTGTCACCCAGTTGGCGGCGATCTTGGGGTCGGCGCCCGAGGCAACGGTTTCGAAATAGTCGGCGGCGGCCTTGTCATCTGCAAGGACGCCGGCGTCGTAGGCAGACAATCCGTACTGCTCCACGAATCGCGCCTTCTTGCTGTCAGGCAATTCCGGAAGACTTCCAGCTATCTGGTCCACCCAGGCCTGATCCAACTCCAGCGGCAGGAGATCGGGATCGGGGAAGTAGCGATAATCGTGCGCTTCTTCCTTGGTCCGCATGGCGCGCGTTTCGCCGCGTCGCGGGTCGAAAAGCCGGGTCTCCTGCACGACCTGGCCGCCGTCCTCCAGCAGGTCCACCTGGCGGTGTGCTTCGTAGTCGATGGCCTGACCCATGAAGCGGATCGAATTCACGTTCTTGATCTCGCATCTGGTGCCAAGGGGCTCGCCGGGATGACGCACCGAAACATTTATGTCGGCCCGCATGGAGCCCTGTTCCATGTTGCCGTCGCAGGTCCCGAGATAACGCAGGATCGCCCGCAGCTTCGAAACATAGGCCTTGGCCTCGTCGGCGGACCGCATATCCGGCTTCGACACAATCTCCATCAGGGCAACACCAGAACGATTGAGATCGACGAAGGATGCGGTGGGGTGCTGGTCGTGCAGGCTCTTGCCGGCGTCCTGCTCCAGGTGCAACCGCTCTATGCCGATCTCGACCGTGCTGCCATCGGGCATGTCAAGCTCAACGGCGCCCTCACCCACCACGGGTTGCTGATACTGCGAGATCTGATAGCCCTGCGGAAGGTCCGGATAGAAGTAGTTTTTCCGGTCGAACACAGAATGCAGATTGATCTGCGCGTTCAAGCCCAAGCCGGTGCGCACGGCCTGCTCGACGCAATACTCGTTGATCACCGGCAACATGCCCGGCATTGCCGCGTCGACCAGGGAAACGTGATCATTGGGCTCACCGCCGAAGTCGGCCGAGGCGCCGGAAAAGAGCTTGGCTTTCGATGACACCTGGGCGTGCACCTCTATGCCGATGACAATCTCCCAGTCACCGGTCGCACCGTGAACGCGCGCGGCCTGCCGTCCGGCTTCAGCTCTCTCGTTCATACATCACCTCGAATGCTCACAGTCCCGGGGCCTCAGCTACTGAATGCTTCATCCGCCGCCGCGGCCAGTTTCGCCAGATCGCGGAAACGAAAATCAGGCGCCACATTCTTCGCCGGCGCGGGTGTCGCTCCATAACCCTGCTTGGCCGTGCGCCGCGCAATCCATGCGGTTGCGAAGCCCAGTTCCTTGGCAATTGCAATGTCATGGAACTGGCTCTGGGAAACATGCAGCATATCGCTGCGGTTAAGGCCGTGGACGCTTTGACGCCCGCGCAGATAGGCGAAGATCTGCGTGTCCGGCTTGGCAACACCAACATCCTCGGACGTGACTTTATCGGCAAACGGTTCGCCCAGGGTCTTTGCCATGCTCCAATAGGAAATGTTGTCGGCATTGGTGACGGCAACCAGTCGAAAGCGCCTGCTCAGCCGGGCCAGGGCATCGACGGCATCGGGAAACGCCGGCCAGTCCCGGATCGATGCCCGAAAGCCTTCCGCCTCGCCGCCCTTGGTCGGCAGTCCCAGAACACCGGCCACTTCCAGATAGATCGGGACCAGCATTTCGGAGAAGGTCAGGTTCGGTGTCAGCGACAGCTGCTTTTCTTCGGCCCAAGCGAATGTTTCAAGCATTGCCGGTACTGCCAAGGCCACGCCGGCACTTTCCGCCAATGGGGTGATGTAGTCCTTGATTCCGGCCTCGTGATTGATCGCCGTGCCCATAAGGCTGATCGTGAGCGCCTTGAACCGTTTGAGCCGGTCGTCCATCACGCCCACCAGACGTCCGGTTCAGCGTCGAATCCGGCAGCTTCCTCCAGGACGCCCGCACCGCGAAACAGCGTCTCCTCGTCGAATGCCTTGCCGATCAGTTGAAGCCCGAGCGGAAGCCCGTCACTCGACAGACCCGCCGGAACCGATATTCCCGGCAAACCCGCCATGTTCACCGTCACTGTGAATATGTCGTTCAGATACATCGTCACCGGATCGGTAATTTCACCCGGCGCGAACGCCGCATTGGGCGTTGTCGGGGTCAAAATCAGGTCAACGTCTTCGAAGGCCTGCTCGAAATCGCGCTTGATCAGGGTGCGCACCTTCTGCGCCTTGATGTAGTAGGCATCGTAATAGCCGGCCGACAGGACATAGGTGCCGATAAGAATCCGGCGCTTCACCTCAGCGCCGAAACCGGCGGCACGGGTGTTCTCGTACATGTCCGTGATGTCGTCACCGGGAACCCGAAGGCCATAGCGTACGCCGTCGTAGCGGGCAAGGTTCGAGGACGCCTCCGCCGGAGCGACGATGTAGTAGGCAGGCAACGCATACTGGGTGTGCGGCAGGGTGATATCGCGCACCTCGGCGCCGGCGTCCTGCAGCCAGGAAATACCTTGTTGCCACAGCGCGTCAATTTCCGCCGGCATGCCGTCGATGCGGTATTCCTTCGGAATGCCAATACGCATGCCCCTGATGTCACCGGTCAGAGCCGCCTCATAGTCCGGCACCGGAAGATCGACGCTGGTGGTGTCCTTGGCGTCGTGCCCGGCCATGGACGTCAGCATGATTGCAGCGTCACGAACGCTGCGCGTCAGCGGGCCGGCCTGGTCCAGAGACGATGCAAACGCCACGATGCCCCAACGTGAACATCTTCCGTAAGTGGGCTTGAGCCCGACCAGACCGGTGAGCGCGCCGGGCTGGCGAATGGACCCGCCAGTATCGGTGGCGGTGGCCGCCAGACACAGTCTCGCCGCGACAGCGGACGCCGAGCCACCGGAAGACCCGCCCGGCACAAGTTGGGCGCCATCACTGGCGCGGCGCCACGGGTTGATGACCGGACCGTAGTAACTGGTCTCGTTGGAAGACCCCATGGCGAATTCGTCGCAGTTCGTCTTGCCGAGCATCACCGCTCCGTCACGCCACAGATTGGCCGTCACGGTCGATTCATAGGCCGGCACGAACCCGTCCAGAATGTGACTGCTGGCCGTGGTCAGCGTGTCCTTGGTGCAGAACAGGTCCTTGATCCCCAGGGGAACGCCCTCCAGCGGACCCGCCTCACCGCGCGCAATACGCTCGTCCGACCGCGCCGCCATTTCAAGCGCGATGTCGGGCGTTTCCGTGACAAACGCATTGAGTTGCCCGGCCTGACCGATGGCGTCAATATGGGCCTGCGCCAGCTCGACCGCGGAGAAGTCCTTGCCGCGCAGTCCGTCGCGGGCATCGCTCAAGGTAAGTTTCGTGAGATTGGTCATTTTTGTTCCGGACACACTTGGCTACTCGACCACTTTCGGCACAAGAAAGAAGTGATTTTCGCGTTCCGGTGCGTTGGCGACCACTTTGTCGGGCATGCCGCCGTCGGTCACCTCGTCGCGGCGCTGTTTCATGTCGACTTCGATGACGCTGGTCATTGGCTCGACGTCATTCGTGTCAACCGCTTCGAGCTGTTCGACCCAGGTCAGGATCGAAGACAGTTCGCCCTCGAACTGACGGGCTTCCTCGTCACTCACCCGAATACGCGCGAGCCGCGCAATATGGCGCACGGTGGCCTGGTCGATGGACATTTGGTGTCTCCTTGCGCCGCTTTGGCGAAACAATGTACCGGCGCAAAATAAAGGTCGTCACGTCTGATCCGGGGCGATAGATAGCACCGCGCCTGAACTGCTGCAACGCGCCATTGGGGCCGGTCGGCTGCCGCCCTTCAGGTTGTCGCGGGGCCCTTACCGGTCGATGCTTTCCCCGACGGAGAGAACCGCAGCGCGGTTGCTCTGATCCCCGAGTTCGGTCAGGAACTTGTCCGCATTGGCATCGATGATCGGAAACGTGCCGTAGTGACACGGAACAATCGTCTTGAAGTCAAAATAGCGTGTGCAGGCAAGAGCGGCGCTGCGGGCCCCCATGGTAAAGCGGTCGCCGATCGGCACGATCCCGACATCGGGCCGGTACATTTCGTTGATCAGGGCCATATCGCCAAAGATGTCGGTATCGCCCATGTGGTAGACGGTGGGCCCACTCTTCGGCCGGATCACCAGACCGCAGGGGTTACCGAGATAGACATTGTTGCTGGAAGACGAGTGATCGGCGCGGACAAAGGTGATATCGAAGTCGTCGAGACCAATGGTGCCGCCGGTGTTGGTCGGCTCGGACGCCTCGACGCCCAGATGCATACAGATTTCGAACACCGCAATGAGCGTCGCGCCGGTGGTCTTGCAGATCTCCGCGGCATCGCCGATGTGGTCGTCATGTCCATGGGTGAGCGCGACATGAGTGGCGCCGGCGGCGGCGTCTTCCACGGTGCCGTCATAGACCGGGTTGCCGCTCAGGAAGGGATCGATCATAACCACCGCGTTGCCGGTCTCGAGCCGAAATGCCGAATGGCCAAACCACGTGATCTTCATTGCACAACTCCTTCTGCTTCGGTTCCATCCCGCGGGTGCCGTTCCGGGGAAATGCTTCATCCCTCAAGCCGAATGTCTTAAAGGGTTGGATGATAATTGCAATCCGGACCGTCGAAACCCGATAGGCTTGCCGCGATGACCCAAACCGATATCACGATCGAAGACCTGGCGGCCATGCTGGAACAAGGCCAGCGGTTGCTTGGCCTCGACATCGGCAGCAAGACAATCGGGCTGGCGCTGTCCGATGAATCGCGGGCTTTCGCCAGCCCGCTCAAGACGATTAAGCGCACCAAATTCACTCCCGACGCCCAGGAGATCCTGCAGGTGTGCACCGAAAGCAACGTTGGTGCACTGGTTCTTGGGCTGCCGCTCAACATGAACGGAACCGAGGGTCCGCGCGCCCAGTCGGCCCGCACCTTTGCCCGCAATCTTCAAAAGCTGACCGATCTGGCCATCACATTCTGGGACGAACGCCTGTCGACTGCGGCCGTCACCCGAACGCTTATTGAAGCCGACACGAGCCGAGCAAAGCGCGCCGAGGTGATCGACAAGATGGCCGCCGCCTATATCCTTCAGGGCGCGCTTGAGAGGCTCGACACCATCGCGAGCGAGGACTGAGATGTCCGCCGTCATCAGCGCTCTTGCTCCCATTTTCATCACGATCCTCGCCGGCGCCCTGCTCTATCGCAGCAAGATCATCGGCGACGACATGTGGTCGGTGCTCGAACATGTCACCTATTACGTTCTGTTTCCGGCGTTGATGTTCCAGAAGATCGCCTCGGCGGATCTGTCCGACGCCCCGGTTCTCGCCATGGGCAGCGCCATGCTGTTCGCCATCTGCACCATGTTCGGTGCGCTCCTCTATCTGCGGGTCCGCATCATGACCCGCATGACGCTCACGGGCGCCGCATTCACCAGCGTGTTCCAGGGCTCTACCCGTTGGCACGCCTTCGTCGCCCTGTCGATTATCTCGGCACTCTACGGGGCGGAAGGCCTGACGCTTGCGGCCATCGGCATGGCGGCGATGATCCCGGTGTTGAACGTGGTCAATGTCACGGTGATCTCAAAATTTGCGGATGGCACGACACCCGATGCGTCGCGGATCGCGGGGCTGGTTCTGCGAAACCCGCTGGTTGTGGCCTGCGTCCTCGCCGCAATCGTGAATCTTGCCGGCGTCCCCGTACCGGCAGCGGTCCTCGACAGCCTGGACCTGATCGGCTCGGGCGCTCTTGGTATCGGCCTTCTGACCGTCGGGGCCGGCATCCGCCCCCGCGCGGCTCTGGTCGAACCGGCGCCGGTGGCGCTCGCCACCGCACTCAAGTTGCTGGTGATGCCGCTTTTGATGCTGGTGTGGACCTTCATCCTCGGCGTTGACGGCGTGGCACAGGCGGTTGCCGTGGTGTCGGGCGCGGTTCCCACCGCAAGCGTGTCTTACATCCTCGCCCGGCAATTGGGCGGAGACGCGGTGCTGATGGCAAATGTGATCACCGTGCAGATCATTGCCGCCGCGATTACATTGCCGGTGGTGATCTGGATTGCGGGGGTCGCACCATAGATACGGCGCCGCCGGCTGCGCGGCGTTACACGAGGAGAGCGATAGACATGAGCGATGAAGTGCATGACGGCGGCTGTCAGTGCGGCGCGGTGCGTTACCGGGTAAAGGGCCCGCTGCGCGGCGTCATCAACTGCCACTGCACCATGTGCCAGCGCCTGCATGGCAGCGCCGGCGCCCACTCCAAGGCGAAGAAAGCCAGCATCTCCATCCTGGAGGACCGGGGCCTCAAATGGTACGCCACTTCGGAGCGGGCGCGCCGCGGCTTCTGCGGAGAATGCAGTTCGACACTTTTCTGGGAGCCGGTGGGACAGGATGCGACCGGAATTGTCGCCGGGACCCTCGACCAGCCGACCGGCCTGAAGACAATCGGTCATATCTTCGTCGGCGAGAAACCCGACTTCTATGAACTGACCGACGATGTTCCGCAGTTCGAGGGCTCTTCGGACGGCAAACTCGAAGGCGATTACCTGTGAGGACGCGACATGAAGATTGACGGAAAGTGCCACTGCGGCGCCATCACGTATGAAGCCGAGGTTGATCCCGCAACGGCGCGCATCTGCCATTGCACCGACTGCCAGGTTCTCTCCGGCACGGCGTTCCGCACCGTGGTCGCGGCCCGCGAGGAGGATTTCACGCTCCTGAGCGGCGCGCCCAAGACCTACATCAAGACGGCGGAGAGCGGCGCCCCGCGGGCGCAGGTGTTTTGTCCCGACTGCGGCACGCCCTTGTATGCAACCGGCGTCGGCGACGGACCCAAGATCTTCGGCCTGCGGATGGGGTGCATCCGTCAGCGTGAAGATCTTCCACCCAACGAGCATATCTGGGCACGCTCGGCGGTCGGCTGGCTCGGCGACATCGCGTCACTGCCGAAGAAAGACCTGCAGACTTAGATCACGATCGACTTAGGTTGAATCACCTAAGTCGATAAAATGTGATCGATTCCAGTATGATAGAGCGGGATCGGACGGAAAACCGGTATCCACTTTTCCTGATCCCGCTCTAGACCTGCTAACTCACCGCTTCCAGACGCGCCAGACTGTCGGCCGGCAACATGTCCTCCCATTCGTAGGTCACGGCGAAGCTTGGTATCTCGCCGGACAAGACCACCCAGGGCTGCTTGCTCTCGGTGAAGATCTGAACGTGCGGGGGAAATGCGTCCGGATCATCCATGGCACCCACCCGTACGAAACGGCAGCCGCCGAACCGCCCGCTGAAATGGCTCCAGACATAGGTGCCGCAGTCCTTGCAGAACCATGTCGTGTGTGTGGTCCCCTCAAAAAGGGTGGAAACGGGCTCGCCGCTGAGCACTTCCAGCGCCTCAGCCTCGACCACCGTGTTCATCATGAACGCACTGCCGGTGATGCGCTGGCACTGCCGGCAGTGACAGGCGTGCGTGACGATCGGTTCGGCGTTGAGCCTGAACCGCACCTTGCCGCATGAACATCCGCCCTCGTGTGCCATAACTCCCTCCCCGTTCAGATCAGCTCTGCGCTTTCAGTTGCCTGCGCCGTTCGCGGATGCGCTCGTTGGCTGCGTCCGTGCCATCATGGAATGAGCCGAACCACGCGTCCCACGGCATCTCAAGCGTACCGTAATTGCACTCGAAGTAACGGTGATGCATCTGATGGAAGAAGTCGCCGAGACGCATCGCGTTGCGGTCCTTCACCAAAAGGCACTCATAGCCCGAATGCGAGCTGACCGCTTCCAGCGCCTTGACCTGCATGTGAAACAGGAAATGGACGGGATGCGACGCCACCACCCAGTGAACCAACCCGGTGCTGAGATAGAGCACATGCTCAATCGGATGCATGGACATACCCGACCACGGACCGATATTCGTGTTGCGGTGATGCAGCGCGTGGGCCAGACGGTAGAGCGGCGGCCAGTGCAGCAACCGGTGGATCCAGTAAAAGTGGAACGAGCCCCATATCGGGATCGCGAAGAACAGGAGCACGAACCAGACCGGGTGCTCCTGCCACGTCAGATAGGGCACATAGCCATTGGCATAACCCCACATGAGCAGCACTTCGAAACCGGTCCAGACGGTGACGCCGCTCGCCAGGGTCCAGAACATGTTGTCCAGCACCTGGCTGCGAAAGGTGAAGCCGCGGTGGTTTTCGACCAGATCGCGACCGTCATATTTGCGTCTCCTGCCCTGTTTGCCGAAGGTGTAGAGATAAAGATGTAACCCGCCCGCAACCAGAAGCATCAGCCCCAGATTGCGTGCGTACATCTGTGCGATCCAGCCAATCTCAAAGGAAACGCATCGCACAAGCGCCGGCTGCAGATAGAACCAGGTCGCGAAGGCCAGCAAAAGAATGACCAGCCGCTCGGTGAGCGCGAACCAGGAGGCGGCAAACCATTTCACAACGCCGAGCGGCCTGACCGGCCAGACGAACAAGGGCGACAGCTCGACAGGCCGCCGCGGCCGCCAGTTCCATTCCCTGGCAAAGCGGGAAGACGCCTCCTCCGCGGAGCGTTCGGCAGGCTCTGTCACAGACATCGAGGAAGCTCCGGCAAGACGGCCCCTGCCCGTTCGTTGCACCGCTTGCGACTGTAGTCGAAACCCGTGCGGCCCTCAACGCCGCGTCAACGCCCGACGGAAATACGCGGTCTGACTTCGGCCGCCGTCCGGATTTGTTGGGACGCGGGTTCGCCTTCAACCGTCATGAGCGCCAGTTCACGGCGCAGCTTCCGCAAAAAGGCTTCGGAGAAATCCTGAAAGTTGGCGGCGATTTCGATAAAAGCGCCCGGTCCGTGGATCACCTTTTCGCGGAAGTAGATGTCCATGTTGAACGTATCGACCAGTATGGGCAGGCCGTTGATGACAATGCCCTGGGCTTCAGCCAACGGCCAGGTATCGGGCGGTTCGGGACCCCTGTTGTTGCGGCCGTCGCCGGACACGTCGATCTTGAGATGCTGGCCCGCATAGCCGTTGGCCGCTATCAGCTGCATGCCGAATTCAATAGCGCGGCCGATAGCGGTGAATCCGCGCACCGGGTCACGCTTCATGTTTTCCACTTCACGCGCAAAATCCAGCACACTTTCAGGGCCGTGCAGGAGCGCCCACGGGATCGCGTAGCGCTCGTCGGCCACGGTGCTCCACTGGAAGAGCGTCACCGCAACGCCGTCCTGCTGCGCGATCAGCGCCATGATTTCCGGCGCGCGAAACGCGTTGGCAATACCCGCCATCTGCAGGACGTATTCCTCATCATTCACGCTGAGGGATGTGTCCACGGCGAGCACCAGCTCGATGGCAACAGGCGTCTGGGCCTGCGCGTTGGCGCACAACATCACCGTGACCGCCAGACAGGCGGCACGGATGGCGGTCCGAATTTTGAGCTTGCAGGAACCCACGGCCCCTCAGTGTAGCACCGGTCAGGGCCGGAAAATACATAGTGCGTTCAATCTCGCTGCGGTCTCTGTGTATCCAGGCGCAAGCATCTACATGAGCGTTGAGGAGTACGGAGTACAATGAATCACAGTTATGTGGTTGCTTGAAGTGCCGCCTTACCGCACTATCACCTGTATTCGCCTGTTCCTGCCTTCTTTTATTCCATCGGGTGTCGAAACCAGCGGTTCGCGTTCTCCCCGTCCGGCAGCGCGCACTCGCGCCGGATCCACTCCCAGACTGATCAGCAGGTTTCGTATTTGCAGTGCACGCTCAAGAGAAAGTCGGTCATTGTAAGCGTCAGTTCCGGAGCGGTCCGTGTGGCCTACGACCAATAAGTCGGCACCCGCACGAGATCCAAAATCTGCAAGTATTCGAATGATGTTCGCCTCTGACTCAGCTGTAAGTTGGGTACTGTCATACCCGAAGTAGAGGATGTAATTGGAAGGCGGCGGCGGAAGGAATCCGAGTGTCAGCGCATAGCTGCGTTCAATGTCGGCCGGTGCAACTGAAAGAGATCCGTCAGCCGTTGCGCCCGCAAACACCGAGTATGGCGTGTCAATGACAAGGCGCTCGTCTCCACGATCATCAAGTACCGCAATCGCCGAACTTTTCGGCTGAGGATCCGTTTCATTGAGAACATCGGGTTCGTCGGGAAACAAAACCAGTGTTGGCGGCACTGTTTCGGGGGTCAGATAGGTCTCGACACCCGCCTTTACAACGAATCGGGTTCCGCGAATGCCGAGCACCATGGTTGGAAACCTCACTCGCATGGCGTCCGGCCTGTTGCCAACAATCTGCCCGGACGTTATCGCAACCCCTCCCCCTACCGGATCAACAACGAAACTTCCCTCATGCGTGGTTTCGTTAAATTGAAAAGCCGCCAAGGACAGGATTGTGTTTGGCCGAAGCGAGAAACGGCTGTTGTCGATGAAGGTAACACTGAGCCGGCCATTCGGACCGGTAACGAGAATGTCACGTCGCTCCAGATACATTCCCGACTGGGCGGTCAGAAGTTTATTTTCTCGTTCCACGAATGCTTGGCCAACGGTGCGCTTAATGCTGCCGATCTCAGCACAAGCAAGTGCTGGAAAGCAGCATAACAACAGCGTGAATGTTACAAATCTAGCGAACATACATGTCCCAGCCCATGCCACAAACTATTGAAGCGACGCCGTTTTCGCAAGTTTGCGCGCATTGTGCGTGCAGTGAGCTAGCGTTTCACTGGGAACCGTAGGACTTGCCTTTGCGGCAGTGCCTGATGACAATCCTCAGATGTTTTTCAGCCGACCAAGACTGCATGCGCGCCGACATCAGTCCATTCAGACCGGGACACGGGACCGCTGGTGGTTCGCAGTCGTGGCATTTGTATATCTGATTACGTCTTCGGCGCACGCTGATGAAACCGCAGCGCTCAGAGGCAAGGCCCTTCTGATTGGCCAATCCTCCTATGAACGCATCGATCCACTCGTCAATCCAGAACATGACGCGCGCAAGCTCGAAGCCCTATTGGACCAGCTTGGTTTCGAGACAGATGTTCGGTCCGACCGCAACGTAAAGCGCCTCAAACGGGATCTTGATGAGTTTGCCGAAGATGCCGAGGAATATGATGTGGCACTTCTCTATTATTCTGGCCATGGCATCGAAGCTGGTGGAGAAAACTACCTTGTGCCTGTGGATGGCGATCTGTCCGCTCTCAAAAACGCGCAAGAGGGTTTGGTGCCTCTCTCAGGTGTCGTGCGGAAGCTCTCGGCCAATGCCCGAATTGTTATTGTTCTCATCGATGCATGCCGGTCTAACCCATTCCCCGAAGGAACCCTCGTCAAGACAACCGCAAATCCGAAAGGACTTCCCGTCGCGAAGCAGGGCCTGGGGATACCGAAGGGCATGTTCCCTGCTCCGGCGCAGTCCAGCACCGATGCGGGATCGCTCGGTCTGGTGATAGGATACGCCGCCGAACCGGGCAGCGTGGCGCTTGATGGAATGCCCGGAACATCCAGCCCCTATGCGGCCGCACTTCTCAAGCACCTGGCGACCCAGGGCGTAACCTTTGCCGATGTCATGACGATGGTGACAGAAGAGGTCTATCTGAAGACCAGGGCACAACAGCGCCCATGGACCAATGCCAGCTTGCGAAGGCATTTGTTCTTTGGAACTGCACCCGAAAATACCACAGGCGACGAGGCGGATCTGCGCTCGGCGCGCCGAAGTCTGCTGCTTACAATATCGGCCACTCCGCGGCTCACACGTTCTTTTGTCGAGACGCTGGCAAGTAACGACGATCTGCCGCTCGACCTTCTCTACGGCATTCTGAAGGAGCTGCCAGTTGACCCTACAGCCGACCCGGTGAAAATTGAACAACAGCTTCGAGACCGCGCCCGAAAACTCAAGGCCTTTATGGCGCAGCGCTCGGTTCAGCCGAAAACCGATCCGGAACTCATTGAGCTGGCCGGGCTTGCAGAGCGCGCCCAGGCCGAGGGCGCAATCGGCCTCGCCCTCAAATATTGGAAGAGAGCGACTGAACGGGCAGATGAGCTCGGCACCATCAACAAATCGGCCCGCGAAAATCTCAAGTCGAGCGATCTCGAACGAGCAACCGTTTACGCAAGCCATGCCGCGGCTGCCATACTTGCATTCGATCACAGCACGGCAGCCCAGATGTATGAATCTGCGTTCGAGCAGGTAAAGCCATGGAATGACGATCTGGCATTTCGCTACAAGCTTGAGCAGGCTGGGGCGTTGTCGGACCACGGCTTCTACGACGGAGACAATAGCGCCCTGGCACAGGCGATTGACGCCTATCACACGGCGCTGGAACGAGCGCCCCGACGCACCAGACCGGACGACTGGGCGCAAGCACAAAACAATCTCGGAAACGCGTTACAAAGATTGGGTGAGCGGCGTGCCGGCATCAAAATCCTATCGCAGGCTGCAGTGGCTTATCGGAGCGCGCTTGAGATTCGCACCCGTGAGCATGCGCCTGAACGATGGGCCGCAACGCAAAACAATCTCGGAAACACGCTGCAGATCCTTGGGTTGCGTGAACCCGGAACCACCAGCCTGTCGAACGCAGTGGAAGCTTATGAGGCCGCACTCTCGGTATCGACCCAGGAGCGTTCACCCCTCGACTGGGCGCAGACCCAAAGCAATCTGGGCGGCGCACTAACGGCCTTGGGACAGCGCCTGAGAGATGCAGCAACCGTGAATCGTGCTGTGACTGTATTCGAACAGGCTCTGGAGGAACGATCCCGCGCAAGTGTTCCGCTGGAGTGGGCGCTGACTCAGTTGAACCTGGGGAATGCACTCCAAGCCTTGGGTGTGCTCAAAGGTGATCGTGCACTGCTAGAGCGGGCGGTCATTGCCTATGGAAATGCGCTCGAGGTTTTGAGCATCGGAGATGCCCCCTTCCACTGGGCAACAGCGCAGGACAATCTGGGGCTTCTTTTCACCACGCTTGGTGACGATGGAGGCGATGTGACGAAGCTGCGACATGCCGCCGATGCGCACACCGCTGCGCTGCAGGTGATCAAGCGTGAGACACTGCCGATCGAATGGGCGCGGGTTTACCACAATCTCGGAGTGGCGCTTTCCAAAATAGGACAGCGCGGCAATCGAAGTGTGGAGTTACGAGAAGCCACTGCCGTCTTTGAGGCGGTGTTGCAAGTCTGGACACGTGAGCTGGCGCCGAAAGATTGGGCTGATACGCAACACAACCTGGGAACGGCGCTTTATTTTCTCGGTCGATCCGAGCTGAGCTCCGAAACGCTTATGCGAGCGGCTACGGCCTTCGGTTTGGCATTGCAAGGCTTGAATCGAGAGCATGATCCACTCGGCTGGGCGCAGACGCAGACATCGCTTGGTGACACACTGCTGCACGCCGGCAAGATGGATCACAGCGTTTCCCTCCTCGAGAAGAGCAGAAGCGCATACCGGGCCGCATCAGCAGCTTATGCGGCTCCGCGTCTTCAGCATTTTCGCGACTACCTCAACCGACAAATTGAGAAGATAGATGCCGCAATTACAGAGCTTGAGTGAGACGCAGAACCGTCCTCACCCCGCCCGCCCCAACTCCTGTTCGCGTTGCGCCATCAGCTTGGCGCGGTAGCGGCTTTGCACGATGTCGACCGCGACCATGACGGCAAGCACGAAGTAGAAGGTGGTCTTGGCCATCGGCTCGACCGCAAAGCCGAACAGCTTCAGATGCGCCAAGTGTCCGCCTTCAGACAGCAGCAGGATGCCGACGATGAACAGGATGAAGAGGCCGAGGACCTCGTACATGCGGTTCTTCTTGAGGAATTCAGCCACGTGATCGGCGAGAAAGATCATCATCAGGCCGGAGACGACGATGCTGGTGGCAATGATAATGAACACGTTGCTCAGGGCCAACGCGCTCAGGATTGAATCGAACGAGAAAATCAGGTTCATCAGCACAATCCAGAACAGGGCGCCGCCGACCGTCCTCTTGGCGTCGCCCTCAATGTGCTCAAGGTCGTCGACGGAAAGCATGTGCATGATTTCCTTGATCGCCGTGTACATGATGAAGACACCTCCCACCAGAACGATGAGGGCGTGCACGTTGACCGACCCCTCGAGGATGCCTTTCAGATTGACGGTGAAGAACGGCTCCTGAAAATACTGGATGGCCGACATAAGAACGAACAGGAGAACAATGCGCAGGCCGACCGCCAGCCCAATGCCCATGCGCCGCACATAGGCCTGCCTGTCCTCGGTAACCCGTTTCGATTCAATCGATATGTAAAGCAGATTGTCGAAACCAAGCACCGCCTGCAGAAGAATGAGCATGGCGAGCGTGAACAGGTTGTCGATCGTAAACAGATTTTCCATTGCGTGGCCCTTCCCGCATCAGAACAGAATCACCGGAGGGCTATTTCGACAGAATGTGGGGGAATATCAAGCGATACGCCGGACTAAAACAGTTCGTGTTCATACGGAACCGCTTTCAGACGGCTAGCCGGGTTCTGTCATCGCAAAAATATCTATCTCGATCACCATGTCGGGATAGGCGAGAAGCGGAAGCGGAATCCCGGTCGTCGCCGGCCCCGGCTCGGGGAAATACGATGAGCGGATGGCGAGATTGTCGTGCAGCGTGTCATGCGCCGCCTGCCCTTCGTAAAATGCCAGCACCTTGCAGACGTCGGAATAGTCCGCACCCAGTTCGCCCAGGATTGTCCCGATATGCTGCATGGCCTGACGGGTCTGCGCCATGAGGTCACCAGGGTGGACCGCCTCACCCTTCTTGTTCAACGACACCTGGCCGCCGAGAAAGATCATTTCGGCGCATTTGAGGCCGTGCTTGTAGGGCAGATGGACATGCCAGTCCCAAAGCGTGTCCGGCCAGACATGGGTGCGCGGCAGATGCGATCCGTCCTCGCCGAGCATGGCGACAACTTCGAGCATGATCTCGATACCGTCGCGGGCGTGATGCGGGATCGGGATGCCAGTGGCCGCCGGCCCCGGTTCGACATAGTGGGCCGCACAGGCAAGGGCCGCCGGCTCGAAGTCTTCGATCGTAGCGGTTCCGGCATACCATCTGTTCGATTTCACCACGTCGCCGAAGCCGGCGCCGAACTGGCCCAGCAGTTCACCAATACGGGTCATCACGTAATCGGTCTGCCCGACAATGTCGCCCGGCAGTGCAACAGCATCGTCCGATGTCAATGGCAGTTGGCCACTCACGAAAATCATCTTGCCGCAGCGCACCGCCGGCGCGAACACGTCCGGCAGTTGCGCCTCGCCGCCGTCATCGGCATAGCTGCGCGGCATCTTTGCGCCGTCTTCGCGCAGCATGGCAAAGCCTTCGATCTCGACCACGAGATCCGGATAGGCCAGGCAGGGAACAGGGATCAGGGTGATCGCGGTTCTTGCGCCCGCCGGCAGCTGCGCAGCAAGACGGACAAGAAAGGCGCGTTCATCCACCGAGCCGTCGCTGACATAGAAGCACAGCAGCTTCACCAGATCGGACAGATCGGCGCCGAGATCACGCAGGACCGTGGCGAAGTGCACCATGGCCATTTCCGTCTGCTTCTCAAGATTGCCGGGGTTTTGCACAACGCCCGATGGACTGAGGTCGACCTGCCCTCCGACCCAGATCATCTCGCCGCACCGTACGCCGTGCTTGTGAGTCACCGGGATGGGCCAGTTCCAATGTCCATCCGGCCAGACATGCCGCTTTTTCATATTCAGGCTCTCCCGCAGACAAAAAATCTCAGTCCCGGCCCCTTACATCCGCATACCCAGTTTCCGCGCCTCGTAGATGGCCATGGAAGCGGTCCGTGGAGAAAGGGCATCTCCCAGCGTATGGACTTCACGGTCGGTGCCGGCCAGATCCATGGACAGGGCGTTGTTGGCCTGATTCGTCGTCGCCAGCACAAGACTGTCAAAATCGCGTTCTTCTACGTCGCTGGTGTAGAGGTTCATCAAGGTGGCCGTGTTGCCCGACCACTTGGTGACAACCGTGGCGACAATGGTCTCGACGCCCATTTTCATGAAGCGTTCGCGGGTCGAGTCTGCCGTTCGGCTGTATTCGAGCTGGCCGGCAACCTGCTCGGCGCTCGTCACAAGGGTCACGAAGTGGCGCTGCTCGGCCAGATGGAGGGCGGTTCCGCTGGCCGGCCACCAGCCGTTCAGATCATCGATCAGCAGGACGTTCATGCCGGGAACAATAGAACCGTCGAGGATGTCATGCACGGTACAAACATTATCCTGATCGGCGCCAGGAAGCCCGTGCACATCCGGCATGGCGCGCTGGAACCCGCTTCTCGTCGGAAGCGAACCGGTGCACAGCACCACCGCAACGGCATTGGAGGCCTCGATGTCATCGGCGCTCAACTCGGAGCGCAACTTGACCTTCACCTGAAGCTTTTCGAGCTGGGTCTGGTACCAATTGAGAAGCTCGCCTATTTCACCGCGCTCGGGCTGGCCCGCGGCCAGACGAAACTGACCGCCAAGCTCGCCTGAACGCTCCGCAAGGGTCACCTGATGGCCGCGCTCGGCGGCGACACGTGCCAACTCCAGCCCCGCCGGTCCACCACCGACGACGAGAATCTCGCGCGGGCTTTCCGACGGCTCGATCCTGTCCCCATTC
>JAJFHL010000186.1 GCA_021775615.1 Hyphomicrobiales bacterium
CGCATGAGCGCGTCGGTGAAGCGGTCGTTGGCGAAGAAAGTCCGATAGTTCGAAAGACTAAGCCCGCCGCTGTCCGCGGGTGTGAAACTCAGGCCGACGGTGTAGCCGATCGGAACGATGAAAAATGCTGTCATGAGCACCACCGCCGGCACAATTCCGTACCAGAGGTTCGACACCGGAGCACGGTGTTCCGGCGCCTTTGCGCGCGCTGATCGAGCCCCTACCATTCGAGCGCAATCACCCGCATTGGTGCCCCGTCCACACAGTTCATCTTGAGTGGAACAGCCATGATGAACGGGTGGTCCGTGTTCAGTTCACCCAGGTCTTTCAGGTCTTCGATAAAGGGCAGGTCAGCGGAGAAGATGGCATGGTGAGCGACGAACTCGTGATTGTAGACATGCCGCGACGGCATTTCGCGGGCGATGTAGTCCTGCGGAAAATCGAGGCAGACGCCCGCCGGTTTCTGCTGCGTGATCCATTTTGCCGCCTCTTCCTCCAGATTGGGAGCCTTGAGATGCCATTCGCGGCTTTCGTATCCCATCTTGTTGGTGAGGTCGCTCCTCAGGATAATGAGATCTCCCGGGCGATATTTGTTGGCGGCGCGTTCGGCAATCAGTTCGCGTGTGATCGGGAACGGCAGCTCCAGGTCGGAAAAGTCAACGAGTGTGGCGTCATGGATGAACAGGTCGAGCCCGGAGTTGGGCAGCTCGTGAATTGTCGGTGCCCCTTTTCTCATATGGCATGGCGCATCGCAGTGGGTGAAGCCGTGGCCGCCGAAAATGAAGTGCGTTTCGTCCACATCGTCGCCGGCGTCCATGCTCCGGCCCTGAAAGACATCGAGCTTCCAGCGCCAGTGGTTGAATATGGGCGTAGACACATCGAGGATCCGTGGCGTGTCAGAAGGCCATGATGTCAGCGCCACCGGTCGCGTCGGGCTTGTGGTGCCGCGTGGTATGGAATGGGGCAAGGAGGCAAAAAAGACCTCCTCCTGATCGATGGCGCTCAGGTTCAGGCAGTTTTCCGTCAGCACAAGCCCCTGTGCGTGGAGCGCCTGCCGGAAAGGGCCGTTGGGATTTGCAAATCCGCCCTCGCCATCGGGGCGATGCGCGGGAACGTCGTCGCAGGAAACATCGACGGCGACATGGGTAAAACCGAACCGGGCAATCACGCTCGCGCAGTCTGCCACAATCTGCGGTGTGGTTCGCCAGTATTCGGGTCTGCGGCATGGCACGTCATCGGCGTGACCGGTCCTCAGGACCAGTATTTTCCTTGACGGAAGACCTTCGAGCTTTTCGCCGAGCGCCGTTGCCTCGACCGTGTCGTTGCCGGAAATGTCGACCACCGCCGCCACACCGGCGAAAGCCGTCATCGGATAATCGTCCAGTTTCTTTCCATCGGCGATGCGCCAGCCTGGCGCGGAAATGTAGCTGAAGCCCGAGCCGTACCACTTGAGGCCGAATTCCTGGAATTCATCGCCCAGATGATAGGTTTGAGAGACGTAGGGATAACTGTCCCACAACCAATGGGGTTCAATCAGCTGAGAGCAGTCAATGATCGCCATAGGGCTATGCGGGCCTTTGTTGTGCTGCACAGTAACCGGACGCCACACCACGAATGGTGCAGCGCCCAGTCACGGCGAGGGATCACGCGTTCTTGAAGTTTTCCCAGGTATCAAGCCAGGCCTGCCGGTTGTCCGGATCCTTCCTCGGCGAGAGGTTGGCCATGAACACTTCATCGAACTTGTCGAGGTCTGCCAGGTTCAACAACTCGCGCTTGTCGGCGGGCAGCATCTCAGCCGCCTTCTTGTTCGGAACCATGCTGTAGTAAGTCTTGGCGGTTGCGAGTTTGGCCTGGAATTCCGGCCCGGCGACATACTGCACGAACTTGATGGCGTTCTCCTTGCGAGGTGTATTGGCGGCGATGCACACAGCCTGGTCCCAGGTCACGCCACCTTCCTTCGGCACGAGAGCCTTGAAGGGCAGGCCGTCGTCGAACATGCCCGCCTGTACCCACTCGCCGGCAATGGCAAGGTCATAGCTGCCGCCGGCCATGGCCTGAATGACCTGCGATGTGTTGCCGACGAGACCGACCTGAGGACGCAGTCCTGACATACGGTCCACCAGGCCCTTGAAGGCAGCGTCATCGAGATCATACGGCATTGCATTGCCGTTGAATTTGGACATGCAGCCCATGTTGGGAAGGAACCAGTCGAACAGGGCGACACGGCCCTTTACGGCGCCGTCAAACAGAACCGAATAGCTCGAAACGTCGCTTTCCGAGAATTTCTTGTGGTTGTACGTGATGCCGTAATAGCCGAAGCGGTTGATCAGACCGTACATCTTGTCGTCCACATAGCAGGGCGGCCACTTGGCGATGATGTCGAAATAGTCGCCCAGCGGGAAGTCGCCCGGGTTCATTGCCATCAGCAGGCCGTCTTTTGCGGCGCGCGGCACATAGGCGCTGGTCGGCGTGATGATGTCGAACGTGCCGGCCGGTGAAGACTTGATCAGCGCCACCATCTCTTCGTCCGAACCGTCATGGATCTTGAGATTGACCTTGATGCCGCTGTCTTTGAAGCCGTCAAGCATGCCAGGCTCTTCATAGCCGCCAAAGGCAAGCACGTTAACTTCGCCGGCGGCCGATGCCTTTTTCGACCATATCCACGGTGTCGCAAGAGCGGCACCGCCGACAAGAGCGCCCTTTCCGGTGGTCTTGAGCAGTTGGCGGCGAGTCCAGCTGGTTTCAGAACATACATTCGGGTCTTCGCGGTTTGACATTTGAGAGGTCCTCCCTCGGTTGCGGCGCCATTCGGGGCAGTGCGCCGCGTACCGTGTTAATCATTTTGTATATTGTTAACAATTTTGACTTGGGTAAGATTAGAGACCCACCAAGTGCTGTCAAGAGCGTTCAAACACGAGAGGTGAGTGCGGTGTCGTTGTCGAGCGTGGTTACACTAAGCAATCAGATCAGTTCGCACTGGAGTTGGAGCGGCGGCACTTTGCGCCTCGACCCCGGCAACGGCGATCTCGCGGAAACCGGTGTCGACTGGCCAAAGCACGCTTTCACACATGTGGATGCACCGTGCCACATGATCCATGGCGGTCGGACGCTGGACGACTGCGCACTCAACCAATTGTGCGGTGAGGCCGCCCTGGTCGATGTGTCTGACCTGGTGCCCTCAGGTGCGGTCGACGCCGGAGTGCTGGAGGAGCGTGGCGTCCACGTCAAACCAGGAGATCTCCTGATCCTGCGGTCGAACCTCAACGAAGTTCACCCCAACACCACGGGCGACTATTGGCAGAAGTCGCCATATGTTGATGCTGAGGGTTCACAATGGATTGTGGACCGGGGATGCCGGGCGCTGGTGATCGATTTCCCACAGGACTATGTGGCGCGCGAGATGGGCGACCGGCACGTCACCAATCCGGAATTCACGGAGCATCAAATTGTGCTTGGCGCAAATCTCATGCACCTGGAGCATGTGGTCAACCTGAGCGCGATCAAGCAGGACCGTGTGTTTCTCGTCGGCTGGCCTTTACGGCTGCCACGTGCAGATGGCGGCCCCGCCAGTCCGGTTGCCCTGACCGAGTGGCCGGGGCCAGATCCGCGTATTGTCGATCTGTCTATGCCGATCACCGACAATTGGACCGGCAAGGTTTCGATCGGTCTCGCATTGGCGTTTGAGAAGGGTGATGCAGTCCAGGAATCACGCGTCCGCATCGAAGGCCATTCCCATACGCATGTACTGACCCCGAAATACATTGGAGCGGGTGCAGGCGTAGACGCTTTCATGGGTGCGTCGCTCGCCCGTCATGCCGACATCGCCGATCTCGGTGATGTCACGAACGAAGAAAACATAAGTGCGGACCGGGTCTCTGCCGCCATATCCGATCCGAACGCAGAGAACATGCTTCTCCTGCGAACCCGTTTTGGTGACCGCGTGCCCTACGACAATCCCAATTGGTGTGCATTGTCACCGAGCTTGAGTGAAGACGCGGCGCGTTGGATTGCTTCGGCGGGCTACGAGGTGGTTGGCGCGGATTTCGAAATCGATGAAGGCCGCAAAACAACACGGGCCGGACCGGTGTCGCGGAATGACCTCAAGGCGGAAGCCAATCTTCTGCAGCATGGCGTATGCCTGCTGAAAAACATCTGCAGCCTCGGTGACCTGAAAGTCGAGCACCCCTTTGTCGTGGCGACACCGCTCAACCTGCCTGGCGCAGAGGCCGCGCCGGCACGCGTACTCGCGATAGAGTGGTAGAGGGTTCCAGTCCCCCCTGGCAACTGTGTCAATGTCTCGTAGAGCGCACAGCGACGGAATTCGCGCCGATGCATTGGCATCCCCCCTCTCATTGCGGCCATGCGGCCCTAAGCAATGACATGCACTGTTGTGTGCCGATTGTTCAGGTCGTGTTCTCCGCCGCAAGAGGAATGGATACGAACCAAAAAATGGCTGTGAGACGTGGGTGAATTCCGTATCCGGTCGGACCTCCGCCTCTCGGATAAACTGGACATCCCGGCAGAGTCACGAGGTCGGGTACACCTCTCATTACAGACCCCCGAGCAGGACTAGAGCCTCGACCCAAAAACCAAAAAGACCCGGCATTCGTGCCGGAGTCTTTTTGTTGGTTGCGGGGGCCCGCAGCCACCTTTACCGAACATCACTGATATGGACGCGCCACTCGGTTCAGGTGCTGTAAGTCCGTTTCTCGTGCATAAGCGGTGACCTGCTCCTCAGATTGTTCCCGTTCATGAGTTAGCTCTGTTCATGTTTTGAGGTGTTTCCCATCTGTAAAAACCAGTCCAGCATCACGGTGGCTCTACCGTCAGTCAACCCCGAACCCACTCGTTTGGGTTATTGTTGCCCGTTCAATGGTTCATCGGCGACCCCACAAACGAGCGCGAGCCGGCATGTGTCAACAACGAGGCAAATTTGGACTTTCTGAAACTGGATCAAACCGTTACTTCCCAAATTCCTCGGCTCCTCGTGGCTGCGCGAAGGACCCTGTGTTTTTCGTGGAACAGCAGATCCCCGATGATCGCATACGGCAGTCCGTTGCTAAAATCGTTCCACGTGATTGCGGAATCGATCGTTCTGTACACTCCGTTGTCTGTTCCAACGTAGACGATGCGATGATCTTGCACATCGGCCACAATCGCATTGACGGGGATGTTGGGCAGATCGGCGCTTTTGTTAGCCCACCGAGCACCATTATCCTTGGACAGGAAAACGTGCCCAGCGTTGATCGTTGAGTAGGTTACCCAGATCCAGCCTGGTTGGTTAGCATCAACATAGATGTCGCTTACATATGCGTCTTTTCTCGGCGTCGCCACCAACTTTGCCTCGCGCCAACCAAATTCATTCACGATGCGGTAGATGTTGCCGAATTGCGTTCCGACCAGAATCTCTTGCTCATTGCGGATCCAAATTGCCGTGCAGTATTGCAGGATCGGATAGTCCGGCTGGGGAAGATGAACAGTAGGCCAGAGTATGCGGCCACTCTCGATAGCACTCAGTTGATTCATTTGCGCGATGACCACGATGGCCCCACCCTGCACGACGATCCCGTGCCTCGATTCGAGCGGGGGATAGAACAGCGAAGGAATTTCGACAGACCCGGGTCCAACCCAGTCCCACGAGGTCCGGTCGCCCGAAGACTCGGAAACTTCCAAGCCCATGTCGTAGTAGCTGTGAAAGCATACATTGGGAACAAGTTCGTTCACTCCACAGTCGCCTCCGTCACCGTCAGCAATGGTCTCCCAAACACCGTTTCCCTTCAATCGCAGCGTGCCATTGTCCTGGGTACCCCCGATGATCCAAGTCAGATTGTCCGGGTGCTGTGCAATGTATTCGAACTCTGTGATTGCCAGACCCTCATTGAGCGACGTCCATTGGGTGCCGCCGTTTGGGGATCGGTAGAGACCACCATCGTTCGCAATATACACGGTTTTGGAGTCGGCAGGACTGAACGTGATATGGTGCTGGTCTGGATGGATCGAATCGCCGCTATCGCGCGACGAAATATTCTCCCATTCCCACTGAGTGTTGGATGATCTGACACCTTTGTGGACATGTATCGCGCCGACGTACAGAACATTCTCGTCGGATGGGTCGACTGCCGCGCACCAATCGTACGAAGCCTGCTTCAACTCGAGTTTTGGTGGCAAGGCCTGCCTCACGAACGCTCCACGTGCTTTGCTGCGCCGCCAAACTCCACCTCGGTAACGCCAAGATCCGTCATAGTAAGCAGCGAAAACGTAAACGATGTTCGGGTTTGATGGTGCATGACAAACCTCTATGCGCTCAAATGCGTTCACTTGGCGTTGGACAAATGGTTCCGGCTGCCAGGAAGTGCCGCCATTGGAACTTTTAAACAACCCATCATACGAGGCCGCAAATACCTCCATGGGATCAGTTGGATTGATGGAAATGTCCCAGGTCAGTTCGTTGCGGCGCGCCTCCCACTTTTCGCCGCCATTTGTGCTTTCAAGCAAGTGTCCGAACGCGGTGAAAGTGTCATAGTCGATCACACCTGTGGCGACGAAGACATGTAGCGGGTCGTTCGGGTCGACTGCGATATCGAACACTCCGAACCCGGACAGGAACGTACTCCTGAGAAGCCGCCATGTGGTACCACCATCTAGGGAACGCAGCAGACCGACGCCCAGCCTGCTGTTACTGTCGCCCTCGCCAGTACCCGCATAGACGCGCCGCGGGTCTGATGGTGCGAAGGCGATCGCCCCCATCGAAAGACTCGCTTCAAAGTCCGTTTGAGGCGACCATGTGGTCCCGTCATCCCACGTCTGCCAAATTCCCCCGCCAGCAGACGCCACCAGAATGTGTTGAGGATCGGTCGGGTCGACGGCTACTCCGGCTACACGGCCCGACGCACCGATACGGTGATTACCACCGGTTCCATACGTTTGCCCGTCAGGGATCGACGTCGGTCCCAATGACTTCCATACGGGTGGTTGCACAGCGGCGGGACTGACCATTCGACGCGACGCGCTCAAATATGGCAATCTCCTCTTGCCTTTAGGCAGCCGCCGATGCTTCGGCGATGATTTTGCGGCTGCCAGCTGTGGTCTCTCTTGTACAAATTGCGTGGCCTCCAATGCGTCTGGCGCGCTCAAACCCCTCTGCAACGCAAACAGTCTACTCCTTCTTGATGCTTTTCCCTCAGGCCCGACCGGCCGTCTCGGCACTCTGACACCATTCTTGCCGTCGCCGTTATCTTTCCCGGATGGTCTTTCCATAGTGATTGCCTCCCATGAATGGTGCCGGCACAAACGGGCAAGTGCCGTACGCCGGCCTTAGCGGCGGGTGATTGACGTCACTGTTCGTCCTTGTCCACCTGACCGTCGGATTCTTGTTGTGGTTCTTCCTCCGGTGTTTGATCGGTACTCTCTTTCGGCTGCTTGTAGCCACGCGCGCCCTCAAACTGGCGGATGCGCCTGCGAACCTTGCCTCCGGGCTGTTTTCTCCGCCTGTCGTCACTGGTCTTCTTTTTCATTGGTCCGCTCTTTGAATCTATCTCCAGCAATTCCAACGAAAAGCACCCGGCCATCGATCCCATTTGCGCATCATGCATCGTGTCGCGTCAGAATGAAGAGGGCAAAATTCAATCACCAACTGCTCCTCGTTGTTTCGATGGCCTACCATTGCCCCGCCAACCTGCATGTCGGATGTTCCGATCCATCGATACCAGCGTTCTCGAGTAATTCGCACGCGTGCGATGGCCCTTTATCCTTCTTGATGCATCCATCGCTCACAAGCCGCCGCACGGTTTACAGGAATTCACGCACGCCATCGACCACCGCTTGTGCGACGCGAAAATTCTCCTCACTGCCTCCTTGCTCACCTACGATTATGTCCCCTGCCACCAACACCGCGCCGCGTTCGTGTGGCTCAACTACATAGACGTCACATTCGGCAATCTTGGGTATCTTCCCCTTAATTTACTGGCTATCTGAATTGCCGGTCGACTGCAGTACCACCCGCACGACTGGCTGGAAGGCCCAGTCCAGTACGAACCAAGTCACGACGAACGCTAGGCACTCAAGCGCAAAACTGCCAAATTTGTAAATGAACTCAGCGACAAGAAACGCACCACCAAACGATGGAATCTGTGTCACAGCAAGCTTTTTGAAATCGACGGAACTAAGTAATGTATACATCTCGAAACGCCCTCCATCCCAAACCTAAGAATTGTATCGTACCCATCAAGCACTACAACTGATGCAGCGCGGGCGAAGCACCCACAAACGTGTATTCAGTGAACGAGCAAGTCCACACTGGACAAACGTTGTAGCCATGATCTGGTTTTCGCTCGTGTCACCTGCTGCAAAGGAAACTCGCCAGGCTATCTCCAAGCTATCTATTGCGGCGGTTCTTCTTGTTCAGGGGCCCTTACCGATATGGCAATCATCGCTGGATTGGCCCAATACCCGGACTTAAACTCCGCTGCCATTAGCTGGGCCGCTTTGTCCCGCGCCCGCCACAACTGCTCTACATACTCAGTGTAGGGTATATATCCATTGATCATTGCCACGCACATGGTGAACGCAACATCGCGATAAAACTGGATTCCCTGAGATCGCCTGAATGTGCTG
>JAJFHL010000187.1 GCA_021775615.1 Hyphomicrobiales bacterium
CTACATCATCTGGGGCGTCATCGAGGTTGCACAAATTCCGATAGCCGACTGAGCGGGAGGGCGACATGGCAATTCATCCGCCGGAAGAACGAATTTGGTGGAACGAGAAGCTCACCAAGATCGAATTGACCTGGATCACTATCGCGTTCCTGTGGGGTCTGGTGATGTTCTTCGCCATGATCTACTGGCACATGGTGGGCGAGCAGAATCTCTCTAACGAGGCCTACAAGATCAAGCCGGACGTGTTCGGCGAGCGCACCGAGGCAATGACCGAGAAATACACGGTCCGCGAGGAAGGCGACACCGGCATTCCGGTCGTCCATCCGCCAGCGGGGACCGAGGTCTACATGCTGGCGCGGCTGTGGGAATGGTGGCCGATCCTTGAGCTGGAGAAGGGCAAGACCTACCGTCTGCATCTGTCCTCGCTCGACTGGCAGCACGGCTTCTCGCTGCAGCCCACCAACATCAATCTTCAGGTTCACCCGGGCTACGAAATGGTGGTCACCCTGACTCCGCCCGAGACCGGTGAGTTCTCCGTCGTCTGCAATGAATTCTGCGGCATTGGCCACCACAACATGGTGGGGCGGATCTATGTGGTCGAACCGGGGCCGGTCGAATACCTGACAGATGGGGAATAGGAGGCGATCATGGCGATTGCGGCGACATTCAGAACCTGCCCCGACACCGGGCTGAAGGTTCACAATCACGCGGAAATGCTGATCAAGGCCAATGCGGTCGTGGCGGTCGTATTCCTGGCCCTGGGCGGGTTCTTCGGCCTCCTTGTGGCTCTGACCAGGTGGCCTGCCGTGCATCTGCTCGACGCGGAGATGTTCTATTTGGTGCTGACCGCGCACGGCGCTGACGTGCTCTTGTTCTGGATCCTCTTCTTCGAGGTGGCGCTCTTGTATTTCGCCTCCGCCGTCCTGCTCAACTGCAGGCTGGCGGCGCCGAAGATTGCCTGGATGGCGTTCGTGCTCATGGTGATCGGCGCGATCCTGGCAAACGTGGCGGTGCTTCAGGGCGAATCGAGCGTCATGTTCACGTCCTATGTGCCGATGCGCGCGGAATCGCATTTCTACCTCGGGCTCATTCTATTCGCCGTCGGAGCGTTGATCGCCGTGTTCGTGTTCTTCGCGACGCTGGTGGTGGCGAAGGCGGAGAAAACCTATGAAGGCTCCGTGCCGCTGGTGACGTTCGGCGCCGTCACGGCGGCGATCATCGCGGTCTTCACCATTGCCTCGGGTGCCATCATTCTGGTTCCGACCTGGCTGTGGTCGATGGACTTCATCTCCAATGTGGATCCGCTGCTCTACAAGATCATCTGGTGGGGCATGGGGCACTCGTCGCAGCAGGTCAACGTGGCGGCCCATGTCGCCGTCTGGTACTGCATCGCGGCCATGGTGCTGGGCGCCAAGCCGTTGTCGGAGAAGGTCAGTCGCTCCGCGTTCCTGCTCTACATTCTATTTTTGCAGCTCGCATCGGCGCACCATCTTCTGGTCGAGCCGGGCATGAGTTCGAGCTGGAAGATCTTCAACACGTCCTACGCCATGTATCTGGCGGTGCTCGGTAGCATGATCCACGGCCTGAGTGTGCCCGGGGCCATCGAGGCGGCACAACGCCGCCGCGGCCTGACCCACGGCATCTTCGAATGGCTGCGCAAGGCGCCCTGGGGCAATCCGGCCTTTTCCGGCATGTTCCTCTCTTTGATCATGTTCGGTTTCCTCGGCGGGATCTCCGGCGTGGTCATGGGTGTCGAGCAGATCAACATCATCATTCACAACACGATCTATGTTCCAGGGCACTTCCACGCAACGGTGGTCGCTGGCACGACCCTGGCCTTCATGGCCATCACCTATCTGGTGATACCGCTCATCTTCCGCCGCCAGCTGATCCTGCCGAGACTGGCGAAATGGCAGCCGTACCTGTTCGGCATCGGTGTCGGCGGGATCTCGCTGTTCATGATGGGCGCGGGGACGCTTGGGGTTGCACGCCGCCACTGGGACATTAATTTCACCGATGCGGCGCTGTCCGTCGAGGTGCCCGGTACGGCGTTCCTGATGATGGGCCTGAACGGGGTGTTTGCAATCCTCGCGGCCCTCGGTGGGCTCGCCTATGTCGTCATCGTCGTCGGTTCGGTGCTGTTCGGCCAACGGCGCGACGAGGCGGTCGCCAAGGCCAATCCGGTGGTGTTCGACGGTGGTGCCGCAGTGGCGCACTACGGTTCTGAGGAAGAGGTCAAAGTTCCAGGTACGATCGTTCTCGTGGCGATCTTTTTCACGGTGTTTGTTCTCTACTACTTCGTGAACTGGAAATTCCTTTCGGAAGTCTGGCCTCTGAGCTGAGGTCTCGGGGCGGCTGACTATCCCCCGGCCGCCCCGGCGCCTCCCCGTACCAACACAAGAAGGGAGCACAGGCATGCTGAGAATGATCACGGACGTGTTCAAACTGCGCATTGGCTTCGCCATCATGTTTTGTGCGCTGGCTGGCTATGCGGTCACTCCGGGCGCTGCAATCTCGCCATGGCAGCTTCTCGTAATGGCCTTTGCGGTCTTCCTGTCATCCGCCAGCGCCGGCGCGTTCAACCAATATGCCGAGCGCGAACTGGATGCGCGCATGAAACGCACGCGCAACCGGCCCTTTGTCACCGGTGCATTGCAGACGAGCTGGCTCTGGCTCTCCAGCATCGGGGCGATCCTGCTGGTGGCGGTGGCAGCCGCCGCGTTCGTGCTCAACGCTTACGTGGCGCTTTACGTTTTCCTTGGCGCCTTCGTCTATGGCGTCGTCTACACGGTCTGGCTCAAGCAGCGCAGCGCGTGGAACATCGTGATCGGCGGCCTGGCCGGGAGCTTTGCCGTGCTTGCGGGCGCGGCCGCGATCGATCCGGCGGCGGCCTTCGCGGCGGAGCCGGCGCTCCTGGCCGTGGTGCTGTTCCTGTGGACACCGCCGCATTTCTGGAGCCTGGCGACGGCCCTGCATGAAGACTACAAGCGCGCCGGCGTTCCGATGCTCCCCGTGGTGGTCGGCGACGCCAAGGCGGCCAGGATCATTCTGGCGCACACC
This sequence comes from Hyphomicrobiales bacterium, assembly GCA_021775615.1. Lineage (GTDB taxonomy): Bacteria > Pseudomonadota > Alphaproteobacteria > Rhizobiales > JAJFHB01 > JAJFHM01. The sequence goes on from JAJFHL010000187.1 coordinate 3,061, forward strand.
GTCGTCCTGGTTGCGGTCTCACTGCTGCCCTTCGCCTTCGGTCTTGGATGGATTTATCTGGCCGGCGCGGTCACCGGCGGCGCACTGTTCATTTGGCGCAGCATCGAGCTGGTGCGCGATCCCGGTCCCAAGCGCGCGATGGCCAACTTTCACGCCTCTCTCATCCAACTGGGTCTCCTGCTCCTCGCCGCCATTATCGATGGCGCGGTCAATCTATAGGGGTGTCATGACGCACGGCGGTCTCATTCGTGCACTGGCGATCATGAGCGTAGCCGCAACGGCAACGTTGTGGACACCCGCGAGCGCAGTTGAGACAACGGACTTCTCGGAGTTCGACGAAAACCAGGCAATCGCCTACAGCCAGTCTGCGATCGGGCGGACCGTCGATGCAGGTGGATTTGTCGACCGGCAGAACCGGACGGTCAGCCTTGAGGAGCTGCGCGGCAAGCCCCTGATCATCTCGATGGTGTACACGAGTTGCTATCACACCTGTCCGATGATCACCCAGGCGCTGGAACGCAGCGTCGTCTCGGCGCAGGACACGTTCGGTGTCGACGGGTTCTCGGTTCTCTCCATCGGTTTCGATACAGCTGAAGATTCACCCGCCCGCATGCGCGCCTACGCCAATGAACGGGGCATCGACTTCGAGAACTGGCGTTTCGTCAGCTCGACGAGTGAGGTGGTCGAGGCCCTGTCGGCGACATTGGGGTTCATCTTTTTCCCGTCTCCAAAAGGCTATGACCATCTGGCGCAGACCACCATCGTTGACGGGGAGGGCAAGATCTATGCGCATGTCTATGGCGCCGACTTTTCGCCACCGGCCCTGGTCGAGCCGCTCAAGCGCCTGGTCTTCGGTACCAGCGCCACTCTCTCAAGCGTCAGCGGCATCGTCGACCGCATACGCCTGTTCTGCACCACCTACGATCCGCGCAGTGACCGCTATCGCTTCGACTACTCGATCTTCATCGGCCTGATTATCGGCGGTCTCAGCCTGTCGGGCGTTGCCCTGGTTCTGGGGCGCAATGCGTGGCGCATCTGGGGCCGCGGGCGATCTGCGTGATGGCGGGAAGAGGGGCCTTATGACCTGGCTGCAAAGGCCCGTGCGCGCCGCATTCGACATCGCCGAACTTGGTCTCGACCGGGTGTTTTCACAACACTGGAACCCGTTGCATCATCTCGGCGCGCTCGGCTTTTTCATGTACTGGATCGTCGCGGCATCGGGCATCTACCTCTACATCTTCTTCGACACGGGCATCACGGCTGCCTATTCGTCCGTCGAGTACATGACCAACGACCAGTGGTACCTGGCCGGCGTCATGCGGTCCCTGCACCGTTATGCGTCCGATGCCATGGTGCTGTTCATGGTGATCCACATGGCGCGCGAATTCGGTCTTGATCGTTATCGCGGCGTGCGCTGGTTCACCTGGTCGACGGGGGTGCCGATCATCGTGCTGCTGTTTGTCTGCGGCATCACCGGCTACTGGCTGGTGTGGGATCAGCTTGCTCAGTTCGTTGCGGTGCGCTCGACCGAGTGGCTCGACTGGTTGCCCATATTCGGCACGCCGACCGCGGCCAACTTCCTGACGCCGGAAAGCCTCGACGACCGGTTTTTCAGCCTGATGATCTTCATCCATATCGCGGCCCCCCTGATCCTGCTTCTGATCCTGTGGATCCATCTGCAGCGGGTCAGCCGGCCCCAGATCAATCCGCCGCGCGGTCTGGCGGTGGGCATGTTTGCGATGATGCTGGCCCTGTCGCTGGTGATGCCGGCGACCAGCCACGCTCCGGCCGACCTCTCCACCGTTGTCTCCGTCGTGCGTCTCGACTGGTATTATCTCGGGCTCTATCCGCTGATGGACTACTGGTCCGCCGGAACGGTGTGGGCGGCGCTTACCGTGGTTCTGCTGACGGTCATGTTTCTGCCCTGGATGCCGCCGATGCGCCGGGCGGCCACGGCCCGGGTCTATCTCGATCACTGTAACGGCTGCGTCCGCTGCGTCGATGACTGCCCCTTCGGCGCGGTCTCGATGGTGCCGCGCACGGACGGCGCGAAATTCGCCGAAGAAGCTCTGGTCGACCCGGACCTTTGTGTATCCTGCGGCATCTGCGTCGGCGCCTGTCCGAGCTCGACGCCGTTCCGGCGGCGCGGCGAAATCGTCACCGGCATCGACCTTCCGGACTTTTCGCTGGCGGATCTGCGCGCTGCAACGGAGGCGGCTGCCGAGGCCCTCGATGGTGAGGGGAGGGTGCTCGTCTTCGGCTGCGCCCATGGCCCGAGGCCTTCGAAGAAGGGCGGCACAACGGCCTTTGTCACCCTGCCATGCATCGGCATGCTGCCGCCTTCATTCATCGACTATACTCTGAGCCGTGGCCTGGCGGACGGCGTCATGCTGTCGGGCTGTGCCGAGGACGCCTGCTATCATCGCTTCGGTGCCGAGTGGACCGATGCGCGTGTCGACCGGCAGCGCGACCCGCAGCTGCGCCGCAGGGTGCCGCGCGAGCGTGTTCGCCGGCACTGGGCCGGGCGCGCGGAGGGCAAGGCCCTGTCGGCGGAAATCGAACGCTTTGCCGACGGATTGCGGCAGCTTGGCCCCGCTGCATCCGACCCGTTGCCGCCATCTTCGGAGCGCATCCTGGAGACTGTTGAAAGCGATGGCTAATCTGTTGAAGTGGACCGGGCAGGCGGTTTTCTATGCGGTGCTTGCCGCGGTCATCGGCTATTTTGCCGCCGCGCCGGCCTATCGCCACTTCGCGGCCGACCAGGCGCTGATCAAGATGACCTTCACCCATGGCGGGGAATACAAGGGTGGCTGCCGCAGGCGCACTGCGAAGGAGCTGCAGGAGATCGCGCCCAATATGCGAAAGGACTTCGACTGTCCGCGCGACCGCGTGCCGGTGGTTGTCGAGCTCGATGTGGATGGTGCGACGGTCTATCGCGCTTCGCACGATCCGTCGGGTCTGCATGGCGACGGCCCGGCGAACATGTACCAGGGCTTTCCCGTACCCGCCGGCGAGCACACCGTGGCGGTCCGCTTGCGGGACACGGCGCGCGACAGCGGTTTCGATTACACGCGCGAAGGCCGTTTCACTTTGGCGCCTGGGCAACTCCTCGTCGTCCAGTTTCGCGCGGAAGCCGGCGGCTTCATCTTCAGGGAGTAGGTGACATGGCGTTGATCACGTGGCGCGACGACTTTAAGACCGGTGATCCGGCGGTCGACTTCGAGCACAAGGAACTCGTAGACCTGATCAACGAGTTGCATGGAAAACTCAGTGCTGGCGACCATTCCGTCGAAGAGGTCGAAAATTTTCTCGGTGAGATCAATCTGAAGATTTCCGCTCACTTCGCGTTGGAAGAGCGCATGATGCGCAGAGCCAGCTATGAAGGCTATGAAGCCCACAAGACCGATCACGAAGACCTGCTCGACGGCATCAGGGAAATCATGATCGACTACGACACCGGTGCCTATGCCGAGTTCGAGGACAGGCTGGCGCGCAACCTTGATGACTGGTTCAGCAATCACTTCAAGACCCACGACGCAAAGCTTCATGCGGTGTTCGGCCATCATCATTGAAGCCACGCCGGGAGCTCAAGCCATGAACCTGGATGTCACATCCGAGCGGATCGCCAGCGTGATGGCGGCCATCGACCGGGCGAATGGGGAGGACCCGAACAGGATTGTCGTTGACGGCGCGGAGCGTCCTGCCGAACTGGTTTACGGCGAGCGCATGAGCGAGGCGTTGGCGGGCTTTTGCCCTGATGCGACGGAGGAGTTGGCAATTGCGGCACGCGGACAGCACATCCGCCGCTGGACATCGCAGCGTGCGGACTATCCGGAGGGGCGCATCGGGTACCTCAAGTGGCGTGCCGATCTCAAGCGTTTTCACGCAGAAACGGTCGCCGACATCATGATGACGTGCGGATACGGCGACGACGCCATCCAGCGCGTCGGATCCCTGGTGCGAAAGGACCGGCTGAAGCAGGATCCGGACGCCCAGATCCTTGAAGACGTGGTGTGCCTGGTTTTCCTGGAGCACTATTTCGAGGCGTTCGCCGCCAAGCATTCCGACGAAAAGGTTATCGAAATCGTGCGCAAAACCTGGCGCAAGATGTCGGAGCGCGGCCAGGAGGCGGCTCTCGCCCTCAACCTGCCGGCCGAGGCCGGCAGGCTCGTCAGCGCCGCGCTTGCGGCGGCCGGTTAAGATACCTTGCCCGGCTATTCAGCCGGCGGCATCTTCGATTTGATGTAGGCCAAGACCCTGATCCGGTCCTTTTCCTTCTTGAGGCCGGGGAACACCATCTTGTTGCCGGGAATGTATTCCTTCGGTTTTTCCAGGTAGGCCATAATCTCTTCGTCGTTCCAGACGATGCCTGAATTCTTCATGGCGTCGGAATACTTGAAGCCTTCAACGACGCCCGCGGCCCGGCCGATGATGCCGACGAGATGCGGCCCGACCTTGCTCTTTTCCTTGTCGATGAGGTGGCAGGTCTTACACTTGTTGTAGACCTTCTTACCCTTCTTGATCAGCTTTGCATCGTCATCCGCCAGGGCGATGCCGCCGGCGAGGGACAGTGCCGCCGCGGCGGCGAATGCGGTGAGGAGTGTTCTGGCCGGTTTCATGAGAATGTCTCCCGTCTCAGGTTGTCATTGGGTGGGTTGAGGGTGATCTACGCGGCGACGGGCAGCTCGAGCTGCCGCCAGGCCTGAATGAGGGCGCTTACCAGCTGCTGCATCAGCGCATCGTCGTGTAATGGCGAGGGGGTGAGGCGCAGACGCTCGGTGCCGCGCGGAACGGTCGGATAGTTGATCGGCTGGATGTAGATGCCGTGGTCGCGCATCAAGGTGTCGGTGAGCTGTTTGGCGCGCACCGGATCACCTACCAGCACGGGCACGATGTGGGTCTGCGACGGCATCACCGGCAGGCCCGCATCGCATAGCATGTGCTTGAGACGCCGGGCACGCTCCTGATGGCGGAGCCGCAGGTCGTTGTCACGGCGGACATGACGTACGCTGGCGAGAGCCCCGGCCAGGAGCGCCGGAGGCAGCGAGGTGGTGAAGATGAAGCCCGGGGCATGGCAGCGCACCGCATCGACCAGGGTGGCTGAACCGGTGATGTAGCCGCCCATGACGCCAAATGCTTTGGCAAGTGTTCCCTCGATCACCGTCACCCGGTGGGCGACGCCGTCGCGCTCGGAAATACCGCCGCCCGTTGCGCCATAGAGTCCGACCGCATGAACTTCGTCGAGATAGGTCATCGCGCCATAGCGGTCCGCAAGGTCGCAGATCGCCTCGATCGGCGCGATATCGCCGTCCATGGAATAGACCGACTCAAAGACGATGAGCTTCGGCGCAGCCGGGTCGGCCTGGCGCAGCAGGCTCTCGAGATGCGCAAGGTCGTTGTGGCGGAATATCCGCTTTTCGGCGCCGCTGCGGCGGATGCCGTCGATCATCGAGGCGTGATTGAGTTCGTCGGAGAAGATCACGCAGCCTGGAAGCAACTGGGCAATTGTCGAGATGCCGGCCGCATTGGAGACATAGCCGGACGTGAAGAGCAGGGCGGCCTGCTTGCCGTGCAGGCTGGCGAGCTCCCGTTCCAGCTCATTGTGGAGAACGCTGGTGCCGGAAATGTTGCGTGTGCCGCCGGCGCCCGCGCCCATGTTACGCACCGCGTCGCACATGGCCTCGCACACGGCCCGGTTCTGGCCCATGCCGAGATAATCGTTGGAGCACCAGACCACCACTTCGCGGCCGCCGTTGTCATGGTCAAGGGCCACCGGGTAGCGGCCGGAAATGCGTTCGAGATTGGCGAACACACGATAGCGGCCCTGGTCCCTGACGCCATTCACGGCGGCCTGAAAACTTGCCTCGTAGTCCATCGCGTTTCTCCCTCGTGTCTGCGCGCGAAGTCTTGTGAAAGTAACGGAGCGCGGCAGGTAAGGTCCTTGATGAATGTCAATTGCGGCAGAACGCCGTTTCGGCAGGTGCGACGTTTAAGTTTGTCGGATCTGGCCGTCCTGGCTCTGCAGATAAACGGCCGCCCCGGGGAATTTTTCAGCAATGCCGCTGATTTCGCCGGGAGCTGCCACCGCGAGGGCCGTGGAGAGCGCATCGGCGGTTACCGCATGCCGTGCCACGACGGTCACCGCTTTGAAATGGTTGCGGCTGACACCGGCGCGCGGATCGATCAGGTGATGCCAGTCGCCCGCCGCATTCAGCGGAGTGCCCGAACCGGCAGAGGTTGCCATCGACCGGCCTGACAATGACGTGCGGACCCGGTTGCCGGCGACCCGGACCGGCCATTCGCGGCCGGGGAGGGCTCGAACCTCACCGAGATCCACCAACACATTCCGCCAGTCCATGTCCTCCAGCAGGCCGGCGATGCGATCGGTGATATAGCCTTGTGCGATGCCGTTCAGAGTGACCGAACCGCCCGGCGGCAGAGATATCTCGTCGGAGGTGATCTTCAGCCCGCGGTACCCCACGGTTCGCAGGACCTCGCCCAGGCGACGGGGTTCGGGTGCCGAGCCGCGTGGGTCGTCCCCGAAATGGTCGACCAGGTGCATCCATAAGGGCTGAACCGTACAGTCGAACGCGCCACCGGTTTGCTCCGCGAACCAATGGGCAAGTCGCATGAGCCGCGTGAAGTCGGCAGACGGCCGGGCGATCACTCCATCGTGGTTGAGGCGGGTGATTTCCGAGATGCTGTCATAGAGACTGAAGATTCGCTCAAGCCTTGCGATCTCGTCGCGGCAGGCCGCGATCGCCGCTTCGGCTTCCCCGGACCTGCAGTTTGCGAAGATCATCCGCGCATCCGCTCCGAGGGCTGAACCGCTCCATGTGGTGTGTCCGGATGTGGTGTGTCCGGACCCGGTTCCGCTCAAAGACAGGCCGGCGCCGGCCGCCGCCGTGATTTTGAGGAACCGCCGCCGGGTGAGGGGCTGCATCATTGTGGCGCCTCCTGGGGCAGATCTCTCGCGGCGACCGCCTCGCGCTTGAGCCGCCGCTTCTCCTTGACGATGAGCGGCGGACACATGGTCTTGTCGTGATAGAAGCGCTGGCAGCTCAGGCAATGGATGCACTCGTTGGGGTTGATCGCGCCGTCGGGGTGAATCGCCTGGACGGTGCAGCGAACCTCGCAGACCCGGCATTCCGATCCGCATTGTGGCCGGCGTTTGAGCCATTCGAACATGTGAAGCTTGGCGGGAATGGCGAGCGCGGCGCCGAGCGGGCATATGTAGCGGCAATAGAACCGCTCGATGAAGAGGCCGGCGCCGAGCAGGGCGACCGCGAACGTAACAAACGGCCACTCGCGCAGGAATTTCATGGAGATGGCGGTCTTGAACGGCTCGATTTCGGCGCCCCTGAAGGCAAGTTCGACGGAACCGAGCGAAACCGCAAACAACCCGAGGAAGATCACATATTTGATCGGCCACATGCGCTCATGCAGGGCGAACGGGACTTTGATCTGCGGAATGCTGAGCTTTCGGGCGATTTCGTTGAGGAGTTCCTGCAATGCGCCGAACGGGCACAGCCAGCCGCAGAACACGCCGCGCCCCCAGAACAGGAGGGCGACCGCGGTGAACCCCCACAGCATGAAGACGAGGGGGTCGAGCAGGAACAGGTCCCACGAGAATCCGGTGAGAAGCGACTGGGAGAATGTGATGATGTTGACCACCGACAACTGGGCGCCGGCGATCCATCCGATCCAGACCACGGTTACGGTGAGAAAGCCCAACCGGACCGTTCTGTAAAGCCGCGTGTTACGGACAACCGCGTCCTGAAACACCAGGATTGCGGTGAGGGCGAGGAGTATGAGGCACAGAACCGCGATATCGACCGTGCGGGCGCGCCAGATGGTTTCCCATAATGGCGGCGCCAGGGCAGAAGCGAGAGGGTCGGTTTGGGCGGTTGTTCCGAGGATGTACCGCTCGGGAAGAGCATAGGCGAGCGAGAACACTGCGCTCAGGGTGCCACCTGCCGCCGTCTCGCGGGCAACGGACAACTCGACCCGCCAAGGCGCGAGCGGGTCGAAGCCGGTGTCGTGCGGCAGTGTGAAGAGGCCGATTTCACGCATTTCCGGTGCCCCCGCGATGTCGAAGGACTGGACATTCCGGTAATGTGGGCGGGTCAGCCTAATGGTGCGTGAGCCCTGAACCAGCTGTATCCGCTCGAAGATGCCGGTCTTGCGATAGGCAGTGCCCTTGAACGAGTAACGGCCGTTGGCGGCAATGAGGACGGTGTTGTCATCGGCTCCGGTCTCGGCGACCAGCCGGTTGAAGTCGCGCTGGCCGATGAGGTTCTGGCCGACGCGGGGAGAGGTCGCCAGACCGACAAAGAGTTCGATGAAGGTGCGGTCTGCATCGCCGGGAGCGTCCGCGGCCCCGGGAAGCGCATCTGCCAGGTTGCGGTTGGTGATGGTGCGCCGCACGACCGCTCCCTCGTTGATCAGATCGCCCCACGAGGCTGGCGAGAACGAAGACCGGTCGAGGCGCCGGTCGTCCGGCCGGGCGCCAAACAGCCCCTGTTGCGCGGCGACGGCGCGTGCGGCCCTGATGATGGCATCGCGGATCACCGCGCTCGAGACACTGGCGCCGGAAACGACGTCGGGCAGCGTGCCGGAGCCGGACGCAGGGGTTTCTCGGATATCGTAGCCCGCAAAACCGGCGACGAACCGCGACAGCCGTTCGGGCGGAACGCCGATCACCAGGATCGGCTCGTTGTGTGAGATCAGGTGCGCACCGGCAAGCGTTCCGTCGGCCGCCAGCCCGACAAGAATGTCGATTGGCTTGCCGGAATAGCCGACCGAGCCGACAACGTCCCATGTTGTGAACGTATAGCCGAGCAGAGTTCCGTCGCGCCTGAGTTCGGTGACGGGAGGGGGACCCGGTTTCTCCACTGTGCTGACGGCGTTGTCGATCTGGGGAAAGACGCGCAGCAGGTCCGCGCGTGACGCGGTGCGTGAGGATGCCGGCGCGCAGGCCAATAGAAATACGCACCCGGCGAGCAGCATCACTGAGAGTGTCCGGTACATCGCGCTCAACCCTCTGCCCATGCGCTCCGAGTATCGCCCTTCGGTTCCCGCCCGCATTGACCGATGTCAAGGGCGTCGGGTGCCGTCGGCCCCCCGATGCCCTTGACGAAAGTCAAGGCAGGAGGGCCGGGCCTGCGCCACCATCCCGGAACGGATTTCAGCTAAGGGAGCAATAGCATGTGGGGTCTCGCCTCAAGACTGACGTCAAAACTCACCACCGCGCTCATCCTCTCCACGAGCCTCGTGGTATCCGCCGCCATCATCGATACCGCGCATGCGCAATCGACGACGGACACCGAAAAGCATGATACTTCGCCGGGTGGGCAATACGAGCCCAGTATGGATGTCATCGGCGATGAAGACATGCAACAGCCGGGCACCAAACCGGGCGATCCGGTGTTGTCGGAGGCCGAGTTCAAGCGCGCCAACAAGATCTATTTCGAACGCTGCGCCGGCTGTCACGGTGTGCTTCGCAAGGGCGCCACGGGCAAGGCGCTGACAACGGATATCACAAAGCCGCTCGGCTTCGAATATCTGCGCGACTTCATCAACTACGGCTCCCCGGGCGGTATGCCCAACTGGGGTACATCCGGTGACATGGAAGTTGACGACATCAGCCTGATGGCGCGCTATCTGCTTAACGATCCGGCACAGCCGCCCGAATTCGGCATGACCGAGGTGAAGGCCTCCTGGAAGGTGATGGTGCCGGTGGCCGACCGTCCCACCAAGCAGATGAACAGCATTGACCTCGACAACCTGTTCTCGGTGACGTTGCGTGATTCCGGCGAAGTGGCGCTGATCGATGGCGGCACCAAGGAAATCATCAAGATCATCAAGACCGGTTACGCGGTCCATATCTCGCGCATGTCGGCATCCGGCCGCTATGTGTTCACGATCGGCCGCGACGCGAAGATCACCCTGATCGACTTGTGGATGGAGGATCCCTCTCCGGTTGCGGAAATCAAGGTCGGGTCCGAAGCGCGTTCGGTTGAAACGTCAAAGATGAAGGGTTGGGAAGACCGCTACGCGATCGCCGGCGCCTACTGGCCGCCGCAATATGTGATCATGGATGGCGCGACGCTCGAGCCGCTGAAAATCGTCTCGACCCGCGGCATGACCTATGACACCCAGGAGTTCCACCCCGAGCCACGGGTTGCCGCGATTGTCGCCTCGCACTACCACCCGGAGTTCATCGTCAACGTCAAGGAAACCGGCCACATCCTCATGGTCAACTATGAGGATATCAAGAACCTCAAAGTGACCTCGATCGAGGCCGAGCGGTTCCTGCATGATGGCGGTTTCGATGCGTCCGGGCGCTATTTCCTGGTGGCGGCGAACGCCCGCAACAAGGTCGCGGTTGTCGATACCAAGGAAGGCAAGCTGGTTGCGCTGATCGAAACCGGTCCGAAACCGCACCCGGGCCGTGGCGCCAATCTCAATCACCCGAAGTTCGGACCGGTATGGGTGACGAGCCATCTGGGCGACGAAACGATCGCACTGATCGGAACCGACCCGGACGGTCACCCAGACAATGCCTGGAAGGTCGTGCAGACGCTTGAAGGGCAGGGCGGTGGCGCGTTGTTCGTCAAGACGCATCCCAAGTCGAACCATCTCTATGTCGACACGCCGCTCAATCCGGAGGCTGAAATCGCCTCTTCGATTGCGGTGTTCAAGATCGATGAGTTGGGCGAGGAGGAACCCGAGTACGAAGTCCTCCCGATTGGCGAATGGTCGGGCATCGACGAAGGCGTGCGGCGGGTCGTCCAGGGCGAATACAACCAGGCCGGCGACGAAGTCTGGTTCTCGGTGTGGAACAACGCGGCGCAGGAATCGGCCATCGTCATCGTCGACGACAAGACGCTCACGCTGAAACACGTCATCAAGGACAAGCGTCTGGTGACGCCGACCGGCAAGTTCAACGTCTTCAATACGCGCGCCGACGTTTACTGAACTTGCAACCCACGTGCACAGCAGGCGCGGCCATCGCCGCGTCTGTACTGCAAGCGGAGGTCATCGCATGACGGCAAAAGGCAAGGTGTATCTGGTTGGCGCCGGGCCGGGAGATCCGGAGTTGTTGACGTTGAAGGCCCTGCGCCTGATCCAGACCGCCGACGTGGTTGTCTATGACCGGCTTGTCTCGGAAGACATTCTGGATCTGATACCGGCGGGTGCCGCCAAAGTCGATGTCGGCAAACGGCCCAACGACCATCCGGTGCCGCAGCCCGATATCAATCGTCTTCTCGGGCGTCTTGCGGAAAACGGCAGCATGGTGGTTCGGCTGAAGGGCGGAGATCCGTTTATGTTCGGCCGTGGCGGCGAGGAACTCATGGAACTCGCGGCGGGTGGTTTTCTTGTCGAGGTGGTGCCCGGCGTAACCTCGGCGCAGGGCTGCGCCGCTGCCGCCGGCGTGCCGCTGACGCATCGCGGATATGCCTCGGGCGTGCGCTACATCACCGGCCATTGCCGGGCCAATATCGATCTCGACTTCGATTGGCGCGGCCTGGCAGATCCCGACACCACGCTGGTCATCTATATGGGGCTGGCGAATATCGACGAGATCGCCGGGCGGCTCATTGCCCATGGCCTGAGCCCGGAGACCCCGGTCATGGCGATCAATAACGGCACCCGCCTGTCGGAGCGGCGAGTGATCACGCGGCTCGGTGCAGTGGCGGCGACCGTGCGGCGAAGTCAATTCGACGGACCGGTCCTGTTCATTGTCGGCGACGTCGTCCGTCTTGCCACACACATTGAGACGACTGCAGCTGGAGCAAGCGATGCGCGCCTGGAAATCCATGCTTAGTGCTGTGGTTGCGAGCGCGTCCATTGGCGTAGCACTGGCGGGCGTGCTGCCGGATCCGGTGCGCCAGGCTGAGTTGACGCACCTTGTATTGCACGATTGCGGATCGTGCCACGGCATGACTCTCAAGGGCGGCCTTGGCGGGCCTCTCCTGCCGGCCAACCTGGATCACTATTCCAGCGAAGACGTCGCAACATTCATTCTCGACGGCATTCCCGGCAAACCGATGCCGCCGTGGCGCGGGCAACTCAGCACGCAGGACGCGCTGTGGATCGCCGAGCAACTGAAAAAGGGGTTTGCGCAATGATGAAGCACCTTCTGGGCATCGTATTGCTTGCGACCTCTTGTATCGCGGCTGCGGCGGCCGAACGGCGCGGCACCGGCGATCTCGGCATCGTCGTGGAGCGGGCCGTCGGCGCGGTTCAGATCATCGACACCACACAGCGCCGGGTTCTGTCGCGGGTCACCGGGCTTGGCGATCTCAGTCATGCCTCCGCCGTGTTTTCGCGTGACGGGCGCCACGCCTTCGTCTTTGGCCGCGACGGGGGGCTGAGCAAGATAGATCTTCTCACCGGCTCATTGGTCAAGCGGATCGTGCAGGCGGGCAATTCCATCGGCGGCGCCATATCGGATGACGGGCGGCTGGTGGCGGTCTCCAACTACAAACCGGGCGGCGTGCGCTTTTTCGACAGTGAGAGCCTTGAGCCGGTCGCCGATATTCCCGCCGCCTACGGTGTGGACAATGAATTGTCGAAAGTGGTCGGGCTCGTGGACGCGCCGGGCCGGAGATTTCTGTTCACGCTCTATGATGCTGGCGAAATCTGGATGGCGCATTACCCGTCGGGCGGTGTTCCCAAGATCACCAAATTCGCGCATGTTGGCGAGCTTCCCTATGACGCCCTGATCACCGGCGATGGCCGGCACTACGTGGCCGGACTGTTCGGCGAGGATGGACTGGCGCATATCGATCTGTGGGCGGACAAGCCCGTGGTGCGCCGGATCCTCGATCACTACGGCCGTGGTGAAGAGAAGCTTCCGGTCTACAAGATGCCCCACCTGGAAGGCTGGGCGAGGGCCGGCGACAGGATGTTCCTGCCGGCGGTCGGCCGTCATGAACTGCTGGTGATCGATGCCACGACCTTCGCGGAGATCGGCCGGGTTGCGGTTCACGGTCAGCCTATATTTGCCATTGCCCGCCCGGACGGCCGCCAGGTCTGGGTCAACTTTGCCCATCCCCTGAACGACACCATCCAGGTGATCGATACGCAGAACCTCGAGATCATCCATGAATTCACGCCGGGCAAGGCGGCGCTGCATATGGAGTTCACGCCGCGCGGCGAGAACGTTTGGATTTCGGTGCGCGACGCGGATCGCGTCGACATCTACGACACGCAGACCTTCGAGCGGCTCGAGACACTCCCCATGGACAAACCGAGCGGCATCTTCTTCACCGCCCGCGCAAACCGGATCGGGCTCTAGCCATGGGATCAGTGACCTCCAGTGAGCGCGAGTTCATCAACGCCTGGCAGCGCGACTTCCCGCTGGAACGGCGGCCGTTTCGCCGCATCGCCTCGATGGTCGAGGAGACGGAAACCGAAGTCATGGCCACGGTGCGCGATCTCATCAGACGCGACGTCGTGAGCCGTCTCGGCGCGGTCGTTGCGCCGAATACCGCAGGGGCAAGCACGCTGGCGGCGATGGCCGTGCCGCCGGCGCGGCTCGAAGAAGTGGCGGAAATCGTTTCGGCGGAGCCGGCGGTGAACCACAACTATGAGCGGGAACACGCGTTCAATCTCTGGTTCGTGGTGACGGCAAGCGATGCGGAGGAGCTTCGCGCGACGCTCGACCGGATCGCACGGACCACAGGTCTCCCGGTCATCGATCTGCCGCTTGAGCAGTCTTACCACATCGATCTCGGGTTCCCCATATGAGTGGAATCGAGCCCATGGACAGAGCTCTGCTCGCCGCCATTGAGGACGGGCTGCCGGTCGTGAGCAGCCCCTATGCGGACATTGCCCGGCAGATCGGCACAAGTGAGGACGATGTCATCGGACGTCTCAAGAGGTTGCTTGGCGAGGGGGTGGTCAAACGCCTCGGACTGGTCGTGCGCCACCGCGCGGTCGGATTCGACGCCAATGCCATGGTGGTCTGGGATATCGGCGATGCGGATGTCGACCGGGTTGCGGAAAAGCTGGCCGCGCAGCCGTTCGTCACCCTGTGCTACCGGCGCCCGAGGCGGTTGCCGGAGTGGCCCTACAATCTCTTCTGCATGATCCACGGCCGCGATCGACGAACGGTCCGCAAGCAGATTGCCGAGCTCAACGCATCCGCCGATCTCGAAGGTGTGCCAACTGCGGTTCTCTTTTCGAAACGCTGCTTCAAGCAACGCGGCGCGCGGTTTTCGACCGCGAATATGGAGCCGGCGGCATGACAGACCCTTCGCTCGACGCCGTCGACCGGCGCATCATCAATGCCCTGCAGGGTGGTTTCCCGGTGTGCGAGCGCCCCTTTGACGCCGCGGCGGAAGAGCTTGGTATCGGCGAAGCGGAACTGATCGCCCGGCTGGACGTGCTGCAGGACAGCAGATATCTGTCGCGCTTCGGGCCCATGTACAACGCCGAACGCCTGGGCGGAGATGTCACGCTTGCCGCCATGGAGGTGCCTCGGGAGCGATACGAAACTGTTGCCGAAACGGTAAACGCCTTTGACGAGGTCGCCCACAATTATGCCCGCGACCACCGGTTCAACATGTGGTTTGTGGTCGCCGCCGAACAGCCGGAACGGATTGCAGAAGTGCTGTGTCAGATCGAGATTGAAACCGGTCTGCAGGTTCTGTCGCTACCGAAACTCGAAGAATTCTTCATCGGATTGAAGGTGACCGTATGACCACCAGGTCCTCCCATACCGACGATATCGACCGGCGCATAATCGGCGCGACGCAGGGCGGGCTGCCCCTGGTCCGTGAACCCTACCGGGCCGTTGCAAAGGACCTGGGTCTGGATCCTGAAGTCGTCATGGCGCGGCTGCAGCGCATGCTTGAACGCGGCGTCATCCGGCGTATCGGCGTGGTGCCCAATCACTATGCGCTGGGCGTGACCGCCAACGGCATGTCGGTGTGGGATATCCCTGACGACCAGGTGCGCAGCGCCGGGGAACTGGTCGGCGCGCTGGACTTTGTAAGCCACTGCTATCACCGGCCGCGCCGGCTGCCGGACTGGCCCTACACGCTCTTCGCCATGGTGCATGGCCGCGACAGGGAAGAGGTCGAGCGCAAGGTTGCAGAGATCGCCGGGCTGCTTGGAGACAAACAGAGCGGCCACGAAGTGCTCTACAGCACACGAATCCTCAAGAAGACGGGCCTGCGCATCGCAGCCTGACAGGAGTGAGCCTCATGTTTCGTCTGACGCAATACATGAAGGAAATCAAGTCGCCGACGCCGATCGGTCCGAAGCGCAATCCCCCGGGACCGGTGGTGATCTGGAACCTGATCCGCCGCTGCAATCTCAAGTGCAAGCACTGCTATTCGATTTCGAGTGATGTGGACTTTCCCGGCGAACTGACGACCGAGGAAGTCTTCGATGTCATGGACGACCTCAAACGGTTCGGCGTTCCGGTTCTCATCCTGTCGGGGGGCGAGCCGCTGCTGCGCTGCGATATCTTCGACATTTCCCAGCGCGCCAAGGACATGGGCTTTTATGTCGGGCTGTCGTCAAACGGCGCCCTGATCGATGAAAGCAACATCAACGACATCGCCTATTTCGGCTACGACTATGTCGGTATCTCGCTGGATGGTATCGGCGCCACCCATGATGCCTTTCGCGGCAAGGAAGGTGCGTTCGATGCGTCCCTGAATGCGGTGCGATTGTGCGTAAGCAACGGTATCAAGGTGGGCCTGCGCTTCACCATGACCATGGACAACCAGCATCAGCTGCCGGACCTTTTGAACCTGGTGGACGGAGAGGGGGTCGACAAGTTCTACCTGTCGCACCTTGTCTATGCCGGCCGGGGAAACAAGAACCGGGGCGACGACGCCCATCTCGAGGTGACCAGACGAACGATGGATCTCCTGTTCGAGACCGCTTGGAACTATGTCGACAGCGGTGTGGAAAAGGAGTTCGTGACCGGCAACAACGACGCCGATGCGGTCTATCTCCTGTTCTGGGCACGCAAGTATTTTCCCGAGCGCGCTGAGCATCTGGCCGCCAAGCTCGCGCAATGGGGCGGCAATTCATCGGGCGTCAATGTCGCCAATATCGACAATCTCGGCAATGTTCACCCGGACACATTCTGGTGGCACTATTCGCTCGGCAATGTGAAAGAGCGCCCGTTTTCGGAAATCTGGCAAGATACCTCGGACCCGATCATGGCCGGCCTGAAGCGGCACCCGCGCCAGATCAAGGGGCGGTGCGGCGCCTGCGCCCATTTCGACATCTGCGGCGGCAACACACGGGTTCGCGCCTTGCAACTGACCGGGGACCCGTGGGCCGAGGACCCGGCCTGTTATCTGAGCGACGAGGAGATCGGCGTCTCCGGCGACGGCGAACGTGTTGCGGTCAGACCTTACAGAGGCATCAAGCATGAACGCCCGCATCTTGTGGTTTAGCGCAGCCCTGCTGGTCGTCGTGGCCGCGGTCCTGCCGGCAGCGGCCAACGCGAGCGAGCTCTATCAGGCCCATTGCGCGTCCTGTCACGGTGTCGACCGGTTCGGCGCGACCGGCCCCGCGCTTTTGCCTGAAAGCCTCAAGCGCCTGCGCCGCAAGAAGGCGGTCAAGGTGATCGCCGAAGGCCGCGCGGCGACGCAAATGGCAGCCTTCGGGGAAACCCTCAACCCGGATCAGATTGCAGATCTTGTCGACTACATTTACTCGCCGCCGGAGGTTTCGCCGCGCTGGACGCTCGACGACATGACGGATAGCCACATTGTCGAAGTCAAACAGGTGGATGAGACCGCCAGGCCGATGTTCGCTGCAGATCCGCTCAACCTGTTCGTCGTGGTCGAGAGCGGCGACCATCATGTCACCATACTGGATGGCGACACGTTCGAACCGATCCACCGTTTCAAGAGCCGCTTTGCACTGCATGGCGGGCCGAAGTTCACCCGCGACGGCCGCTTTGTCTTTTTCGGCTCGCGCGATGGCTGGATCACAAAGTTCGATCTCTACACGCTGCAGGTCGTCGCCGAGATTCGCGCCGGCATCAACACCCGCAACATCGCGCTGTCGCGCGACAGCGACTTTGTCGCCGTCGCCAATTATCTGCCGCATACGCTGGTCATTCTCAACGCCGATGACCTGAGCGTCGCCAGGATCTTCGACGTCGAGAGCAAGGATCATGTGAGCTCCCGGGTCAGCGCCGTCTACCAGGCGCCGACGCGCAACAGCTTCATCGCCGCCCTGAAGGACATTCCCGAGGTCTGGGAAATCGCCACCGACCCCGATGCACCGCCGGTGTTCACGGGTCTCGTTCATTCCCATGAGAAGGGTATGGTCGAGGCCTTGTCGACGAACAGCGGTCTCTTCGCCTTGCGCCGCATCGAGGTCGAAGACCCGATCGACGATTTCTTCTTCGACCAGAGCTACCGGCACCTCATGGGATCCTCGCGCGACGGAACCCATGGTGTCGTGGTCAACCTCAATGTCGGCCGGCCGATCGCCAGGATCGATCTTCCCGGCCTGCCGCATCTGGGATCCGGCATCACCTGGACCTACCGGGGCCGAACCGTGATGGCCACGCCGCACCTGCGCGAAGCGCGCCTCAGCATTGTCGACATGACCGACTGGTCGGTGGTCAAGACCATCGAGACGATGGGGCCGGGGTTCTTCATGCGCAGCCATGAGGCATCGGACTTTGCATGGACCGACGTGTTCTTCGGGCCGAACAGGGATGTGCTGCACATCATCGACAAGCGGACGCTGGAGATCGTCAGGACGTTGAAGCCCGAACCGGGCAAGACCGCGGCTCATGTCGAGTTCACCCGCGACGGTTCCCATGCGCTGGTCAGCATCTGGGACATGGAGGGCGCGTTGATCGTTTACGACGCGAAGACGTTTGAAGAGGTGAAACGCATTCCCATGGTCAAACCGTCGGGCAAGTACAATGTTTACAACAAGATCACATTCTCAGCCGGCACCAGCCACTGAGCGCGCCGCAGGGCAGGCCGGTGGATCGGCATTGATCCTGGTTGCCCATGGCGACAGGGGCGGGGAGGGCGCGAACGGTGCGCTCCATGCCCAGGCCGAACGGCTCTCCCGGACCGTGTGCGGGCGGGACGTTGTCGTGGGCCTGCTCAATGGACACCCGTCTCTGGAGGACGCCGTCGCCAGGGTCCGGCACTGCGCACGCGTCGATGTGTTTCCTCTTCTCATGAGCGAGGGGTATTTCACCGATACGGTCATACCGAGCCGGCTGGACCCCGGTGCGCCGGCCGAGCGGTTCGTGCTGCACCGCCCGCTCGGCTGTGCGCAGGCCCTGACAAGTCTTGTTGAAGACGAGGCTCTGGCCGGTGCGCTGAAGCTCGGTTTTTCTCCGAAAGACGTGACGGTTCTCCTGGCCGGACACGGCGCCAAGTCCAACACGCGGGCGCGGCTGGCCATCGAAGTCCATGCGGACCGGCTGCGCCATAGGGCCGTTTTCGGGCGGATCGATACAACCTACCTGGAAGAGCCGCCGTTTCTTGCCGACGCACTGGCGGGCCTCACGGGTCCGACCGTCGTTGTCGGCATGTTCATCAGTGACGGCCTGCATGCCGCAGAAGATGTGCCCGAAGCCATGCGCCGGGCCGTGCACGTGCCGGCGTTCTATACCGGCGCCATCGGCGCGCACCCGGCGGTCAGCAAGATTGTCGCTGATATGCTGTAAAGATCAGGGCTTGGAGTGCCGGTGCGGCGTGTCCTCGTCGGCGAGGAATTCGGCCAGGGCGCGAATGTCGGCAACCGTGATGTGGTCGCGGTTCGCCCGCACGCCGATGCGCCGAAGCCGTGCAAGCGCGCGCGAGAAGCTCTCGGGCTTCATGCCGAGCCGGGCCGCGATCAGGGCCTTCTCGTAGGGCAGTCCCACCACCGCGCTGCCTTCGTATTCCGGGCACAGCCTCAGAATAAAATCTCCGACCCGCTTGACCCCCGGCCGGCCCTTGATCTGCTCGATCTGTTCAACCAGCAGCTTCAGGTGCCGGGACGTCGACGCCAGCATTCCCATCGTAAGGTCGGCGTCTTCGCGCAGGCGGGCGAGCACGCTCTCGCGCCGCAGCGTCAGCAGACGGCTGTCGCCGACCACCTCGGCGCTGGCGGGAAACTCGCCTCCCATGAACATCGCGGCTTCGGCAAAGGTCTCTCCGCGGGCAAAGATGCCGAGCACGACTTCCTGGCCGTCCGCGGCGCGCCGGCACAGCTTCACCCAGCCGTCCAGAACCGCATAGAAGTGGTCTGCCGGGTCGCCGCGTTCGAACAGAACGTGCCCCTTGTCGTGGTGACGCGGCGTGGAATTGCCGATCAGTCTGAGGAGCGCGACCTCGGAAAGCCCGGCAAACAGCGGCATGCGCGCGAGAAGTGTCAGGTCGGCCGGATCCAACGCCACAACATGTGTACCCCTTCATCAGTGCGGAAACTATACCGCAACCCCTATCGTCGAACCAGCCGGTGTGCGGCTGTGTCGATTGATCAATGTCAAAGCCCGCCGCATGTCGCTGGCGGATACTGCGTGCTGATCCCTTGCGCGAGCAACCGAGACCGCACCCGATATGACACTAACGCCGCCCGACTTCGAAAGCGAACTGATCTCAACATATGCGCATCCAGTACCGCGCTACACGAGCTATCCGACGGCGCCGCATTTCGGCGCCGACATCGGCGCCGGGCACTACGCCCTCTGGCTCGAAGAGATCGATCCCGCGTCGACCCTGTCGCTCTATGTGCACATACCCTACTGCGACACGCTGTGCTGGTTCTGCGGATGCCATACCAAGATCACCCGGCGCTATGACCCGGTTGCGCGGTATCTTCCCGCGCTCATGGCGGAACTCCGGCAGGTTCACGACCGTGTCCCGGCGGGCACGCGCGTGAAGTCGATTCACTGGGGCGGAGGTTCGCCGACACTGCTCGAGCCCGCTGACATCAGACGTCTGGCGTCCGAAATCCGCAATCACTTCGAGGTCACGCGCGAGACCGAGTTCGCCATCGAGATCGACCCGCGCGGTCTCGACCGGCCGCGTATCCAGGCGCTTGGCGATGCCGGGGTGACGCGGGCCAGCATCGGCGTCCAGGATTTCGACCCGGTGGTTCAGGCGGCGATCAACCGGCACCAGAGTTTCGACGAAACCCAGCAGGCGGTACAATGGTTGCGGGACGTCGGCATCGACAGCATCAACATCGATGCCATGTACGGCCTGCCGCATCAGACCCGCGATGCGGTGTCGGCGACCATGGAACAGGTGATCGCGCTCGATCCCGACCGTATCGCGCTGTTCGGCTATGCCCATGTGCCGTGGATGAAACGGCACCAGTCGATGATTGACGAAACGGTGCTTCCCGATGCGGTCGAGCGGTACCGGCAGTCGCAACTGGCGGCCGGCCTTCTGGTGGAGGCCGGTTACCGGCAGGTCGGCATGGATCATTTCGCCAAGGAGACCGACGGTCTTTCCCGCGCGCGTGACCGGGGAACGCTGCGGCGCAACTTCCAGGGCTACACCTGCGACACCGCGGACGCGCTCATCGGTTTTGGCGCGTCGGCGATCAGTTGCCTGCCGCAGGGCTACTGCCAGAACGAAACCGCGATCTCGAAGTATCGCGATTGTGTCGAAGGCGGCGGGCTGGCGACCGTCAAAGGCGTACGCGTCGGTGCGGATGATACGGTCCGGCGCTGGGTGATCGAACGGATCATGTGCGATTTCGTGTTCTCACGCCGCGCCCTGCGCGAGCGTCACGGCGGGCTCGGCGCGGGTGTGCTGGAAGATGCCCGCCGCATGGAGCGGTTCGAGCGCGACAATCTGATCGAGAGCACCGATGACGGCTTTCGGGTGACCGAACGCGGCCGCCCGTTCGTACGCGCCATCTGCGCCCATTTCGATGCCTATCTGAAGCCCGCGGCCGCGGGCCATTCCACCGGGGTCTGACCGGCGTACGGCCTCGGTGCCGCTCGACAGATCTGTATCTGCATCGAAAAAGGGGGGGGTGTGGTGCCGGCTAGAGGACTCGAACCTCTGACCCCCTGATTACAAATAGGAGGTGCTAAGAATTTTATTCTTTAATAACAATGACTTACATAGTATTCAGTCTAAAAAATGCCCCTCTTGAGGCCTAAAGTCAACTTTTTGGTTGGCGCTTGAATTCGGGCTTTTTGCGGAGGCTAAAACTGCGCAATTGAACAGGCATTGTGATCTCTCTAAGTGCTGGATGAGGTCGCTTCTTGAACCGCGTTTACTAGCTGCTTCGCGAGCATGCTCTCGAGCAAGTCTTCCATAACGGATAAATCTACAAGCTGTGATTTCCACGCTTCGTCAGCTGCTTCAAGCGCACTGTAGTAAGGGGCCTTGTCGCTGGCGATTTGATCAGGAATTGTCGGTGCGCCTGCTAGCAACGCATCCAATCTAATGTTGAGTATGACGTACATTACTGCGCGCGACGTGCGCCCATTTCCATCTGCAAACGGATGAATCCAGTTCAGCCTCCACAACACGTATGCAGCAAGATGAATTGCGCTCTTGGTATCCCAGTTTTTGTTTACATAATCGCACAGCGCATTCACCTTTTCGGGCACAAAAAAATGCTCCGGCGGCACATGACTGCTTTGCCCGATCTCAACCGGTGTGTTGCGATATGTGCCGGCCAGCACGTGTAGACCCTCTAACGCAGCGTGGTGGAGCTGCAAGATGTGACTGACAGAAAACGTGAAGCTTCTTTCCGGGTCTTGGATGTAGTCCCGCACAATTGAGTTCGCTACGTGGAATTGCCGAACTCCGTTTTCCGCCTCGCGGCGTGCCTTCTCGTCGGGATCGGTAATTAGCTCATGTTGCTGAGCAATGCTGTGGCGATCACTGGACACGCCGCATCACGAGGGCTCTTTAGGCGCCACATGCTTAGCTGTTTCAATTTCTCTGTCTACCTCAGCAACGAGCTCACGAGTAATGCGATCATTCTCGATATGGGTGTTGCCATAGACGAAGCTCTGACGCTGAACTCGCTCGGCTTCTGGCGTCATTTCAATTTTCCGCGCCCGCTCCACCAGCTCTTCGAGTTCCCTTGTCATTCTAGTCGCTCCTTCGAATCGAGTTTCGCTTCGTCCAATGAAACGTGGTCGGTAGTGATTTACAATTGCTTAAATCCTATCAGGTGACAGGCGCATGTGCATCGTCAAATTAGTTTCAGATTACGAATACCAACGATGCCTTGCTGAGCATAAAGCACAATATGTGCTGGCGTTTCACACTGCGCAATGAAAATCGAAATCACCAATCAGTTTTGACCATTGGCATTTGACTTTTGAGCTCCTGATTTTTAGTTAGGAGTTCCGGCCTGATTCATGCTTTTGATTCAAAGATTTAACTGATTTTTGAGTCCGAATTCAGTGTTTTCGGATTCTTCAGTCTAAATTTTAGACCCCCAAAAAGTCTAAAAAAGTCAGGAAATTTCAATACTGTAAAAACGATTTACACAATAATTTCAAATGTTTAACGGTGGTGCCGGCTACAAGACTTGAACTTGTGACCCCCTGATTACAAATCAGGTGCTCTACCAACTGAGCTAAGCCGGCTGCCGTGTATGTGTTGCGCGGGCGGCACGCGAATCGATGCGTCCTCAACCCCGCATGCGCCAAGGCGCGGGCGCGTTCATACACCTCATGCCCAATGCCTGCAAGCGGCGCCGTGCGCTCTCGCGGCTTTCGCCGTCCGTTCTTCTGGCGTCAATGTGCTGTGCATCACATTCTTCGAACTAATCGTGAACGATCTTTTATGGTT
>JAJFHL010000188.1 GCA_021775615.1 Hyphomicrobiales bacterium
GCACCGGGCACCTGGGTGCCGCCGGACCATTTCATGACAGCGCAACCGTGAACGGCCCGGTCACTTCTGCACAATGAACGTCACCGCCTCGATGCGGTTGCCGTCGAGATCGCGGATGAAGGCGGCGTAATAGGTGTCGGAGTATTCAGGCCGCGCACCAGGCGCACCATCACGCTCGCCACCCTGTTCAAGGGCGGCGGCGAAAAACGCATCCACCGCCTGCGTGCCCGGCGCCCTGAGGCACACATGGGCACCGGTGTCCGTGGGTTCTCGCGCCATTCCGCCGCGCAGGTTGATCCAGAACTCAGGATACCGCTTGCCGAAGCCGGCGGTTGTCTCGCGCTCCACCAGCTTGCTCAGCCCCAGAGTTGCGAGAACCTTCTCGTAAAACCGGATTGACCTCGCCAATTCAGAAACCGCAATGGACACGTGGTCGATCATGTTGGATTGTCCCGTCGATGGAATGATGACTGCCAAAAGTACAAGGCGAAACGCATATGGCCTATCTCATTCTCGCCTATGACCACCCGGGCAAGGAAACCGCCCGCGAACTGGTGCGCGATGCACACCGGGCGCATCTCGCGAACGAAGGAAAACGGCTCCTGGGCTCCGGCGCACTGCTTGACGATGACGACGGAAGCATCATCGGCGGGTTCTCGGTGCTGGACACGGAAAGCCGTGCCGAGGCGGTCGCCTTCGAGGCGGACGACCCTTACGCCAAGGCGGGCATCCGCGCCCAGGTGACCATCGTGAAATGGCGCCCGCGCTGGTGGCTCGGCGAATTCGACCCGGACGGGCACCGCCCCTCTTTGGGCTAGGATCAGATGAGCAAATCACAGGAAACAATGCGATGACCGACCTGCCAACCATCACATCGATCACCGCCCGGGCCGTGAACGCACCGCTGGAGCGACCGGTGCGCACTGCATCCGGCGCGCTTGAGTCTGCTCCGCTCCTGCTGATCGATGCCGGGACCGACGCGGGCATCACCGGCCGCGCCTATGTGATGGGATATACGGTCGCAACTCTTGAACCGATGCGCGCGTTTCTCGCCAACATCGAGGCGATGTGCGTCGGACAGCCGATCGCGCCTGTTGATCTGGCCGCCGGCTTCGAGAACCGGTTCCGCCTCATGGGCCGGCAGGGGCTCGTCGGCATGGCCCTGTCCGGTCTCGACATGGCGTTGTGGGACGCACTCGGCCAGGTGCACGGAGCGCCGGTGGTGCAGCTTCTCGGCGGCACGGCGATGCCGGTCAAGGCCTATGACAGCTACGGGATTGTCGACATGCCTGAAGATGCGGGCGTGCTGGAGCGGTCGCTCGAGCGCGGCTTTACCGCTATCAAGATAAAGCTCGGCGAAGATGACGTGGCGCTCGACGTCGCCACCTGCCGGGCGGTG
The DNA here is from genome assembly GCA_021775615.1 of Hyphomicrobiales bacterium. Taxonomy (GTDB): domain Bacteria; phylum Pseudomonadota; class Alphaproteobacteria; order Rhizobiales; family JAJFHB01; genus JAJFHM01. The sequence goes on from JAJFHL010000188.1 coordinate 1,400, forward strand.
CGCGAAGTGATCGGCAACGACGTGGCGCTGATGGTCGATTACAACCAGTCGCAGACGGTGACGGAAACCTTGTGGCGCCTCGATCATCTGGCCGACTTCGATCTCTACTGGGTGGAAGAGCCGGTCCCGGCGGAAGATCTCAACGCCCATGCCGAGATCCGCGCCGGAACTCACGTGCCGGTTCAGACCGGGGAGAACTGGTGGTTCGTGTCGGACATGGAAAAGGCCGTCGCGGCGGGGGCCTGCGACTTCGCGATGCCGGATCTGATGAAGATCGGCGGCATCACCGGCTGGCAGAAGGCGGCGGGGCTTGCGGCCGCTGCCCGGATCCCGGTCTCGAGCCATCTGTTCATCGAGGCGAGCGCCCACGTTCTGCCGGTGACGCCGACAGCGCACTATCTTGAGTATCTGGACGTCGCCTCCACCGTGCAGGAGAGCCCGCCGGACTTCAAAGACGGTCACGTGACGCCGCGGGGGCCCGGCCTCGGCATGGTCTGGGATGAGGCTGCCGTAAAACGTTATCTCCTGTGACTTGCCCGCGTTTAGCGATCCTGCAACGGTCCCGGCGCACGAAAGAATGGGGCTCAAAACATGCAGACAAGAGAAGCACTGGCGCTTTTGATTCTCCGGGTGGGGCTCGCCTGGTTCCTGTTCGTCTGGGCGGTCAACAAGATCCTGGCGCCGGAACAGTACAAAAAGATCTGGGGCTATTTTTACGGCATCGATATCGGCGCCACGATGCCCTACGCCATGGCGGCGGGCCAGATCATCGTCTGCCTTGCCATGGTTCTGGGGCTGTGGCGGGTGGTGAGTTATGCGGCGGGCTTCGCCATGCATGCGGTGACCGTCGCCATTATCTCGCCCACCCTCATCGCTCCCTTCGTGATCAGCGACAACGGATTTCCGACCAACCGCAATCAAGCCATCGCGGTTGCGGCGCTGGCCGGCTTCGCGGCCCTTTGGCTGCTCCGGCACCGCGATCACTGGTCACTCGATGCGTGGCTCAGAAAATGACCCGTCGCTGCGAATTTCCCCTTGCCCTCCCCGGCGAACGCGGAAATAGTGGGGCCATTGTCAACTAACGAAAGGAGGTGATCCAATGTCTAGTGAGATTACGGTGATGTCTAAGGACTTTGGGTGTTTTGCAGGTTCAAGTGGAGCAGCCTTCGCCTGACCCGCGTCTCCTTTCGGATCGAATCCCGTTCCGGGGTTCTGAGACACACCAGACTCATGGAGGGCCGCAGCAATGCGGCCCTTTTTGATTTTGATAAGGGCGCCTGTTTACCTGATACTGGATGAGCCGTTGCGAAATTTCACCGCCACGCGGTAAATACACCACCTGTTCGGCTCAAGGGTGAACCGCTGTGATTGTCTGCCAGTGCAACAGACTGAGTTCGGAGGACGTCGACTGGACCGTGCGCGGCTTTGCCGAAGTGGACCCGTATCGGCGGGTGACGGCGCTTTCGGTGTTTCTGGCCTGCGGGCGGCGTCCGAAATGCGGCAATTGCATTCCACTGATCACCCGGCTGATCGACGAGAGCTGGACGCACGGCCAGGACTGAACGCCACGCCGCAAGGCAGTTCTTTGGAATTGTTCTAAACAAAACAATTGCCCCAACCCGGCGCCACGTTTAGTACTATCGCAACTTGGGAACCATCCAATCCATGACACTTGATCAGCAGCGGAGCATGCCATGAAGGGAAGCGAAAAGGTCATTGACTACCTTAACAAGTCACTGCGCCATGAACTCACCGCGGTCAGCCAGTACTGGCTTCACTATCGCCTGCTCGACGACTGGGGCTTCGGCAAACTGGCCAAGAAAGAGCGCGAAGAATCGATCGAGGAAATGCAGCACGCCGACAAGCTGATCGAGCGCATCATCTTCCTTGAGGGCCACCCCAACCTGCAGACCCTCGACCCCCTGATGATCGGCCAGAACATCAAGGAAGTGCTGGAATGCGACCTCAAGGCGGAATACAGCGCCCGCGACCTCTACCGCGAAGCGCGCAAGGTGTGCCGCGAGGAGGAAGACTTCGCGTCCATGGAGCTGTTCGAGACGCTGATCGGCGATGAGGAAGACCATATCGACTTCATCGAAACCCAGTTGGATCTGCTGAACTCGATCGGTGTGGAGAATTACGGCCAGCTGCAGGCAGATTCCGCCGACGGCGCCGAATAGTCGAAGAACATAAGGCATTCCGCCGCTTTTCGAGCGGTTGGCAAGCGGCGCCGCCAGAGATATTGGCGGCGCCTTTTTTTGTGTGTTGACTCATAATCAATCAAGTGATTGACTATCAATCATTCGGTTGAATATTGATGCGTTAAGTCCACAAGAAGCGTGCGTGACGTGCCCGACCAGACTGATGAACAGGCGCTTGACCGGGTCTTTTCGGCCCTGTCGGATCCTGTGCGCCGGGCACTGCTGTCTCGCCTCGATGAGGGTGAATTCCTGGTGTCGGAACTGGCTGAACCGTTCGACATCTCGCTGCAGGCCGTGTCCAAGCATATCCAGGTTCTGGTGGCGGCGGGCCTTGTGGTTCAGGAACGAACCGGGCGGGTCAGCCGCTGCCGCCTGAACGCGGGTCCGATCTACCAGGCAGCGGTCTGGGTCAACAGGTACTCCAAGTACTGGCAGGCCCAGTTCGAAACCCTCACCGCGTGGCTCGACGACATCGAACACAACCGGACGCCGGACGACGGTCAGTCGTAAGGCGGAATTCACAGTCGGTTTGTCGTGATGAGGAGACTTGAGAGATGACCTACCAGCAAACGTCGCAGGAAATGAATGCACACCGCCTGCAGATCGCCGAGCTCCGGCAGAAGATGCGCGATCTGCAGGGCTCGATCGAACCCGCGGAAGTCGAGGACTACACCTTCCAGACCGGCGATGGCGCGGTGAAGCTGTCCGACCTGTTCGGCGACAAGGAGACCTTGTTCGTGGTCCACAATATGGGGACAGGCTGCCCCTACTGCACCTTATGGGCAGATGGTTTCAACGGGCTGGCGGGCCACCTTCAGGACCGCGCCGCTTTCGTCATGTCCTCTCCCGACGCCCCGGACGTCCAGGAAAAGTTCAGAGCATCACGAGGGTGGGTCTTCGCCATGGTCTCGAACCAGGGGTCGAGCTTCGCCGAAGACATGGGCTACAAGACGGAAGAAGGCTGGATGCCCGGCGTCTCCGTGTTCAAGAAGCAGGACGGCCGCATCATGCGCGTCTCGGACACCAGTTTCGGGCCCGGCGACGACTTCTGCGCGATCTGGCACCTGTTTGACCTGATCCCGGAAGGCGCCAACGGCTGGCAACCCAAATACGCGTATTAGTGTTCGAACTGCACCGACCCGCTCGCCCTCCCAACCACTCCCGCAAGTATCAGGCGTCGGCCTGTTGCTTGCGGGCTTTGAGCTTCTTGTAGACCACCGGCACCAGCGACAGCACCGACAGTCCGACAAGCGCGGTGACGACCTCCGGCGTCAGCACAGAGGCGGGAGAGAAGTCGTTGCCCGCTTCGAAGACGCTGCCAAGACCGGCACCGACCGAGACATAGACGAACGTGCCGGGAATGATGCCGAGCAAGGTGCCCAGCGTATAGGTGCGCAGAGGCACGTTGAGGAACGCCGGCACCAGGTTGACGATGAAGAATGGGAACAACGGCACCAGGCGCAGGACCAGCAGATAACTCAGCGCGTTCTCCTTGAAGCCGTCTTCCATCTTGGTAAGCCACGGGCCCGCCTTTGCTTTCAAGGCGTCACCGAGTGCGGTACGTGCGGCAAGGAAGATACCGACCGCCCCGGCGGTCGCGCCGACGACCACCCAGGCGGTGCCGAGCAGAGAGCCAAAGAGGAAACCGCCGGTGACCGAAAGGACCGCCCCGCCGGGCAGAGAAAGAGCTGTTGCCACCGCATAGGCCGCCATGAAGATGGCCGCCGCCAGCACGGCGTGATCGGCAACGAACCGGGTCAGGATGGCGCGGTTTTCCTGCAGCGCGTCGAAACTCAAATAGTCCTGCACGCCGAAGGCGAAGGCCGCACCTATTGCCGCGGCGATCAGCGCCAGTGGGGCGAAGCGGCGAAGCTTTTCGCCCACGCCAACGGATTGCTCGTCGAGCGTCATCGTCATCTTGTCGTCTCCAGAACTTGAGCGGACGCTGCTCAGGGCAGCTTCTGCATCAGGCCGACCACCTTCCTGGTGCGATCGGAAAAGAGCGTTGGCGTGTAGTAGGCGCCGGCCACCCGCTTCGACACTTCGCCAAGGGTCGGATAGGGCGCGATAATGCCGGCCATGTCGGAGGCCTTGAGGCCTTTTTGCACCGCCAGCACCCAGGGCAGGATCAACTCGCCGGCATGGCGGCCGACAATGGTGGCGCCAAGGATCCTGCCCCTTTTGCCGATCACTGCCTTGATGAAGCCTTCGGTGGCACGTTCGGCGCGGGCCCGGTCGTTTTCGCCGAATGAGAATTTCACCGCCGTCACTTCCGTGCCCTGCTCCTGCGCGGCAGCCTCGGTGAGCCCGACATGAGCAAGTTCGGGATCGGTATAGGTGACCCAGGGCACCGCCTTGTAATCGACCTTGGACGGCAGATTGAACATGGCGTTCCGGATCACGATGCCGGCGTGGTAACCCGCCATGTGGGTGAACTGAAAACCGCCGGCCACATCGCCGATGGCGAAGACCCGCTTGTTGGATGAGCGCAGCCTGGCATCGACTTCGATGCCCTTGGGCGAAAATTTGATCCCGGCGGCGTCGAGGCCGAGCCCGTCGACATTCGCCTTGCGGCCAACCGCAAGCAACAGGTGCGATCCTTCGATGCGCTCCATCTTGCCATTCCTGGCGACCAGCACGGAGACGCCGTTGCCCTCGCGCACGACGCTTTCGACCTTGGTGCCTTCGTGTATGACGATGCCTTCGTCGAACAGGCGCTGACGCACAACATCTACGGCCTCGGCGTCGTCCTTGCCCATGATCGAAAAGCCTTCGACCACTGTGACCTTGATGCCGAGGCGGCGATGGGCCTGGGCCATCTCGATGCCGATCGGACCGCCGCCGACCACGATCAGGTGTTCGGGCTGTTCGGTGAGTTCGAACACGTTCTCATTGGTGAGATAGGGCACGTCTTCGACGCCCGGGATCGGCGGCACGAAGGCCGAAGATCCGGTCGCCACCACGAAACGGCGGGCCTTGATGCGGTAGCCTCCGGCTTCGATCTCGCGGTCGCTGACGAACCGGGCGGCGGCTTCGATGACCTTGACGCCGAGTTCCTCGAAACGCTCCACCGAGTCATGCGGCGCGATGCCGGCAATGACATCGTGGACATGGGCATTGACCCTGGCGAAGTCGATTTCGGGTTCATGACCGTTGACACCAAAGCGCGCTGAACTGCGCACGGTCTCGGCCGCCTCGCCGGCCGCAATCAGCGCCTTGGAGGGGACACATCCCGTGTTGAGGCAATCGCCGCCCATCTTGGCTTTCTCGACGAGCACCACGCTCGCCCCCATCTGTACGGCGCCGGCCGCGACGCTCAGTCCGCCCGAGCCGCCGCCGATGACGGCAATATCCACTTTGAGTGTCTTGGTGTCGGTCATTTGTTTCCCTCCAAAAACATAATGTGGGCGGCCGGAGGTGACCGACCGCCCAACGCGCAGGATCAGCCGTCGACCACAATCTTGTAGTCGGGCGTTGGGTTGAGCGGGCACGAGAAGACGTACTCGCCGTCCTTGAGGGTGATCTCGTAATCCTTGGTGACGCCCTGCTCAAGACCGCCGCCGGACACACTCGGCAGGGTGGCCCGGTTCACGATGCCATCGCCGCGAAGATAGAAGCCGAGCCCGTAGGGCACGTTCTTGTTGGTGACGCGGAAGATGTATTTGCCGGGCTTGAGGTTCAGGGTCTGCGACTTTGCCAGGCGATCGTCTCCGGACTTGGCGTTGATGGTCTCGCAGTCGGCTTTGCCGGTCGAGGTGTAGCCGTGGTCACCGGTTTCGACTTCGACGAACTGGCATGCGGTCTGGGTGAGCTCGATCACCTGGGGTTCTTCCGCATTGGCGGCGCCGGCGGCGATGACCGCGGCAAGTCCCGAGGCGGCCAATGCGGCTTTGAGTACAAATTTCGTCATCGGTATGATCTCCGTAACTGGTCCGTAAACTGATGTATCTCTGCGTCGCCGTAGCGACCCACACAAGATGGGGATTGCGAGCGCAGTGTTGAAATATAATTTAGCTGTCGATTTCATAGCCACCGGCTATAAAAAACGCGAAATGTGATTGATTTTTCACAGTTTCGTGACCAATTACGGGAATTCCGTGAGGTTTTGGCTATGGAAATGCACCAGGTTCGCTATTTTCTCGCGGTCTGTGAGACGCTGAACTTCACCCGGGCCGCGGAAGCCTGCGGCGTTGCCCAGCCCTCTTTGACCAAGGCGATGAAGAAGCTCGAGGAGGAATTTGGCGGCGACCTGTTTCGACGCGAGCGCAATCAGACCCATCTGACCGACCTCGGCAAGCTCGTCAAGCCGCATATCGAGGCGGTGTTCTCCGCCAGCGAAGCCGCCAAGGCCGATGCGGACGGGTTCAAATCCCAGGACCAGGCGGCCATCAAGCTTGGCGTCATGTCGACCATCGGGCCAAGTCAGATGGTTGGTTTCATCGCCCGGCTGCGCGACGAGATCCCGCAGCTCGAACTGACCATCCGCGAGGCGCCGGGGCGCGATCTGATAGGGGCGCTGCTCAACGGTGAAATCGAAGTGGGGCTCATCGGAATGCCGAACCTGCCCGACCGGCTGCATGCCCTGCCGCTCTATGCGGAGCGCTACACGGTTGCCTTTGCCAAGGGCCACCCGTTTGAGCAGCTTAACGCCGTCCCGGTCAACGCGCTGCACGGACGTGACTATCTGAAACGCGTGCATTGCGAGTTTTCCGACCACTTCGAGGCGCTCGGCGCGGTCAAGGAGTTTCAGGTCAATGTGCGCTATGCGTCGGAGCGCGAAGACTGGATCCAGGCAATGGTTCTGGCCGGTATGGGCTGCTGCATCATGCCCGAGTTCCTGCCGGCGCTGCCGGGCATCGCCTCGCGGCCGGTGGTGGAGCCGGAAGTCTCGCGCACCATCTCGCTGGTGACCGCGGCCGGCCGGCCCAACTCGGCGGCCCTCAGCGCCATGATCCGGCTGGCGAGACGCTTCCCGTGGCCCTCCGCGACGCCGGAGTAACCAACAATCGGCATTGTTATCGAGATAACCGGCATGGGGCTTTGCCTGCGGTAAAGTTTCTTGCTAAAGCTTACAACGCTGGGAATTGGAACGGTTCGCATTGCCATGAGGTGTCGCGAATGTTCTGTCTTGGCCCAGGTACCAGCATGTTCAAAAAGTTGCGTATAATTGAGTTGGCCCTCGCCTTGCTGCTTATCGATGCGGCGGCGGCCTATTCGGGCGTTGTGCGTTCGTTCAGTTCAGGACCGTGGGTCGGCCGGGTCTGGTATGGAACGAATTCCCAGCAGTTCGAATACTGCTCCATAGCGCGGCAACAGCACTCCGACGCAACGCTCATTTTCAGGATGCACGCCGACTACGTGTTCTCGATCAGCCTTGGCAACAAGAACTGGGTCCTCGAGAAGGGCCAGGACGTTCCGGTCACATTCTCGATCAACGGGCGTAGTCTGGCGACCACGATCGGCAAGGCCGTCGGCACCAATCAGTTCATCGCACCGTTCCATCTCGACACCATCGACATAGAGCTGCTGCGCTACGGAACGTTTCTGCAGGTGCACACCGGCTTTACGACGGAACGCTTCGCGCTGGACGGCTCGCGCACGGCGCTCAATCTGCTCGCCGAATGCGCGATCGGGGAACTGCAGGCCGGAACGCCCGCCGGCTGACGGGTTCAATTTCGAAACTCTAAACGCATTGTCGGCAGCTTCGGATGGTGTGGTCAATGCGGCGCCGCGGACCGTGCCTCCCGTGGCCAATCCAAAGCTTGCCCAAGACGCCCAGAAAGATAAACTGCCGCCTCGGCCGGGCTTGTAGGGAGGACGCCGTGGAGCGTATGAATGTCGTCATCGTGGGCGGCGCGGGAGGTCTTGGCTCTGCCACGGCGCGGATGATGGCCAGGCGCGGCGCCGCCGGCATTGCGATCATCGACACCAGCCGCGAACATGCCGACCGGGTGGTTTCGGACCTCAATGACCTTGGTTGCCAGGCCATCGCACTCTCAGGCGATGCCACGATGGCAAAGCCAGCCCACGGCCTTTTTGGCGACGCCGTCAAGCGTTTCGGCCGTGTCCATTCCATGGTGAACTGCGCCGGGCTTTATCCGCGCAAACCGATCCTTGAGATCACCGATGACGAATGGACCGCCAGCTTCGACGTCAATGTGCGGTGCACGCACAATATGATGGCGGCGGCTGTGGAACACATGCGCGCTGAGGGCGATGGCGGGCGGATCGTCAATATCTCATCGGTCGACGCTTTCAAGCCCCACCCCAAGAACGCGCACTATGCCGCCATGAAGGCCGCGGTCACCAGCCTCACCAAATCCTTTGCGCTGGAGTTCGCGCCGGAACAGATTCTGATCAACTCGGTGGCGCCGGCGGGCATCGCAACCGACAAGGCCAAGGCGGCCGGGTTCGTTCCGGAACTCGCGGCGCAGACACCGCTTGGGCGCGCCGCCGAGCCGGACGACATCGCCGAAATGATCGTTTTTCTTGCCTCCAGCCGTAATACCTACACCACCGGTGAAAACGTCATCGTCGGCGGCGGCTATGTCATGCACTGACACCTGAAGGATCGCGAAATGAAGTTCGGACAGTTCAACCTGATGACCATACCCGACCGCAGCCATTCGCAGCGCGCGGTCATCGAGAATGCGGCGGCGCTGGTGCGGATGGCGGACGAGGTCCCTCAGTTCGACATCGCCTGGTTCGCCGAGCACCACTATTCCAACTATTCCATGTGTCCCTCGCCGCTGATGATGGCGGCGCATTGCGCCGCACAGACAACGCGCATCAAGCTTGGGCCGGCGGTGCTGGTTCTGCCGCTCTATCACCCGGTGCGGGTGGCAGAAGAAATCGCCTTTCTCGACATTCTCACCGGCGGGCGCAGCGTCATCGGCTTCGGCAGCGGCTATCAGGAGTTCGAGTTTACCGGGTTCGGTCTCGACATCGAAGACAAGTTCGCCCAGTTCCACGAGTGCTGGGACGTCATTGAGCGCGCCCTGAAGGACGGCATCCTGGGCATCGACGGCGAACGTCACCGATTGCCCGACAGGCCAATGATCCTGGAGCTGCAGCAGGAACGGTTTCCAGACGTCTATGTCGCGGGCATCAATCCAAGCCTGGTCGGCCGGTCGGCAAAGTCGGGATACACCACACTGATGTCTCCCGGGTTCCAGGGTCTTGATAAAATGCAGGAGCTGCGCGATCAGGTGGACGCCGGGTACCGCGGCGCAGGGGTCGATCCGGAATCCGCGAGGATAGCCATCCATCGCTATATCTGCATTACGGACGACAAGGACGAAGCGCGGGAATATGCCGAATGCGTCCGGTTCATCGCGCGCACGATTTCGACCATGATCCAGGGCACGCCCAATATGGACGGCCCCTACATCAAGCCGGACCCGTTCTCCGGCGAACCGGACCTCGAACAGATCATCGCCAACACCAATGTCGGTGACCCGGAAACCGTGGCGGAAAAGATGGCGGCGGAAATCCGGATCGCCCGTCCGCACCACTACAGCTGCTTCTTCTCGGTCGGCCCCATGGCCCACAAGATGGCGACCCGGTCCATGGAGCGGTTCGTGACCGAGGTCATTCCGCTGCTGGAGCGCGAGTTCGGCGATCTCGATGCACTCTACGCTCCCGAGAGCGCAGCCGTTGCCGCCGAGTAGTCAGCCGAAAAACGCGTTGATCTCGGGATCGGGGATCGCGTCGCGGGTGTAGCTGAATGTCCCCTCCTCCGCCAGTTCGCGCGCGGCGCGTTGCAGGAGGCCGAAACAGGCGCGCGCCAGGCTGCCCCCTGTCGAGATACGCCGGACGCCGATATCGGCCAGTTGCGCAACGGAGAGCTGTGGATCGCCCTCGCCGGAAACCACCTCGCCAAGGCCCGCCACCACGCTTATGGGGACATCGACTTCGCGCACCAGACGGCGCAGGTCGTCCGGGTCATTGAGACCGGGCACGAAGATGCAGTCGGCTCCCGCGTCGGCATAGAGATTGGCGCGGCGCACCGCCTCACAGAACCGCTTCGGCAGATCGAAGGAGTAGATCTCGCAGCGGCCGGTGAGCGTATAGGGAAAGCCGCAGGCGTCCGCCGCCGCGCGCGCCGCCGCGATGCGTTCAACCGCCTGCGAGGTTTCATAGAGCGGCTGGGCGGCATCGCCGGTCCAGTCTTCTATCGAGCCGCCGACCATGCCGCAGAGAGCCGATTGCCGGATGGTCTCGGCGACGGTTTCGAGATCTTCGCCATAGCCGTTTTCAAGATCGCCGCTCACCGGCACGTCGACGGCTTCGGCAATCTGGCGGTATTCATCGAGCATTTCGGCGGCGGGCACTTCATAGACATAGTCCTGCCGGCCGCGCGAATAATTAACGCCGCCGCTTGTTGTGGCGATGGCGGCAAAGCCCTGCGCCGCAAGGAACCTGGCGCTGCCCGCGTTCCACGCATTCGGCATGACGAAGATTTCATCGCGCTCGTGCAGCTCTTTGAAACGGGTTGCCTTTTCGAGCATGGTGGGACTCATGAATCGGTTTTCCTTGTACCGGTCGGGGGCTATGTTTTCATCCTATCGATGTGCAACTGACAGCATGATGTCAGGAGGCGAAAACGTTGCTCTCCGAAACTACCTGGACAGCGACATCGAACAGGGTTTCAGTTCGTCATGAAGAAACTCAACTATGCCGCCTCGCATCAGACCGTGCGGATCAGCGCCAAGCGCTTCGAGCAGTCGCCGTTCTTCGATCTCTACGCCAATCCCGACATGATCCTCGGCGTCTATGCCAGGCGGTTTTACGCCCTGTCGCTGGGAGAGGACCCACTTGAGCGCTATTGGACCCTGCGGCGCAAAGTGGTGCTGTTCGAAGTGCCGGAACGGCCCATCGAAATCTCCGGGCCCGATGCGGCAACACTGCTTGAGAAAGTCTTCGCGCGGCCTGTCTCGAACCTCAAACAGGGCCGTGCCCGCTATGCGGTGGCGTGTACACCGGCCGGCGGCATATTGATGGACGGTGTGCTGATCGCGCGTGGCGCGGACCGGTTCTGGTATGTCCAGGCGGATGGCGAGTTCGACACCTGGCTCGCCGCGCATTCAGATGGTCTCGATGTGAACGTCTCCGATCCCAAGTCCTGGGTGCTGCAGATCCAGGGGCCGAATGCCTACAAGGTTCTGCACGATGCGACAGGCGGTGGGCTCGATGAGAGTTTCGGCTATTTTCACACCGGCGAGTTCGATCTCGGCGGACAGCGTCTCCTGGTGTCGAGGACCGGGTGGACCGGTGAGCTCGGCTTTGAAGTCTATACCGAAGGCGCGGCCACCGACTGCATTGCGTTGTGGGAGCATCTCAAGGCGCGCGGCGAGCCGCATGGCATGCAGTTCAGTTCGCTGGAGTGCATGGGGATCCGCCGCATCGAGGCGGGCATTCTCGACAACGGCACCGATATGGATCCGTCCATGACCCCGTACGAAGCCGGCCTCGGCGCCTTCGTGGACCTTGACAAACAGGGGTTCGTCGGGCGCGAAGCGTTGCTCGACGCAGACAGGCGAAGCCTCCTGTTCGGCCTGACCTGCGCAGGCGACGTACCCTTTGCCGGGCTTGAACTGCTGGACGGCGACGCGGTGGTGGGACGAATGACGGCGGGCGCCTGGTCGCCCTTTCTCGACTGCGGCGTTGGTTATGTACGGTTCGCCAGCCCGGGCGACTGGCTGGGCGAAACCCTTTCGTTGCGGACCCGAGAGGGCACGATGCAGGACTGCAAGGTGGTGGAACTCCCCTTCTATGACCGCGATAAGCGGATACCGCGTGGGCTCGACCGCACCATTCCCGCTCCGCCGGCATAGAATTCCTGGCGATCGATCATGATGTCTCCAAAGGCACTCGAAGCCGCCCTCGCCCGCTTTCCCCGCGCCGAAGCCGCCCACATTCCAACGCCACTTGAAGCCCTGCCTAATCTGAGCAGCGAGCTCGGGCTTTCGTTGTATGTGAAGCGCGACGACTGCACCGGGGTCGGCTTCGGCGGCAATAAGGTGCGCCAGCTCGAATATTACTTCGGCGCGGCACTGGCGGAGCGGGCCGACACCGTTTTGATCACGGGCGCGGTCCAGTCGAACTACGTCCGCACCGCCGCCGCCATGGCGCGGCGCTTCGGTCTGGACTGCCACATCCAACAGGAAGAACGGGTCGCGGATGTCAGCGATCTCTACCGGTCAAACGGCAATGTGTTGCTGTCCCGCCTGCTCGGCGCCGAACTCCACACCTACCCCGAAGGCGAGGACGAGGCCGGCGCGGATGCCGCGGTCGAGGCGATCGCGGAGGACTTGAGGTCAAACGGACGGCGGCCTTACGTCATCCCGCTGGGACCTGGCCACGCGCCGTTGGGCGCATTGGGCTATGTCGCGGCGGCGATCGAGCTTGCGTCCCAAATCGCGCCAATGGAGCCGTTCGACAAACTGATTGTGGGCTCCGGCAGTGCGCTGACCCATGTCGGCCTGCTGGTCGGACTGCGGGCTCTCGGCCTGGCATTGCCGGTGCACGGCGTGAGCGTGCGGCGAGGCGCCGCGGCCCAGTCGGCGCGGGTGCGGCAGCGGGTCGATGATACCACCGCCCTGCTCGGTCTTTCACTGAATGTGCCGGACAGCGATATCGAGGTCTCCGACCATGCTCTTGCGCCTGGATACGGGCTTGTGAACGCGGCCACTCTCGATGCGATCAGCCGGACGGCGCGGGCCGAAGGTCTGTTTCTCGATCCGGTCTATACCGGCAAGGTCATGGCCGGACTGATTGCGCTTTCGGAACGCGGCGACCTGGCAAGACAACGCATAGTGTTCTGGCACACCGGTGGCCAGCCGGCCCTGTTCGGCTATGCGGACCAAGTCACCGGTTGAAGCATTCGCATCACACGCCACTCTTCACGTCTGATTTGCTTCCAGTTGCTGCAGCAATCCGTGGACGTCGCCGAGCACCCAGAGGTCCGACACCTTGCCTTCAGCGAATGTGAAGTGGGCGCTGCCGTGCCATTCCACCCGTTTTCCGGTGGGCGCAAAACCCATCATCTCGCCGCGATGGGTGCCGTGAAATAGCATCTTCGCGGCAACCCGGTTCTCTTCCTCGGTCATTTCGAGAATGTCGCAGGTATAGTCGCCAAGCGCCCCGGTCACACTTTCGACATAACCGGCGAACTCCTCATGGCCAACCAGAACGGGGCCGAGCGATCCGCGGAAGGTGAAGTCCTCGTGAAAAATGTCAGGAGTCAGGCTGGTGTCCGCCCTGTTCCACATGTGGTGGTAGAACTTTTCAACCAACGCCTTCTGGACCGACATCCATATTTCTCCCGAGTGCTTTTCATACAGGGTGCTTGAGCGTAATCTGTGTTCGGTCAAGCGCAAGGCACGAATGCGATGAAACTCGACGCGGAACAACTCGCCTCCATCCAACGGGACGGTTTTCTGGTGCTCCCGGACCTCTTCTCCAGCGAAGAGGTGGCTGCAATGAACGCGGCTCTGGCGCCCCTGTTCGCTGAGACATCGGAAGCGAATGTCCGAGAAAAGAAGAGCGGCGAAGTGCGCACCGCCATGGGACTTCACCTGAGGAACGCGCTGTTTGACCGGCTGTGCCACCACCCGAGGCTGGTTGAGCCGGCGCAACAAATTCTCGGGCACGAGCTGTACATTCAGCAGGTCAAGGTGAACGTCAAGGCGGCCTTCGAAGGCGAGGCCTGGCAGTGGCACTACGATTTCGCGACGCATCATGCCGATGACGGGGTGCCGCAACCGCTGGCTCTCAACCTGCATATCTTCCTGGCCGACGTCACCGAATTCAATGGCCCCTTGTGGTTCATCAAGGGCTCGCACAGGCACGGGGCGCAGCCGACCTTCCATGACACGGTGTCGACCAGCTATCCGTTGTGGGTGGTGGACCGCGACGTTGTCGCCGATCTGGTCGGCAAGGGCGGCATGGTCTCGGCCACCGGGAAGGCCGGCACCGGTCTCATATTCCACGACACGCTCCTGCACTGCTCGCCGCCGAACCTCTCGCCGCACGACCGGCCGATCTTCTCGCTGATCCTTAATCCGGTGAGCAACCGGCAGACCAAACTGGCGCGGCCGGAATACAAGCACCACACCGATTTCACGCCGGTGACGGCGCTCACCGACGACTGCCTGCTTCAATGATCGCCGCGCTTTCCGGTCTGATCTCGCTGATGCTTCTGGGGCTCGCGGTTCTGCACTTTGTATGGGGGCTTCGGATCTGGTGGCCTGCGGGCGACGAACAGGCGCTGGCCCGCACAGTCGTCGGAGCGCCCAAGATCACCGCAATGCCGGCACGCTCCAGTTGCTTCGCGGTTACGCTTGCGCTTTCGGCCATTGCCCTGACCGCGCTCGTGCTGGGGGGACTGGTCGGGCAATCGCTCGTTCCCAACTGGTTGTTCGTCTTTGCAGGATGGGGGGCGGCAGCGGTCCTCCTGCTCCGCGGTGCGATGGCATTCACGCCGTTCTGGGCACGCCTAACGCCGGAAGAACCGTTCCGCACATATGACCGGCGGCTCTATGGACCACTGTGCCTCGCGCTTGGCTTGGGATTGGTGTTGCTGCTCGCGGGCCAGGCTGCGCCGTAGGCTTTCAGGAAACCGGCCCTGGCACACTCAAATCTCCGCGCTGTGCTTCTTGATGTCGATGTTGAGGATCTGGTCGTTTTCGGAATAGTCGACCGGGCAATCGATGAGATGGACGCCGGGGCTGTCGAGGGTTTCGGCGAGGGTCTTTGTCAGGTGCTCGGCGCTCTCGACCCGATGGCCATGGGCGCCGTAGCTCTCGGCATATTTTACAAAGTCCGGATTACCATAAGTCAGCCCCCAGTCCTCGAAGCCCATATTGGCCTGTTTCCAGCGGATCATGCCGTAGGAATTGTCGTTGAGGATCAGGACGACGAGTTGCATGCCGAGCCTGACGGCGGTCTCCATTTCCTGGCTGTTCATCATGAAGCCGCCGTCGCCGCATATGGCCAGGATCTTCTTGTCGGGGTGAACCAGCCGGGCGGCCATGGCGGACGGCAGGCCCGCCCCCATGGTGGCGAGCGCATTGTCGAGCAGCACCGTGTTGGCCATGTGCGCCTTGTAGTTGCGCGCGAACCAGATCTTGTAGACGCCGTTGTCGAGGGCGATGATGCCGTCGGACGGCATCGCCTCTCTGACTTCCGCCACCAGATGCTGCGGATAGATCGGGAAGCGGGTGTCGTCGGCGCCCTCCGCGACGCTCGCCTCGCCGGCCTCGCGCACGGTCATCATGCGGGAAAAGTCCCAGGTCGGCTGGGGCACGATGTCCTGCATGATCTGCCAGATGGCATTGGCGATGTCGCCGACCACCTCGATCTGCGGAAAATAGACCGGGTCGACCTCGGCAGTGCGGAAGTTGATGTGAATGACCTCGGTGCCGCCCGCCTCCATGAAAAAGGGCGGCTTCTCGATGACGTCATGGCCGATATTGACGATGACGTCGGCCGCTTCGATGGCGCGGTGGACGAAGTCATGAGCCGAGAGGGCGGCCGTGCCCAAGAACTTCCCGTGACGCTCGTCGACCACGCCCTTGCCGAGCTGGGTGGTGGCGAAGGGAATGCCGGTTTTTTCGATGAACTGGTTTAGCATGCGGCCGGTGATCTTGCGGTTGGCGCCGGCACCGATGACCAGCACCGGGCTCTTCGCATCCTCCAGCCGCTTCACAGCGGCTCGCACCGCCTTGGCTTCGGGCACCGGGCGGCGGGCATGGCTTTCGGGAATGGGAACCGATGAGCACTCTTCGGCCGCAATGTCTTCGGGCAGCTCGAGATGCACCGCGCCGGGTTTTTCCTCCTCGGCCAGGCGGAAGGCTTCGCGGACGCGCGAGGGAATGTTTTCGCCCGACGCGAGCTGGTGGGCATACTTCGTCATCGGGCGCAGCGCCTCGACGATGTCGACGATCTGAAACCGGCCCTGTTTCGATTTCTTGATCGGCTTCTGGCCGGTGATCATCATCATCGGCATGCCGCCGAGCTGGGCATAGGCGGCGGCGGTGAAGAAGTTGGTGGCGCCGGGGCCGAGGGTCGAGAGACAGACACCGGTCTTGCCGGTGAGGCGTCCATAGGTCGCCGCCATGAACCCGGCGGCCTGCTCGTGGCGGGTGAGGACAAGTTTGATCTGCTGCGACCGCGACAGGCTGTCGAGGAAATCGAGATTCTCCTCGCCCGGAATTCCGAAGATGTACTCGACGCCCTCATTCTCCAGGGAGGCAACGAACAGATCGGATGCTTTGGTCACGGGAAAGAACTCCGGGCGGGGCGCCTGTCAGCGGTCAGATGAAAGATGAAGTCTAGACCGCAAGTTATGATTTGACCACGGAGTATCAAGCGGACTCGTCGAGATGTGATCGCCTGCGAGCAAGGCAGGCGGTATGTGCCGCCTGCCTCGCCAACCTGTCGGAGTTATCGAATCAGGCAAACAGGAAGTCATCCACGGTCAGATGCTCCAGCGTGACATCGCTCAGCGTGATCGAATTCTCCTTGTCGAAGGTGATCACCGTATCGGCGCCCTGCTGCGAGGCAAACTTTGCGAGATCGCTGATGTCGTTGAACGCCAGGTTGTCCAGCACCAGCACGTCTTCCGATCCCTTGCCCGCCTCGAAATCGGTCACCACGTCGTGACCGAGCCCGGCATAGAACTTGAACTCATCGCCGCCGCTGCCGCCGGTGAGCTCGTCGTCACCCGCGTCGCCTTCGAGCGTGTCATTACCGGCGTCGCCGAACAGAACGTCAGCGCCTCCGGCTCCAACCAGCCAGTCGGCGTCGTCACCGCCATACATGCGGTCGGTTTGTTCTCCGCCGTATATGTTGTCTTCGCCATCACCACCGGACAGGTGGTTGACGCCGTCGCGCCCGACGATGACATCGTCACCGCCAAAGCCATGAAGCTCAGAATCGAAGTTGCCGCCGAGGAGCTCGTCATCGAATTCCGACCCGTGAACTTCCTCGATATCCACCAGGGTGTCGCCTTCAGCGTCGCCTCCCGACCCTTCGCCGTCGAGCAGGTCGACAGTCACCGCTTCGAGAGACGCGGTATAGATGGCAATATCATTGCCCCCGCCGCCGTCCAGATGATCCGCGTCCGTACCACCGACGAGGAGGTCGACATCGTCGCCGCCGAGAAGAGTGTCTTCACCGCCGCCGCCGAACAGATGATCGATTCCGATCCCGCCGCTCAGAACATTCGCAGACCCGTCACCGATGATGGTGTCGCCGTTGCGAGAACCGTCCACGTTTTCGATTTCGGTGAGTGTATCGCCTTCCGCATCGCCGCCAAGGCCGGTTCCGGCTGACAAGTCGACCGTAACGCTCTCCGACGAATCGCGGTATTCGGCGGTGTCGGTGCCGCTGCCGCCAACAAGGACATCGCCCTCACTTCCGCCGATCAGCACATCATCACCGATACCGCCATCGAGCGTGTCGATACCGTCGCGGCCCATGAGCGTGTTGGCGAGGTGATCACCGGTGATGGTGTCATCATGACGGCTGCCAGCAACTATTTCGATCGACTCATAAGTATCGCCCTCGGCCTCGCCGTCGAAACCGCGGCCATAGGTGAGGTTGACCGTGACTCCATCGGCGGACCTGAAATAGTCCGCGGTGTCGATGCCCTCGCCGCCGTCAATGATATCGGCACCCAGCCCACCATCGAGCGCATCATTATCGCCTCCACCATAGAGCGCATCGTCACCGTCGTTGCCGAACAGGGTGTCGTTGCCGCCGCGGCCTTTGAGAACGTTGTTGATGTCATCGCCTTCGATCAGGTCCCGGAGACTTGAGCCGGTCACGTTCTCGATCGAAATCAAGGTATCGTCGTCGGCATGCCCGCCGCTGACCTCGCCGGTGATCAGGTTGACGTCGACGCCAAGCGGGCCGTCTGAATTGGAATAGTCCGCCGTGTCTGTGTTTTCGCCTCCGTCGAGAATATCTCCGCCGGCACCGCCCTTCAGAATGTCGTCTCCGGAACCTCCGCTAAGGGTGTCCCTGCCGGCGCCGCCGATCAGTGTATCGTTGCCGGCAAGCCCGGTCAGTGTGTCGCCACCACCGCGGCCGCTTAGAATGTTGTCATTCTCATCGCCCGTCAGCGTGTCGATGAATGCGGACCCTGTGAGGTTCTCGATATCCGTGAGCGTGTCTCCGTCGGCATCGCCACCGGATGTGTCGCCGGTCGTCAGATTGATATTGACCCCAGAGGAGGACGATGTGTAGAGCGCCGTGTCGTTGCCGGCGCCGCCGATAATGTCATCGCCTCCGGCACCGCCCTCGAGACGGTCATCATTGAAACCCCCGTCGAGTGTGTCCCGGCCGCCGCCGCCATAGATAGTGTCATCTCCCCATCCGCCATACAGGTTGTCGCCGAAGGCGCCACCGACAATCGTATCGTCGCCGCCGTAGCCGTAGATGGTGCCGCCGCCGAATGGCGGCCAGACCTCGAGATACTCGTCTTCACCTTCGGGAATCATGAAATCAATAGTGGGAAATGTGATGCTGGGATTGGACATGGTGTTTCTCCTGACAGGCAGCCGTTGAACGTAAACCGTGGCTTCGCAGCGCCGGCGACTGCGCGCATCCGGCAGCGAAGGGTTTCGTTCGGTTAGTCAGGTGAAACGGGTTTCGGTTCGCGGCGGGTGCGAAAAAAAGTGCGCTTGCCGCACTGTCTCAGCGTCCGCGCACGCCCAGCTTATGCATACGGGCGAACCACTTTTGGCGCTTCGCATCGCCTGCGGCGTCGACCATTCCGAAAAGGCTTTCGCGCACCGGGCTGATACCGGAGAACCGCAGCACATTGCGTTCAAAGCTCTTGAGGCTGTGCGCCAGAAAGAACCACCGATATGCAAGCACCGGCATGCCCATGGTCACCACGATGCGGGCGCTGCGCCCGGCCAGCAGCTTCACCGGCCATTTGCCCTCTGCATACTCAAGTGCAAAACCGGGGCGGAACACCTGCTCGATGAAGCCTTTCAGAAGCGCCGGCATGGTGCCGTGCCACAGCGGGTAGCAGATCAGCAGATGATCCGCCTGTCTGATCAGATCCTGCGCCTCGCGGATGGATGGCGGCGGCTCGCCGGTTTCGAAGTCCTGTCTGGACCGCAACAGCGGAAAATCCAGCTGCGCAACGTCGATGCTCCGTACGGCATGCCCTGCCCGCGCGGCGCCTTCGGCATAGGCATCAGCAAGGGCATGGCAAAGGCGCCCTCCACCGGGGTCGGGGTGGCCCTGAATGATTGTGATGTTCTGCGGCACTTTGGCCTCAACCGCTGATGTTTGCCGATGTCACAGCGTTCAAGCTAAGCCGTCATGCGACAGCCGCGTTGACGCAGATCAAGCATCCGCCGGGGCCAAGGGCGGCCTAGCCCGCACTGCGCCCAAAGTGTAGCATGGCGCCGGGCAACGAACGTCACAGCGCCAGGGCGGGTGTATGGAAAACCTTTTTACGCCGGAACAGTTCGCGGAGTTCGTGGAGAGCGTGCGCCGCTGGATGGCGGCCAATGGCGTCTCGCTCGAGGGCGGGTTCTGGATCTGGACCGTCACCCAGATCGCCATCGGCGTTTCCGCCTATCTCATTGCCCGGCTCATCGCCAGCGCCGTCAATCCGCGGATAGAGGCGAGCTTGCGGCAGATGACCGGCAAGCCGCGACTGCTGCGCTTCCTGGTGGTCGCCTTCCGGCGGCTGCACTGGTTCTATTTCATCGTCATCACCTGGTCGGCTGTCATCATCATGCGGGCGTCCACATGGCCGAGCCGCAGCTACTTCCTGAGCGTGGTGGCAAATCTCGCCACCGCATGGTTCGTGATCTCGGTCCTGTCGCGCATCATCCGCAACCGCTTCATCGCCAATCTCGTCGCGGTCTCGGCCTGGACCATCGCCGCACTCAACGTGTTCGGCGTGCTCGACGACACGATCGGTCTGCTGGATTCGGTGTCGGTCGTGCTCGGTGAAGTGCGCGTCTCGGCGCTGCTTGTGATCAACTCCCTGGTGATCTGCTCGCTGCTGATTTGGGGAGCACTCGGCCTCAGCGGATTCCTTGAACGGCGGTTGTCTGAAATCGAGGATCTGACGCCGTCGGTTCGGGTTCTGGTGGGCAAGATCTTCCGGATCTTCATTCTGCTGGTCGCCATTCTCACCGGGCTCAATGTGGTGGGTATCGACCTCACCGCGCTTGCGGTGTTCTCCGGGGCGCTCGGTCTCGGCATCGGCTTCGGTCTGCAGAAGATCGTCTCCAACCTCCTGAGCGGCATCATCCTGCTCATGGACAAGTCGATCAAACCGGGGGACGTGATTGAAATTCAAACCGTTTCCGGCACCACATATGGCTGGGTCGAGCACCTCGGCGCGCGCTACACATCGGTCAGAACCCGCGACGGCACGGATACGCTGTTTCCGAACGAAACATTCATCGCGACGCCGG
The DNA here is from genome assembly GCA_021775615.1 of Hyphomicrobiales bacterium. Classification (GTDB taxonomy): domain Bacteria; phylum Pseudomonadota; class Alphaproteobacteria; order Rhizobiales; family JAJFHB01; genus JAJFHM01. The sequence continues at coordinate 22,056 of JAJFHL010000188.1, forward strand.
TCACCAACTGGTCGCACGGTGACACCAAGGTGCGCCAGAAGCTGTCCATCGGCGTCTCTTATGACGCGGATGTGGAGCAGGCGATGGCGCTGTGCCTAGAAGCGGCCGACGAGCAGGAACGCATTCTCAAGTCGCCGGCTGCGCGCTGCCTGCTGGTGGGCTTCGGCGAGTCCTCCATCGACCTGCAGTTGCGCTACTGGCTGGCCGACCCGCAGGAAGGCCTGCGCAATATCGCCAGCGTGGTCTATCTCTCGATCTGGAAGAAATTCCGTGAGCACGAGGTCGAGATCCCGTTCCCGCAACGCGACCTGCATATCCGCTCCGCCGAGAGCCTGCCCGTCGATCTTGCCCCCAGGGCGCAACAGAAGGTTCGGGCACAGGACTGAACGCGTCTTACCGTCCGTAGGTCGCCACCGGGTTCCCTAAAGCGTCGAAGTCCGGTTCCACCCCGAGCCCGGGTGCATCGGATGCGTACATCATGCCGTCGCGGGTTTCAGGTCCGGGCGCTCCTGTATGTTCGACGTTGTAGTTGTGCAGGTCGGTGGTGTTGAGGAGAAACTCGTTGGGCGTCGATGCGGCGAGATGGGCAACCGCGGCGGTGGTGATCTCACCGCCCCAGGTGTCTTCACTGACAACGGGAATGCGGTTGTCCACCAGAAAATCGCGCATGCGCCGGGTCTTGGACAGGCCGCCCTGCTTGGAGATCTTGAGGCAGACATATTCGGCGGACCGGTCGGCAACAACGCGCTGGGCGACGCCCATATCGGTGACGCATTCGTCGAGCTTCATGGGCCGGTCGAAATGACGGCGGACCTGCAGGCATTCCTCGTAGGTCCGACAGGGCTGCTCGACGATGTAGTCGAGATCGCGGGTGGCGCGGGCCACCTGGACCGCCTCGTCGACATGCCAGCCCTGGTTGGCGTCCGCCATGGCCTTTTCGCCCGGTTTCAGCACCGGTGCGGTCGCCTGGATGCGCTCGATGTCGGTCTTCCAGTCGCCGCCGACCTTGATCTGGAACTGCCGGTAACCGGCTTTGCGAAGCTGTTCCATCTCTTGCACGGTTTCATCCGGCGCTTTTTGCGGTGCCACCCGGTAGAGCGGCGCCCCATCGGCCAGCTTGCCGCCGAGCAGCATCCAGACCGGCTGGCCGGTGGCCTTGCCGAGAATGTCCCAGCAGGCCGCGTCCAAGGCTGCCTTGGCATAGCCGTGGCCGCGGATGGTGTGGTCCATCAACCGCTCGATATGTGCAACCTGGCGCGGATCCTCGCCGAGAAGCACCGGCGCCAGCAGACGGGCGGCGGCTTCGGTGCCCTCCGAGTGGGCCTCCATGTAGTTCTCGCCGCAGGGACAGAACTCGCCGGCGCCGGAGAAGCCGGCGTCCGTGTCAACAACGACGACGGTTGTGCCGGCGGTTTCGATGACATTGCCGCGGCCCCAGCCATAGGCGCCGCCCACGTAACGCAGGGACTTCCGATACACACGGATGCGGGAGATTTTCATGTTCGGCCGTTCCCTGACCTGTATCCGGCATCATGACCCGGCACGGTACACGTGAACCCGGTGCGTCACATCGGGCTCTCCATAGGGCATCGAGTGAAAACTCGGCGTCCGGAACACCGGTTGCCAGGCGCCCTCCTTTTCCAGCCGCTCGAGCATCTGCGGGTATTCCGGCTCCTGTTCGGGGTCGTCGCGCAGGCTGAAAACAATCGGTGCACCGGGTTTCGTTACCCGAACAAGCTCTATGAACGCGTGGGCCGGCGCATGGCGGGGTGTGATGACCCCGCTGGAAATGACCGCGCCGAAGGTATGGTCCGGGAAATCGAGACGCTCGCCCAGGGTCATCTGCCGCAGGTCCTCGTAGATGTTCTTCTGGCGCGCGACGGCGAGCATGCCCTCAGAAAGGTCGATGCCGGTGATCGGCCCGTATCCGAGCATGGCGATCGGTTCGGCCTGAATGCCGCCGCCGCAGCCTGCGTCCAGGATCGGGGCGGTGCCTTGCGGGACAAACCGCGTGAACACGGCGGCGATGACCGCGGGGATCCTGTAGCCCATGGCACAGAGATCCGCCTCGTACTTCTCGGCCCACTCATCATAGGCGGCCTGCTGCTCTCCGATGGTTTCGGCGTGATAGGACTTTCCAACATCGGTTTCCGGCATGATCCCCTCCCTCAACGCGTTTCACTCTAGCTCTTCAGGCGCTCGTTTCCAGGATCATATGGCACCCCCGGCATGATGCGCGCACCGACCCGGCTTCCGAGGACCGAGACCTCAAGGCGGGCCTCGGGCGCTCGTGCTTCCTGGCGCAGGAACGCAATGGCCAGGCTCTTTCCAATCATATGGCCGAAACCGGCAGACGTCACCGAGCCTACCGGCTTGCCACCGAGCAGAACCGCTTCGCCAATCAGGCAGTCGGTGTCCCCGTCCTCAAGAGACAGCAGAGCAATCGTGCTTTGTGGCTCTCGTGCAAGCATTGCCGCCTTGCCGACGAATTCCTTGTCGAGACGGGCAAAGCGCATTTGGTCGACATCCTTATGGGACGCGTCATTGGCAAGCTCGTGGCCGCCACGGTAGAACTTTTCCAGACGCAGGCTGTCGAGCGCCTTCGAGCCATAGGCGGCAATGCCATGCGGCTCTCCCGCGCGCCACAACGCGTCCCAGATCTCTCCAAGCCGTTCGTTGGGCGCGTGCAGTTCCCAGGCCAGTTCGCCGGTGAAAGACAGGCGCAACGCCAGGCACGGAACGCCCGCTACGTGCAGCTCGCGTGCCCGCAGCCAGGGGAAGCCACCTGAGCTGACGTCACCATCGATACAAGCAGCGAGGACGTCCCGGGCCCGCGGCCCGGCGAGTGTCAGGATGCCGATGTCGTCGGTCCTGTTGACGAGTTCGGTGTCGCCCATCGGCACATCGCACTGCACCGAGAGCCAGTCCCAGACGCGGCGCTCCGAAGGCGCGCCGGTCACGAGGTAGAAGGTGTCCTCGCCGGTGCGGGCGATCGTCGCTTCGCCTTCGATAGTGCCCTTACGGTTCAGCATCAATGTCAGGCAGGTGCCGCCGATCTCCCGGGGAATGCGGTTGGCGCAGACGGCATCGAGGAACGTTTCGGCGCCCGGTCCAGAGAGCTCGAACTTGGCGAAGGCCGAGAAGTCCCCAAGACCGACCCGTTCGCGCACCGCCAGCGCTTCGGACCTGACCGTCTCGAAGGTGGTGGTCCGGCGCCAGCCGAAAGGTTCACCGGGCGCATAGAGCCGCGGACGCTCCCAGCCGCCGGCCTCTTCGTAAAGCGCGCCCAGCGCCACGGTGCGGTCGTGGGCACCGGAGCGTTTTATGCCGCGGCACACGGTGCGCTGGTGCTGCGGATAGGGCATGGCCTGACGCAAGGTGTAGTCTTCGGTGGCGCGCGCCTGCGCATAGTCGGCATCGGCCCAGACACCGAAACGCCTTGGATCGAAAGCGCGGGTCGAGATATCGGCGCTGCCGTGCACCATCCACTGGGCAAGCGCCCTGCCCGCTCCCGGCCCCCAGGCGATGCCGACGGTCGAGCCGCAGGCGAGCCAGTGGTTTTTGAGGCCTGGCGCCGGACCCAGCAGCATGGCGCCATCCGGCGTATAGGTGATACCGCCATTGACGATGCGCTTGATGCCGCGGTCGGCCAGCGCCGGGCAGCGTTCGAAACAGTTCTCGAGCCACGGCGTGATGCCGTCCATATTGGGTTCGAAGAGTTCGGTCTCGGAGTCCCAGGGGCAGCCGTCGAGCCACACCGCCCGGGGCGCCTGCTTGTCATAGAGGCCGATCAGGGCGGACTGCTGCTCGCGCCTGATGTAACCGCAGAAATAGTCGTCACGCGTCACCGGGATCTCGTGATCCATGTCGGCGAACTCGGGCACGTCATCGGTGACCACGTAGTGATGCTGCATGGTGACGATGGGAAGGTCGAGGCCGCAGAAGGCGCCGATCCGGCGGGCGTGATAGCCGCCCGCATTGACCACGTGTTCGCAGGTAACTGTTCCCTGCTCGGTCACCACCTCCCACTCGCCGCCGGGTCTCCGGCGCAGATCGATCACGCGGCAGTTGCGGACGACTTCAGCGCCGCGGTCCCGCGCACCTTTCGCCATGGCGAAACAGGTCCCTGCCGGATCGACATGGCCGTCGTCGGTGGTGTGGATGGCGGCCAGCACGCCCGCCGCCTCGACGTCGTAAAGCGGGTTGAGCCGCTTTACCTCCCCGGGCCCGATGATGTCGGCCTCTTGCCCGCGCGCCAGAACCGCATCGCGGATGTGGTTGATCCAGTCGACATGTTCCGGCGACGTTGCGATGCGCAGCGAGCCGCAGCCGTGCCATGACACGGATTGGCCGGTCTCCTCCTCGATGCGCTTGTAAAGATCCACCGCATAGTCGTGCATGGTGCCGAGCGCATGGCCGCCGACCATACGGCTGACCAGGCCGGCGGCATGCCATGTGGCGCCGGATGTCAGCTCGGCCTTTTCGATGAGCACGCAATCGGTCCAGCCTTCGAGGGCGAGGTGATAAAGCACACCGGCGCCCATGTTGCCGCCGCCTATGACCACCACGCGGGCGTGACTGCGCATTCCGTTGCTCCTCGGGGATGGCCTTATCGGCGCAGGGTCACCGGCGTGTTGGCCCAGACGATGACCGCCGGAACCTGGCCGCGGTTGCGATAGGTGTGGGGGATGTTGGAGGCGAAAGAGAAACTGTCGCCCGGTTTCAGAACAAAGACGTCGGTGTCGATGGTCAGTTCGATCTCGCCTTCGAGAATGAGACCCGCTTCTTCGCCGCGATGACTGTAAAGGTCATCGCCGGCTGTGCCGCCCGGCTCATAACGCGAAATGCCCATGGCCAGCTCACCATCGAGATTGGCCGACAGGAGATGGTCCTCAAAGCCCATGTAATCGGTAGAGGCAACGCCTGAATAGGTCAGTCGGCGGCGGCGGTCGGCGCGCACGACATATGGCTTCTCGTCGGCGGGCACCGGTCCGTCGGTCTGGAAGAACCAGCCGATCGGCACGTTCATGGCTTCGGCAATGTCCTGCAGGGCGGTGATCGACGGACGGGCCAACCCGCGCTCGATCTTTGAAATGAAGCTGATCGACTTGCCGGACGCCTCGGCAAGATCCTTCAGGGTCAGCCCATGCGCCTTGCGCAGGGATCGCAGCTCGTCGCCGAGCTGTCCGATCGGATCCGGGCTTTCCGGCTGGGAATTTGTCTTGACACTCATGACAATTATGAGAGCATAATTTTCATATTACTGCAATTTGCAAGGTTGATTTGCCTTTCAAAACCGGATTGCGAAACCGATGAACGCCCGCGCGACAGACGCTGAAGCGATTGCCCGTGTCAAATCCCTGATTGGAGATGACGGCTTTACGCAGGCCTTCGCCGATGTCGAAGACGCGTCCGGCCTGCCGAACGCGGCCTACTGGTCCGACGAATGGCTGGCTCTGGAGCAGGAACGGGTGTTCCGGCGCTCCTGGGTGTTCGCCGGCGCCGAGGCTGAAATCCCCGAGCCCGGCGACATGAAACCGATCGAGATCGGCGGCGCGCCGCTGATCATCATGCGCGGCATGGACGGCAAAGTGCACGCGGTTCACAATGTGTGCCGGCACCGCGGCGCCCGCCTTGTGACCGAACCCTGCCGGAAATCGTCGATCACCTGCCCCTATCATGCCTGGAATTACGCGCTGGACGGCAAGCTGCGGGCGCGTCCGCATTTCAGCGGTCCAGATAGTGTCGACAGGTTCGAGAATGGCGGCGGCGACAAGCTCGACCTGGTGCCGGTGCGGGTCGAGACCTGGAACGGTTGCATCTTCGCCAATGTTTCAGGGGATGCGGACCCGCTGGAGGTATGGCTCGCCCCCTTCTTGAACCGCACCCGGGCCTATGACTATTCGGCAATCCGCTGGGCCGGCAGGATCGACTTCGAGGTCAGGGCAAACTGGAAGCTGGTCTACGAGAATTACATGGAGGGCTATCATGTCTTCTCGGTGCATCCCAAGCTCCTGAAGTTCGCGCCGATGAACGTGCGCTGGTCAGGCGAGTGGGACGCCCATGTCTTCTACAACGATTATGTCTTTCCCGAAATCGAGGAAGGCCGCGGCGGAGGCCTGCCGCACTATCCAGGCTTGCCTGAGAAAGACGCACAGCGCGGACTGTGGTTCCTGTGCTTCCCGCATTTCGCCGCCGAAGTGTTCCCCGATCAGTTCACGCTTCTGGTGTCCTACCCGGTGGCGCCCGACCTCACCCGCGAAGAGCTGCACGTGTTCCTGATCGGTGATGCGGCGACCTCCGATGAACACAGGGGGCCGCGTGAGGCAGTGCTCCAGATGTGGGACGATCTCAACCGGGAAGACCTCGGCATGCTGGAACTGCTGCAGCAGGGCCGCCTGTCGCCGGCCTATGACGGCGGGCGCCTGTCACCGCACTGGGAAGGCCCGACGCATCAGTTCGGCCGGCGCATCGTCGAAAAGATCATCGCTGCATAAATCTATTGGTCGCGCTCGACGAGATTGGCCACCATGGCGTCGCGCAGGTCGTCGGGCAGCGCCATCTTGCCGCGCGCCTTGAGGTCGAAATAGACCGTGACCTTCTCCGAGGTCGCCGCGATTTCGCCGGTTTCCGAATTTCGCATGCGGTGATATCCGGTGACCGAGGTATTACCCACCTTGAGCATGCCGCTTTCGATCATGATCAGGGCGCCGACTTCCTGCTCGGCCTGGTATTCAATGGTGTCGCGGACATCGACGAAACCGCCATTGTTTGCGCTCAGAAAGTCGCGGGTGAACCCGCAGGCCGACAGCAGATGCCAGAAGGCGGCATCGAACATGCCGACATAGTGCATGGTGGTCATGTGGTTCTGATGATCGCAGTGCCAGGGATAGACCACTGCACGGAAGGTTTCGATGTAATTGCCCATTACCTTCGCCTCGTTGCTTTCACCTGCTCGTGTTCACGGCGCGGCGTCGAGCGCTTCGCGCACCAGACGCTGGAAATAGATGGTGCCGATTTCTTCTGACGGCGCCATGCGGCCGGTCTGGTAGATGCCTGCCTCGAGGTTGCGCTGCACCGCTTCGCAGATGCCCAGGTCCTCTTCCATCACCAGCCTCGAACTGGCGATGGCGTCATCGGGGCTGATGCCGAGCGCATCCGCCTTCATCGGGTCGCACCAGAACCAGCGGGACAGATGGACGCCTCTCGCTCCAAGCGGTTTCACCCGCTCGCAGTTGAAGGAATATTCGCCGAAATGCAGCAAAAGGCAGGGGAACTTGTAGATCCAGAAACCGCGGCCATGCCGGGTGGGGTCGACAGCGGATGCCTCATAGGTCACGTCGAAGCCGACGAAGCGGCCGTTCTCGTAAGGTCTGATGTCGATCTTGTCATCGGACACCGTGGCGCCCAGTCCCTTGTGGACGAAACCGACGTGATAGCCTTCGCAGGAATTGTCGGAATAGGCCTTCCAGTTGGCCCTGCCTTCATGGGCGAACTCGCCGGTGAACGCCATGTCGGGAATGGCGGGAAAGTCCTTGGCGATATCGACGATGTCGCCGAGCCAGGATGCTAGATCGCGCGCATCCGGATCGAGGCAGACGAAAACGAGCCCGTTCCAGGTGTCGACACGGACCGGGTAGAGACTGAATTCCGCCGGGTCGATATCGCTGCCGAGATCGAGCCCCGGCGCCTTGTGGAGGGTTCCTTCGGTGTCGTAGACCCAGCCGTGATAACGGCAGCGCAGCATGTTGCAGCGTCCCGGCCCGTCGCCCACCAGGGGCCCCGCGCGATGACGACAGACATTATGAAACCCGCGCAAGTCACCATCTTTGCTGCGAATGACGAAGACCGGCCAGCCGGCGATGTCGTCGGACACATAGTCGCCGGGGCGCGCCAGTTGTTCGATGCGGCCGATGAGCATCCAGTTTGTCCAGAAGATCGCCCTGCGCTCGCGGGCGAAGTGTTCATCGCCATGGTACCAGTTGGCGGGCAGTGTTTCCGGCGGCGCACCATGGCCTGCTGATTGGTGGTTCATGAGGTTCCCTGGGATGGTGTTCCCGCGTCGACCGAATTGCCGACACAAAAGAGGATCAGCGGCTTCAGGTTGCCGGGCAACTGGAGTGCGGCTTTCGCCGCATCGTCCCTGAAGCCTGCCACCAGGACGCCGGCAATGCCGGACGCGGCGCATTGCAGATAGAGGTTCTGGGCAATGGCTCCCGCTTCCATGTGGGCATAACGTGCGCCGCGCTCGCCTTCGGGCGGCTGCTCATGGAATTTTTCACATGCCGCTGCAACGTCGGCGACGATGGCGATCACGGCAGCGGATTTGCCGACCCACGACTGCTCTTCCAGGGCCGCGGCCTCGAGTGCAGCGGACACATCCGCTGACCGGGTGCACGCAAGGGCGCCTCCGTCCGGCATGTAGGCGTAGACGCCGTTGTCGAGCCCGGCGACCTGCCGCGCGGCGAGGAAGAGTTGAACCGGGTAAAAGGCCCCGGCGCTGGGCGCCGTGCGACGCCCGTCGACTTCGCCCTGAGCGGCGAACAGCAGGCGTGAAACGGTCTCAAGGGCGAGCGGCTCAGGCGAGAACTCCCGCACCGTTTGACGATTGACGAGCACATCTGCAAAACGCGCATCGTTGCGGCCAGCGGGATCGGGCAAGTGGATCATCTCTTTCATACGAACCGGTACTGCGTCCAGCCGATGTCTCCGCACCAGCCCCACAGCACAATGAGCGGCTCGTCGTTCACACGCATCGCATGGGGCTGCAACGACGCGTTATGCACAATCTGGCCCGGAGGCACCGGCCGGTAGGCCTCGTCGTCCTGCTGCCAGTCGGCGGTGCCCGACAGGATCAGATAAAATTCTTCGGCTTCATGCACATGCGGCGGGTAGTAGACCTCAGGTCCGAGAACGAACAGGCCGAACCGGATCCCGTCCACGGCAAGGTGGCCGTCCGGGCCGACCACTTCGACGAATGCGTGGTTCTCGTTGTAAAGGTCCGGCGCATCGGGCCGGCAGGACTGACGCCAGCACATCTGCGTCTGAGCGTTGGAGATGGCACGGTTCAGCGTCGCCGCGGACGAGACGGCTCTATCGACCAGGTGCGGCTGGTCCAGATGCCGGCATGCAGGGACGCGTGCAGGTGCGCCCGCGCCGGCGGTCCCCGCGAGCGCCGACAAATCCTTCGCAAATCTCCTGGCAATCGGCACGCTCATGTCACCGAGCGTGATCGCGGCGGCGGAGACGAATGCGTTGATGGCGAGAGGTGCGTTCATTGCTTCAAGACCGGGTGGGACAATCGTCGCGCTACGCTGCAGAAAATTCGTTTCAGGCGCAAGCGCAATCGCGCGCCTTCACCCGGGCGTCAGGAGGCCGACCACCGCGCCAGTCAGCAGCGTTGCCAGAACGCCCGACAGGATGGTCTTCGGGCCAAGCGCGACGATTTCTGCGCGGCGCTCCGGCACCATGGCCACGAGGCCGCCGATCATGATGCCGAGGCTGCCGAGATTGGCGAAGCCGCAGAGCGCGTAGAGCAGAATGAGCCGGCTTCGCTCCGACAGTGCCCCGGGTTCGGTTGCGGCCAGTTGCAGATATGCCAGGAGTTCGTTGAGCACCACCTTGACGCCGATCAGTTCACCGGCCTTGGCAGCCTCGCCCCAGGGAATGCCGATGATCCAGGCAACCGGCGCGCAGATCCATCCCAGCATCCGCTCCACCGTCAGCGGCGCGCCGAACAGATCGGGCAGAACACCGAGGATCATATTGGCGAGCGCCACCAAGGACACCATGACCACAAGCATGGCGGCGACATAGGCGAGCAGTTTCAATCCTTCGGTGGTGCCCTGCGCCACCGCATCCATTGTGCTCTGCGGCGGGTCGGCGATCTCCGGATCGGTGATGCCTTCAGATTCCTCGTCCAGATCGGGAACCATCAGACGCGCCAGCATGAGCGCCGCCGGGGCACTCATCACCGAAGCCGCCAGCACATGGCCGGCCGAGCCCGGCACCGAGAGATCGAGGATCGAGGCATAGAGCGCCAGGACCGTGCCGGCGACCGTCGCCATTCCGGCGGTCATGGTGGCGAACAAGGCGCCGCGGCTCATGGTTCCGAGATATGGCCGGATCAACAGCGGCGCCTCGACCATACCGACAAATATGTTTGCCGCCGTCGCGGTTCCAAGCGGACCGCCGACGCCGAGCGTGCGGTGCAGCGCCCAGGCAAACCCGCGCACCAGCAGCTGCAAAATGCCCCAGTGATACAGCATGCGCGACAGCACGCTCATGATGAGGATTATCGGCAAGGCCTGGAACGCCAGCAGGAACGCGAATTGCGGGTTCTCGACGGCGAACGGGGCATCGCCACCGCCCAGGTAGCCGAAGACCAGTTGAACGCCTTTCCCCGTGGCCCGTTGAAGCGCGGCCACGCCTTCGCTCAGGAGTTCGAACACAACCGTGGTGCCCGGCGCTGTAATGAACAAAAGCGCGAGCGCGATCTGCAGCCCCAGTCCCGCGGCGATCAGCCGGACCGTGCGTCCCGACCCAAGCGCCGGACGGTTCTCCGACACCACCCATGCGAACAACGGGATCAGCAACACCCCAAGCAGGCTTTGCGCCATCAATCCCATATGGCCTCACTCCCCTCACCTCATCAAACGGTCATACCACCGACCGAAGCCCGGGAGTAGTGCTGCGCAAAAGAGCGCAGGGGTGCCCGTAGGCATATTTGAGCACAAACGGCCATCGCCTAGCCTGCTCTCGATTGCGGACATGATCGCGAGAGGACCAACGTCATGACACAGCCATTCCTGCGCCTCGGCAAGGACGATGCTCCATTTTGCGATGTACCGGGGCAGTCGTTCACCCTGCCCGCCCGTTTTTATCGCAACGCCGACATCTACGAGCTGGAAAAGGACGCTATCTTCTACTGCAACTGGTGGTATGCGGGGCACGCGAGTCAGGTTGCAGAGCCCGGCGACTTCCTCACCACGCAGATCCACGACCAGTCGATCATCGTCACCCATGGGCGCGACGGCGCATTGCGGGGGTTCTATAATGTCTGCCAGCATCGCGGCCATGAACTGGTCAAGGGCTGCGGCCGTGCCAGCGTGCTGTCGTGCCCCTATCACGCCTGGACCTATGAGCTCGACGGCCGGCTGCGCGCGGCGCGCAATACGGACGGCATGGAGAACTTCGACAAGGCGAACTTCGCGCTGAAACAGGTTCAGGTGGAGGTCTTCTGCGGCTTCGTCTTCGTCAATCTCGATCCGGACGCCGCCTCGCTCAAGGAACAGACCCAGGGACTCGAAGACGAAATCCGTGAATACTGCCCGCAGGTGGACGAGTTCGTCTTTGCCCACCGGCACACCTACGAGGTCGAGAGCAACTGGAAGGTGCTCGCCGATAATTTCCTCGAGTGCTACCACTGTCACACGGCGCACCGGGACTTTGTCGACCTGGTCGACATGGAAAGCTATCGCAGCCACGTGCGCGGCATCTATTCGAGCCATGTGTCGAACGCAGCGCGATCGACCGAGAATTCCGCCTACACCTTCGAGAAGGGCGATGTCGACTTCGGCTATGCCGGCTGGTTCCTGTGGCCGAACTTGACGATCTGGGTCTATCCGGGCGAGCCCAACATCTCGCTCCTGCAGATCATACCGGACGGCCCGGAGCACACGGTCGAACATCTCGACTGGTTCCTGCCGACAGGGAAGCCCTCGAAGCAAATTCACGACGCCATGGTCTACATGGACGAAGTGCTGCAGCCCGAAGACATCGGCCTGTGCGAGGCCGTGCAGCGGGGGCTCAAGTCGAAGGGATACAATCAGGGACGGTTCGTGGTGGACAAGGACCTGAGCGAGCTCTCCGAGCACGCGGTGCATCATTTCCAGAAGATGGTGGCGAACGCCCTCGAAGCGGACCTGAGCTGATCCACCACGCGTTCAGCTGCGCAACACGAGCAATCCACCTCCCGCGATCAGCACCATGCCGGCGATGGTTGCACCATCCGGCGGTTCGGCAAAGAGCAGCAGGCTCCACATCACCGCAAACACGAGATAACTGTAGTCGAAAGCCGCCACGGTTACCGGTGAAGCCACCTGATAGGCGATGGCAAGACCGACACCGATCCCGACGATCAGCACTGCGAGGGCGCCGACGACACCCCACTCAAACGAACCCATGGCGATCCAGGGGCTTAGCAGGAACGGATAAGCGGATGCCTCAACCGGTGACGGATCCCATAGCGCGATTGATGCGCTCGCGATGGCGCCGGTCAGGAGCAACGCAATATTGAGGGCGACCGCGAGCGCCAGCGGCGGCTCTTGGGAGCACTTTGCGCGCGTGGTGATGGCGGCGAGAGCGTAGAACAATCCGGAGAGAACCGGCAGCAGAGCAAGTGTGGAGAAGCTCTCGGTGCCCGGTCTCAGCATGATCAGAACTCCGGCGAATCCGACCGCGACCGCCAGCCATCGGCCGCGTCCGACCCGTTCGCCGATCAGTACGGACGACAGGACCGCGATAAACAACGGGCCGGTGTAGAACGCCGCCGCAACGACCGACAGGCTGAGCAGCGGCACAGCCGCGTAAATGCACAGGTACATCGCAACAAGCAGGAACGAGCGCAGAGCCACCCACGGCACGGAGCCGGGCCTCAGCCGATCCCAGTTGCGGCGCGGCACGGCAAGAACAATCAGCACCGGAATGGCGATGAGCGAGCGCAGGACATAGATCTGCCATAACGGCAGACCGGTGCTCGCGTATTTCACGATCGCGTCCTGCAGCGACATCAGAAAAACCGCGGCAACGATCGTCACCACACCGAGAGTTACGTTGTTCTGACGGATGTTGGTCTGCGTGACGGTCATCGCGGGGCACCTCTTTTCAGGTTTCCCGGGACGATAGACAGCATTCTATTGCTGGTGTAGAAGCATTATTCATATCAAATTGCTTAGTAAAACTGAATAATGAAACGGATCCCCATCACCGGCCTCGAGGTGTTTCTGGCCATCGCCCGGCACGGGTCGCTGCGATCGGCGGCGCAGGCCCTGGGCATCGGGGCGCCTGCCGTCAGCCAGCAGCTGAAGGCGTTCGAACGCCAGATCGGCGTTGATCTTTTTACGCGGACAACCCGCTCCGTGGTGTTGACGGAGGCCGGCAGCGCTCTTCTGGGTCGCGCCAGTCCGGCATTTTCCGACATCCGCGACGCCATCGAGGAGGCGCGCGGGATTGGCAGGACAAAGGTCGGAACATTGCGGCTGACCCTGCCGTGGAGCGCCTACAAGATCGTCTTCGAGCCGGTGCTGGGCGCGTTTCGGGAAACCTATCCCGACATTCAACTGGAGTTCTCGTTCGACGAGGCTTTGGTCGATGTGGTGCGCGAAGGGTTCCATGCCGGCATCCGGCTCGGAAACCGGCTCACCCCCGGCATGGTCGCGACGCGGCTCACGTCGCCGTTGATCGAGGCCTACAGCGCCGCTCCGTCCTATCTGGCCAGGCATGGCTGCCCAATGCACCCGCGTGACCTGCACGGCCATCACTGCATCCGCTACCGGTTCATCAGCGCCAGGAAAATTGCGGACTGGGTCTTCCGCGAAGACGGCGGCGCCCTAACCGTTGACCCTGGCGCAAGCCTTGTGTTCGACGGCTTTCAGGCGGTGGTGCAGGCGGCGCGCGATGGGCATGGTATCGGCTGGTCGCTTCGCGCGGTTGTCGAGCAGGATCTGCGGGCCGGAACACTGCAATCGGTGCTCGATCCCTTCGTCAACGAGCAGCCGCCCTTCTTTATGTATTATCCCGAACAGAACAGGCGTCTCGAACTGCTGCGCGTGCTGCTGGACTTCCTGTCCGAGAGGCGGGGCCAGGGCGCGCGCGCCTGAAAATTTTACATGGAACACGAGGCCGCTGCCGCTTGACTTGCCCGCTGTCCTCACTCAATCTCGCGAGACTGACGAGGTGATCATGGCGCTGCAAATCGCACAGGTACAGGACGGACGTATCGGCCGGCGGGCGACCCGCTCGGATCTCGTCGTTTAGCGCAGCCGAACGGATCTTTGTGCCCACGATACCGGGCACCGCACCGGGCTCAGATGACGGGTTTTGCCACTGAGCCCAAGCTCTCCTCTCCGGCACGCCTCTTACATGAACACCACGACACGTTTGCGCCTCGCCGTCGATATCGGCGGAACCTTTACCGATACGGTTCTCGTCGCCGGCGCCGATCAGGTGCTCGGCACCACCAAGACGCTGACCACACATGATGACCCGACCACCGGCGCGATGGCGGGCGCTCGGGAGGTGATCGCCAGTGCCGGCGTTTCGCTGAGCGATGTCACCGGCTTCATTCACGGCACCACGCTGGCGACCAACGCCCTGATCGAGCGCCGCGGCGCCCGCATCGCCAGCATCACCACGCAGGGTTTTCGCGACATTCTCGAAATCGCCTATGAACGCCGCTACAGCCAGTACGATATCGATCTTGAAAAGCCCGATCTGATTGTGCCGCGGGCACGGTGTTTCACGGTGCCCGAACGGATGTCGGTCCACGGGCGTGTCGTCGAACCGCTCGACGAGGCGGCGATGGACGACTTGGTCGGCGCCCTCGACGCCTGCGGCGCGGAGGCGATCTCGGTTTGCCTGCTGCATGCCTATGCCAATCCGGACCATGAACTTCGGTTGCGCCAATTGCTGCTCGAGCGCCGTCCCGGCATCGCCATATCGCTGTCGCATGAGGTGAGCCCGGAAGCGCGCGAGTTCGAGCGTGCCTGCACGACGGTCGCAAACGCCTATATCCAGCCCTTGATGTCGACCTATCTGGCAAGCTTCGCCACAGCCTTTGCGGCGGAGGGCCTCACCTGCCCCATCCTCATGATGACCGCCGGCGGAGGCATGACGACACTCGAGACCGCCGCCCGGTTTCCGGTACGGCTTATCGAGTCGGGTCCGGCGGGCGGCGCCATTCTGGCGGCCCGCCTGGCTGCCTCGCAGGACGCCGGCAGGGTGCTCTCCTTCGACATGGGGGGAACCACCGCGAAGCTGTGCCTGATCGACGATCACCGGCCGCAAACGTCGCGCCGGTTCGAGATTTCCCGCGCCGACCGCTTCATCAAGGGCAGCGGAATGCCGGTGCGCATTCCCGTGGTCGAGATGATCGAGATCGGTGCCGGCGGCGGCTCCATCGCCAGCGTCGACCGGCTGGGGCGGCTGAGCGTGGGCCCGCAAAGCGCCGGCAGCGAGCCTGGCCCGGCGGCCTTCGGCAAGGGTGGCACCGAGCCCACCGTCACCGATGCGGACATTGTGCTCGGCCTGATCGAGCCCGGGAGCTTCGCGGAGGGCCGGCTGAAGGTGGACGTTGCGGCAGCACAAACGGCGCTCGAGGTTACGGTCGGCGGTCTGCTTGATCTCGACGCGTCCGGCGCCGCGGAAGGGGTCAGCCAGATTGTCGATGAGAGCATGGCGAGCGCGGCGCGCATGCATGCGGTGGAGTCCGGCAAGGATCTGGGCGAGCGCACAATGATCGCCTTCGGTGGCAACGGTCCACTGCATGCCACCCGGGTTGCCCGCCGGGCCGGCGTCAGACGTATCCTGGTGCCGTGCGACCCGGGTGTGGGTTCGGCCCTGGGATTTCTCCATGCGCCGGTCTCTTTCGAGATCGTGCGCAGCCACTACACGACACTGGACGGTCTCGACCCGGGTGAAATCTCCGGCCTGCTCGATGGACTGATCGAAACCGCCGAGACGGCCGTGCGCGCCGGTGCGCCGGACGGCGCTCTGCGGCGCGAACGCAAGGCCTTCATGCGCTATCACGGCCAGGGCCACGAGATCGAAATCGCCCTGCCCGACCGGCCGATGACCGCGCACGACATTGCCGACCTGCGCCAGGCGTTCGAAACCGAATACCGGCGTCAGTTTTCCCGCGCCGTGCCCGGCATGACGATCGAGATCCTCAACTGGTCGGTGCGCGTCTCCACCGATGAAGTGGCGCAGGCGCCGACACCACGCGCTGCCGGGACGCGCGAGGTGAAACCCGGGCTGACCAGACCGATCACTTGCGACGTCACCTGCATGACCGTCGACGCGGGCCTGTTTCAGCGTTCCGACCTCTCCCCCGGCGACCGGCTCACGGGCCCGGCGCTCATCGTCGAGCCGCAGACCACAACCCTGGTGAGCAGCGATTTCTTCGCCGATGTGCTGGGCGATGGCAGCCTGTCGCTGACGCGTCTCAACGGTAAAGGAGCAAGGCCATGAGCGGGTTCGGTGTTACGCAGCTTCAGGTTATGTGGAACCGGCTGCTGGCGGTGGTCGAAGAGCAGGGCCAGACCCTGATCCGCACCGCGTTCAGTCCGATCGTGCGCGAATGCGGCGATATCTCGGCCGGGATATTCGATCTCAAGGGCCGCATGCTTGCCCAGGCGGTGACCGGCACGCCCGGCCATATCAACACCATGGCCGAAGCGGTCAAGATCCTGCGCGCCCGGTTCCCGCTGCAGGAGATGAAGCCGGGCGATATCTACATGACCAACGATCCGTGGATCGGCTCGGGTCACCTCAACGACTTTTTGTTGCTGATGCCGGTCTTCCGGGAGGCCCGTGTGGTGGGGTTCATTTCCTGCACCTCGCATCTGGTCGATCTCGGCGGCCTCGGCATGGGTCCGGAAGGCTCCGACATCTACGATGAAGGACTGCTCATTCCGCCGTGTCATCTGGTCGAAGGTGGAGAGGTCAACGCCCTGCTGCTGGACATCATAAAGGCCAATTCCCGCGAGCCGATTGCCAACGAAGGCGATATCTATGCGCTCATCGCCTGCAGCGAGGTGGGCGCACGGCGGCTTGTCGAGATGATGGACGAGTTCGGCCTCGATGATCTGAAGCCTCTTGGCGATCACATCATCAACACGTCGCGGCGCGGTACGCGCGAAGCTATCGCCGAGGTGCCGGAGGGCATCTATCAGTACACCTTGCGTGTCGACGGTTACGAGAGGGAAATCAGCCTCTGCGCTGAGATGACTGTCACCCCCGGCGGCATATCGGTCGATTTCGCAGGCACATCGGACTGCTCATCAAAGGGCATCAATGTTCCGCTGAACTACGCGACGGCCTACACAGTCTTCGCCCTGCGCTGCATCATAGGGCCGGACATTCCCAACAATGCCGGGTCGCTCGAACCGTTCACCGTGTCCGGCCCGCGAGGCTGCATCCTCAACGCCCTGCCGCCGGCGCCGGTCGCCATGCGGCACACCCTCGGGCAACTGACGCCCGACCTCGTCTACGGCTGTCTGCGCCAGGCGCTGCCCGACCGGGTTCCCGCCGAAGGGGCATCGTGCATGTATGACCTGCCGCTGCGCAACACGCCGGAGACGGCGCGCGATGGTGGGGAGATTTTTGCGATCGAGCTGACCCACAACGGCGGCACCGGGGCGCGGCCGACGAAAGACGGCCTTTCGGCGACGGCATTTCCCAGCGGCGTGTGGGGCAGCCAGGTCGAGATCACCGAAGCGGTTGCGCCGGTGCTCATCAAACGGCGCGAGCTTCTGCGTGACAGCGGCGGCGCCGGGCGATGGCGCGGCGGCCTCGGTCAGCGGATCGAGCTTTGTTCGTCCGGCAACCAGCCCTTTCTGGTGTTCCTGTCTCTGGAGCGCATCAAGTACCCGGCGTTCGGCGCCGACGGCGGACGGCCGGGCGCGGCGGGCAGGGTCCGGATCGACGCCGGCCCCGATCTCTCCGGCAAGGGCGAATTCCGAATGGCGCCAGGCCAGACAATGATCGTGGAGACGCCTGGAGGCGGTGGGCTCGGCGATCCGAAAGCGCGTGCACCTGAACGGGTTCACCGAGACCTGGAAGAAGGCCTGATCAGCGCGGATGCGGCGGAACAGGTCTATGGTTTCACCAAAGAAGGTCGGGAAACATGATCACGCCGAATGCCCATGTGGCTGCCATGGCGCCCCACGCGCTCGCCGATCTCACGGCGCCCCGGGACACACCCCTGATATCGCTGGCTCAAAACGAAAGCGCGTTTCCGCCCAGCCTCATGGCTGTCGAGGCCGCGCGCGAAACGCTGGCAAGCTCACAGCTCTATCCCGATCCGGACTGGGGGGAGTTGCGCACGGCAATCGCCGATGTCCACGGCCTTTCGCCTCAGCACATCCTGTGCGGCGCCGGATCGATGGAACTGATCGACTGTCTGTTGCGGAGCTTTGCGGGCCCGAATGCCAGCGTGCTGTCGACGCAATATGGATATGCCTTCTTCCGCGTCGCCGCACATGGCGCGGACGCTGAATTCTTCAGTGCGCCGGAACACGAGCTGACGGTGAGCGTCGATGCTCTTCTGAATGCCGTTACGGTGTCGACCCGGGTTGTCTGCGTGGTCAATCCCGGCAACCCCACCGGAACGCGCATTGCGCGGGCCGAAATCGTCCGTCTGCGCGAAGAGCTGTCCGATGACATTCTGCTGATCGTCGACGAGGCCTATGGCGAATTCACCGGCGCGGCGGACGAACGCGTGTTCGATCTCGTGGAACGCGGCAACACGGTGGTGCTTCGAAC